>JAKSKF010000014.1 GCA_024401825.1 Bacteroidales bacterium
GTTTTAATTGTTAAACTTATATAAACCGTCCACAACTTTTAGTGGACACACATGACTCCTTGGTTGAAATAGACTTTCCGGCGTACAGCACCTTGGCCCTCTCAAAGTCGGTCTGCGCCTGCTTCTGCGCTATTTTCTCCAGTTCGACGGCGGCATTCGCCTCTTCAAGCGCGAAAACGTCGGGAATCGCCTCCAGAATGACCAGACGCTGACCCTTTTTCACCTTGTCTCCACATTCGACCAGGATGTCGGAAACGTGCGCTGAAATGCGCGGCCTTATCTGCACCTCCTTCTCGGGAGATATTTTCCCGGAAATTGTCATTGTGGAAGCAATGTCGGAATAACCGACCTCGGCATACGAATAGACTTCCCTGGGGTTTCTTGAAAGCAGCCATAGAATCACGAGCAGGAAAAGCGCGAGGGCCGCAAATGAGAACAAACCGGTTTTGAGTTTCATATCTTCGTGATTTTAAATATCATATAACAATTCTGAAATATTCTTTTCGACCATCTTCCGCGCAGGAAAATATCCGGAAAGGACACCTCCGCCAATCACTACGGCAATCACGGCAAGGTTTCCGACTAACGACAGGTGCGGAAGGCCGTAGAGAGGGTCCGTTATCACGCCGGAGAGCATCAGGTGACGCAGGACGGCAATGAGGACCTCCGCGGCGAACAGCCCGGCCATCGAAGAGAAGACGCAAATCGCAAGGCTCTCGTGCACGAACTGGCTGATGATTTGACGCGGCCCGGCGCCCATCGCCAGCCTGACGGCTATTTCACCCTTTCTCTCCCGGACGGAAAGAAGCATAATGCCGAATATCCCGAGCAGGCTGGAAAGTATGATTCCGATGAAAACGACCCATATTATCACCTTTGTCCCGCTGAACAGAGTCTTGAGCATCTGGGAATACTCCTGCATCCCTTCGACGTTTGTCGCGGCGGCGTCGTCCGGATTGATTTTGTGCCGTTCCCGCAGGAAACGCAGGATTTCCTCCCTCTTCTGTTCGAATCCCTCCGTCATATTCAGGGAAAAGACAAGGCAGGACAACTCGCCGTCCAGCTTGCGGTCGGAGTCAAAGGTGGAATACGGGAGGAGAACGGCATTCTCTTCGTTGCCGAACGGCCGTATGAACGGATTGTCCTTTTTCACGACACCTACGATGGTGTACATATTGTTTCCTATCAGAATGTCTTTCCCGCAGGGGTTCTCATTGTCCCCGAACCACTTTTCAGACAGATTCAATCCTATGACGCACACTTTGCTCCGGTGCCGCATATCGAGTTCGTCGATGAACCGTCCGCCGGCCATCGACATCTGTGTCAGGGACAACAGGCCGGGATAAACCGCAAGGACCGCGACCTTGTCTTTCCTCCCTCCTATGACCTGGACGGGCTGGGGTCCCGTGGGACAGAATACGGGCCCGGAATCGGTGACGGTGTTCGGGAATTCCGAATTGATTGCATCGAGGTCGGATTTGCTGATGCGCCATTCCCTCCCTGAGCCGTATCCGGAGTAACTCATTGTCGTCGGAAGCGGATTGACAACCACTGATTCCACGTTCAGTTTGCTGATTTCCCCAATGGAACCGTTGTAAAAGACGTTGAAGCCGGCAAGCGCCACGAGCAGGATGAACACGCCTCCGGCAACGGCCGCTCCCGAAAGAACGGTCCTTGTACGGTTGCGCCTGAGCGTAATCATTGCATCCTTGAACAGATTCTCCTCCATAGTCCTACTCGCAGTTCATCGCTTCATTGATTCTTACCGATGTGGCCTTGCGTGCCGGCGCAAGCCCTGAAACCAGCCCGCAGGCAATGATAAGGGCGGTACAGGACGATATTATCTGCCAACTCACTGTCATATCCCCGAGAAACACCCATTTGGCGCCGTCGTTGATTCTGTCCACAACGACGTTGAAGGCATCGAGCGCGAGTGAACCGAGCAGCATCCCGACGATTCCGAAAATCAGCATAATCATCACCGACTCTCCGAGAACCAGCCGGAATATCGAGCCTTTGCTCGAACCGCAGACAAGCCGGACCGCAATCTCCTTCGTCCTTTCCTTTACCGAAAGGTGGACTATGCTGCTTACCCCCAGGATGCTCATCAGGAGGGAGAGCAGACCTATGATTCCGGTAAACTTCCGCATCGAGCCAAGGAATTTTTCCTGGTCGCTTATGAAATCGATGTTTTCTTCGATGCAAAGGGCGGAGGTGTCACCCGGGTCGATTCCCTTCCTGAAACAGAACCAGGATTCAACGTCCTTCCTGAGCAGGTGTTTCTCTTCGGCGGGGATTCCCAGGAACATCTTTATGTCGATGGAACTCAACTCTTCTCCGGCTCCGGGCATTGACATCGCGGTCTCGAACGGGACGAAGACATCCTTTATCCTTACGTTGTGTATGGTCCGGTAAACTCCCAATACGGTATAGGGCAGTCTGTTGATGTCAAGAATGCTTCCGACGGCATCGGCCGGGCTTCCGAACAGCTGCACGGCGACAGATTCGGGGAGAATACAGATTCTGCGCCGTCCTTCCAGTTCCACCCGGGTGAATCCCCGACCGGCGATGATTTTCAGATACTTGTCATCCAATTCCTTGCGGAAATCGCTGACTGTCAGGCCTGCCGACCCTGTAAGACTCTCACCGGCGGCGCTGCTCCGCTTGCGGGGGAACACGTATTCGGCACGATTGGAGAAAAGGGCCAGGGCTTCCCGGGCGTCACTTCTTGTGAGGGTTATTCTGCGGCCTTTGACAAGTCCCATACGGGGTTCGGAAACCCTGCCGGGAAGGATTGTTATTTTCCCGTACTTCAGAATGTAGTCGTAATTGGACCTGTTGCCCCTGTCCGTCCCGTTTGCAACACCCGCAATGACAATGAATATGAATACGCCCCACACTGTCATTATGCCGGAAAGGATGCTCCGCCTGCGGCTCATCCTGACAGAAGACAGGATGTCCCTGAAAAAATCCTTGGGTGTCAGGTTACCGTCTTTCATCACTCTCTATAAGGCCGTCGTTCATAGTTATGCAACGGGGCAGCTGGGAAGAAATGGATGTCTCGTGGGTGACCAGGACGATGGTGACGTTGCTGTCCCTGTTGCATTCCTTGAACAGATTGACGATTTCCTGCGTCATCCTGCTGTCCAGCGCCCCGGTGGGCTCGTCTGCCAGGATGATTTTCGGATTCATCACCATTGCCCTGGCAATGGCCGCTCTCTGCTGCTGTCCTCCCGACAGGTGGGAAGGAATGTGCTCCTTCCAATCCGAAAGTTCCATTTTCTCCAGCATATCCATCACGCGCTCCTTCCGTTCCTGTCCGGGCACGCCCCTGTAAATCAGGGGAAGCTCGACATTCTCATATACGGTCTTGAATGAAATGAGGTTGTATCTCTGGAACACAAAACCTATGTTTTGATTGCGGATGCGCGCTTCTTCCTCCCTGTCCAGGCCTTTGACAAGCCGCCCGTCCAGGCGGTACTCGCCTTCGTCGTACGAATCGAGGAGACCGATGACATTCAGCAAGGTGGACTTTCCGGAGCCCGACGGGCCCGTTACTCCCACGAACTCGCCGTCGCCGATATGCAGGTCTATGCCGCGCAAGGCATACAAGGAACGTTCGCCGTGATATGTCTTATGAATCCCTTTGAGGTCTATCATCAATTGGAAATTGTTTTCTGACCTCCAAAGGTAAGGGAAAAAAATCATTTTTTCTGATTATTCGTAAATCTGCCCGTCCTGACGGTCATAAGGAAACCGAAAGATTTTTTTGGAAAAGAAGGGAAAATGACTATATTTGTAGCCCGATGAAAAATGAATTTTCATATGGGACTTCATCCGGAAAGATAGCTTCAAAAAGCGGGACTGACATTATTGTTTGTCCCGCTTTTTGTGATGTGCACGTCCATCTGCGCGAGCCGGGCTATTCCTACAAGGAAACCATACGCAGCGGCAGCCTTGCTGCGGCCGCGGGCGGTTATACCTGTGTGTGCGCGATGCCCAACCTGAATCCGGTCCCGGACAGTGTGGACAATCTGGAAGAGGAACTGGAAATCATACGCAGGGATGCCGTGATTGACGTGCGCCCCTATGCCTCGATTACTGTGGGACGAAAGGGCCTGGAGCCCGTGGACGTGGCGGCGCTGAAGGACAGGTGCGTGGCTTTCTCGGATGACGGAAGCGGCGTGCAGAGTCCGGAAGTGATGCGCAGGGCAATGGAAATCATAGCGGAAAACGGCTGCATACTGGCTGCCCATTGCGAGGACAACAGCCTTCTTCGCGGGGGATACGTGCACGACGGCGCCTATGCCGCGGCTCACGGCCACAGGGGAATCTGCTCCGAGAGCGAGTGGAGGCAGATAGAAAGGGACCTCGTCATTGCGGGGGAAACTGGCTGCGCATATCACGTCTGCCACATTTCGACCAGGGAGAGCGTGGATTTGATACGCCGGGCCAAGGACAGGGGAGTGGACGTCACCTGTGAGACGGCTCCGCACTATCTTGCCCTCTGCGAGGATGACTTGCAGGAAGACGGACGGTTCAAGATGAACCCTCCGCTGAGGACCTCGTCCGACAGGGCCGCGCTCATAGAGGGATTGAAGGACGGAACCATAGATATGATAGCCACTGACCATGCGCCTCACTCGGCTGAGGAGAAATCCCGTGGCCTGGAGCGCAGCGCGATGGGTGTGGTGGGGCTGGAGACTGCTTTCCCGGTTCTCTACACGGCCCTGGTGAGAAAGGGCGTCATCTCTCTCGAGAAACTTGTGGACCTTATGAGCCTGGCCCCCAGGCGCAGGTTCCGGCTTCCTGTGGACTCGGAATCGGGAAATGACCTCGTGGAGATAGACCTCGGCAGGGAATTCACCATAGAAGGGGAACGTTTCCTCTCCCTGGGGCACAGCACCCCGTTCGAAGGATGGAAGGTCTATGGCAAGGTGCTCAGGACGGTATATAAAGGAAAACAGATATATTCACTCTGATTATGAAACAGATGAAACTGGTGCTTGAAAACGGACAGAGTTTCTGCGGGACGGGCTGCGGCTCCTATGCGGAGACTGTCGGAGAAATTGTGTTCAACACCTCGATGGTGGGATATCAGGAGATTGCCTCGGACCCCTCGTATGCGGGGAAGATTGTGGTTATGACTTATCCCCTGATGGGCCAGTACGGAATAACGGCCGAAGACTATGAGGCCAGGACGTCGGGGCCCGCGGGACTCGTGGTGCGCGAGTGTTGCGGAACCCCTTCCAACTTCCGGTTCACCAAGACGCTCTCTGAAGAACTGGAAGAGCACGGGGTGCCCTGTGTCGGCGACGTCGACACAAGAATGCTCACCCGCATCATCAGAAACGCCGGAGGCGACAGGATTATGCGGGCGGTCATAGTGGGGGAGGAGACGAGCGTGGAGGAAGCCCTGGCGCTCATAAGGAACACCCGGCCGGAAAGCAATCCCGTCTCCGCGGTGAGCTGTACAAAGAGGTGGTTCTCCCGTACTCCGAACCATCGTTTCGACGTGGTGGCCCTGGACTGCGGAATCAAGCACAGCATAGTGGCGGAACTCAACCGCAGGGGGTGCAACGTCACGGTGGTCCCTTACAACACCACTGCCGAGGAGATTATGGCGTTCAACCCTGACGGACTGCTGATTTGCGGAGGCCCCGGCTCCCCGGAATCCGCCGCGGGGATTATTCCCGTCATCAATGCCCTGAAAGGCAGGCTGCCCATTGCCGGCATCTCCCTGGGACACCAGCTCATAGCAATGTCCTACGGAGCGGCCACGAAGTTGTGCCTCCATCACGGAGGCCGCCCCGTCAGAAGAGTATCTGACGGAAAGATAATAAGCGCGGAGCACAGCCACTGCTATGTGGTGGACCCGGAAAGCATCCGCGGCACTGCGCTGGAAGTCAGCTGGCTGGACGTGTCGGACTCCAGCATAGAGGGACTCGAATGTCCCGCTGACCGGGTGTCCGGCGTCCAGTTCTGTCCCGAAGGCGCTCCCGGCCCGAAGGAAAGCGATTTCTTTGACAAATTCACAAAGTCTATGGAGGAGGCCTGATTATGCCCAAGAGAACAGATATCAAGAAAGTGATGGTCATAGGCTCCGGTCCTATCGTCATAGGACAGGCCGCAGAGTTTGACTATGCAGGAACGCAGGCCTGCCTGGCCCTCAAGGAAGAGGGTTATGAAGTGGTCCTGGTCAATTCCAACCCCGCCACCATAATGACGGACACCCACATTGCGGACAAAGTCTATATGGAGCCCCTGGATTTGGAATACGTTGCCAAGATAATCCGATACGAGCGTCCCGACGCCATAGTCCCCGGGCTGGGAGGACAGACCGGACTCAACCTTGCCGTGAAACTCGCGCGCAAGGGTGTGCTGGACGAGTGCCACGTGGAGATTCTGGGAACCTCCTTCAAGAGCATAGAGAAGGCGGAGGACCGTGAACTCTTCAAGGAACTCTGCATCAGTCTGGGGGAGCCCGTGATTCCCAGCCGCATCTGCTACAGCACTGAGGAGGCGATTGACACCGCAAACGAAATAGGCTACCCCGTAGTGCTCCGTCCCGCATTCACCCTGGGAGGAACCGGCGGCGGATTCGCTTCCTGCGAGGAGGAACTCACGGAAATGATGCGCAACGCCCTGGCCCTGTCTCCGGTGCATCAGGTTCTGATAGAAAAGAGCGTGAAGGGCTACAAGGAAATAGAGTTCGAGGTGATGCGCGACAGCAATGACACCGCAATCTGCATCTGCTCTATGGAAAACGTGGACCCCGTGGGCATCCATACGGGAGACTCCATAGTCGTGGCTCCCGTCCAGACCCTGGCTGACAGGGAATATGAAATGCTCAGGGCGAGCGCGCTCAAACTGATTCGTGCCCTGAACATAGAAGGAGGATGCAACGTCCAGTTCGCCCTGGACCCTCTCTCTTTCAACTACTATATCATAGAGGTCAACCCCCGCGTGTCCCGTTCCTCCGCGCTGGCTTCCAAGGCCAGCGGATTCCCCATCGCCAGGGTGACCGCCAAGATTGCGGTAGGACTCACCCTGGATGAGATTACGGTGGCCGACGCCCCGGCCTGCTGCGAGCCTTCCATCGACTACATAGTCACCAAGGTCGCCCGTTTCCCCTTCGACAAGTTCAGCGAAGCCACCAACGAACTGGGTACCCAGATGAAGGCCACGGGCGAGGTGATGAGCATAGGCAGGAACTTCGAGGAAAGTCTGCTCAAGGCCGTCCGTTCCCTTGAAATAGGCGCCTGTCACCTGCACAAGAAGAAATTCGGGCAGATGACGGACGAACAGCTCCTGAAGTACATAGTGAAGTTCCCGGACGACCATCTGCTGGCGATAACCCAGCTCATCAGGAACGGAGTCGACATCAGACTCATCTATGACGTCACCAAGATAGATATGCTCTTCCTGGAGAAAATCTGCAACATAGTCAGGATGGAGAATGCGCTCAAGGCGGCTCCGATGGACAGGAACCTCCTCAGGGAGGCCAAGAGAATGGGATTCTCCGACAAGTTCCTGGGTCAGTTGTGGGGAAGGACGGAAAAGGAGATGATTGAGTTCAGGACATCAGCGGGCATACTTCCGTCATACAAGTACATAGACAGCTGCGCGGCGGCCCACGATGCGGCGGTCCCGTACTTCTATTCCACTTACGAGCAGGAGAACGAGAGCGTCGTCAGCGACAGGCGCAAGATTCTGGTGCTCGGCGCCGGCCCCATCAGGATTGGTCAGGGCGTCGAGTTCGACTATTCGACTGTCCACGCAATCTGGGCCATACGCGAGGCGGGTTACGAGGCAATCATAATCAACAACAATCCGGAGACCGTGTCCACGGACTACACCATTTCGGACAAACTGTACTTCGAGCCTCTCACGGTGGAGGACGTGATGAACGTAATCAATCTCGAGAAGCCCGACGGAGTCATAGTCACCCTGGGCGGACAGACGGCCATAAATCTGGCCGGACCCCTTGCGGAATTCGGAGTGCCCATAATAGGAACGCAGATTGATGCAATCGACAACGCGGAGGACCGCAAGCTCTTCGAGGCCATTATGCGCAGGACCGGAATTCCCCAGCCCGAGGCCCGGGCGGTCACCGACGTGGAGGAAGGAGTGAAGGCGGCGGCCAGGATAGGCTATCCCGTGCTGGTTCGTCCCTCTTTCGTGCTGGGCGGCCGCGCGATGATGATAGTGGGCAACGAGGAAGCCCTCCGGCACTATCTCCACAATGCGGTGGAAATCAACGAGAATTCTCCCGTCCTGGTGGACAAGTACATACAGGGACGGGAAACCGAGGTCGACGCCATCTGCGACGGAAAGGACGTGTTCATCCCGGGCATAATGGAGCACGTCGAGCGCACCGGCATCCATTCCGGAGACTCAATCAGCGTGTATCCCTCGTTCTCGCTCAGCCAGAAGGTGAAGGACACCATCATAGACTACACCGTGAAACTGGGGCTTGAGATAGGCATAGTGGGACTGTACAACATACAGTTCATAGTGGACGAAAATGACAGCGTTTACGTCATCGAAGTCAATCCGAGGTCATCCCGGACCGTTCCGTTCCTGTCCAAGTCGACAGGAGTGCAGATGGCGAAGGTGGCCACCCTTGTGATGCTGGGACATTCGTTGCGCGAGCAGGGATTCACCCGGGTTTACCAGAGTGAGAGCAGGCGGCACTACGTCAAGTCTCCCGCCTTCTCGTTCGGGAAAATCAAGGGCATAGACACCTACCTTTCCCCTGAGATGAAATCCACGGGCGAGGCCATAGGTTACGATTACTCCCTGACAAGGGCCCTGTACAAGTCTCTGCAGGCCTCCGGAGTCAACGTGGTGAACTACGGAACCGTGTTCGCCACCATAGCCGACCGGGACAAGGCCGAGGCCCTGCCGCTCATCCGCAGATTCTACAACCTGGGCTTCAACATAGAGGCCACGACCGGAACCGCCAGGTATCTGAAGGAGCACGGCATACGCACAAGGGAACTGAGCAAAATCAGTGACGGCAGCAACGACATCCTGAGCTCGCTGCGCCAGGGACACGTAAGCTACGTAATCAACACCATAGACATAAACCAGCACAGCACCAGGCTCGACGGCTACGGAATCAGGCGGGCCGCGGTTGAGAACAACGTGACGCTTTTCACCTCGCTCGAGACCGTGCGGGTGCTGCTGGACGTCCTTGAAGAGATAACTCTCGGAATATCCACGATAGACGCAGAATACATCAAATGAAACAGTCCGACTTCACAGTGAGGGAAAACGTCCGCATTGCGGAAAAGACCTGGAGAATGTGCCTGGAGGGCGACACTTCGCCCTTTGTCCGCGGAGGGCAGTTCATTGACCTCAGACTCGACGGGCGCTTTCTCCGCAGACCTTTTGCGGTGCAGAAGTGGGACTCTGAAAGTCTGACGCTGATTTACAAGACCGTGGGGGAGGGGACCCGGGAAATGACCGGAATCCGCCCCGGCACCGTAATCGACGCCCTGACCGGACTCGGCAACGGGTTCGACGCCGACGCCAGCAAGCAAGCCGCGCTGGTGGTCTGCGGCGGCTTGGGGGCTTCGCCCGCCTTCACCCTGGTGAAGGACTTGCTGGCGGGCGGCAGGACGGTTACGGTGATTCTGGGCTTCAATACGGCCGCGGAGGCCATTCTGTACGAGGACTATTGCGCCCTTGGAGCGGACACGCGCCTGGTCACCGTGGACGGGTCGGCCGGGTTGAAGGGGCTTGTGACCGATGCCTTGGCGCAGCTTAATCCCGTGTTCGACTATTTCTACACCTGCGGCCCCAAGGTGATGATGAAGGCCGTGTGCGGCGCGATTGACGGCCCCGGGGAAGTCAGTCTGGAGGAAAGGATGGGCTGCGGCTGCGGAATCTGCTACGGCTGCACCTGCCATACCGTCAAGGGCCCTGCCAGGGTATGCGCCGACGGCCCCGTGTTCAAAAAGGAGGACGTGATATGGTGACATCTGTGAAACTTTGCGGAATTCAGTTGAAGAATCCCGTGGTTCCGGCCAGCGGGACCTTCGGCTTCGGCCTTGAAATGGCCTCCGTTTACGACTTGAACCTCCTTGGGGGCATTTCCCTCAAGGGAACCACTCTGGAACCGCGCTTCGGCAACGAGTGCCCCAGGATAGCGGAGTGCCCTGACGGAATGATAAATTCAGTGGGGCTTCAGAACCCCGGGGTGGACGCGCTTGTGGGCGAAAAAGTCCCCGCCCTGAGGAAACTCTATTCGGGAGCGGTGATTGCCAACGTCAGCGGATTCAGCATAGACGAATACGTGCAGTGCTGCCGCAAGGCCGCTTCCTGCCCCGGAATCGACATATTGGAGGTGAACGTCAGCTGCCCCAACGTGCACGGAGGAGGACTTGCCTTCGGGACATCCCCGCAGTGCGCCGCGCAGGTTACGGCGGCGGTCAAGGCCGTGTGCGCCGACAAGCCGGTGTTCGTGAAACTCAGCCCCAACGTCACGGACATCGCTTCCATAGCGCTGGCCTGCCAGGACGCCGGGGCCGACGGGCTCACGCTCATAAACACGGTCCTCGGGATGAGGATAGACATAGAGAGGAGAAAGCCCGTGGTGGCCAACCGCTACGGCGGATTCAGCGGACACGCGGTGCTCCCGCTGGCCCTCAGGATGGTGAACCAGGTGAGCAAGGTCTGCTCAGTTCCCATTATGGGTTGCGGCGGAGTAAGCAACGCGCGGGAACTCGTGGAGATGATGATGGCGGGGGCGACGGCGGTTCAGGTAGGCGCCGAGAACCTCAGAAACCCTATGGCCTGCAAGGAGATTGCACAGGAACTGCCTCTCCTGATGCGGGAACTTGGAATAGAAGATATCAACGAAATAATAGGAACGGTATGAAAGACGTAATCATAGCCTGCGATTTCAGCGGCTCCGGGGAGGTCCTGGATTTTCTGGACGGATTTTCCGGATGCGAACGCAAACCCTTCGTCAAGATAGGGATGGAACTCTTCTACGGGGCCGGCCCCGACATAGTGAGGCAAATCAAGATGCGCGGTCACAGGATATTCCTGGACCTCAAGCTGCACGACATTCCCAACACTGTCAGGAAGACTATGAAGGTCCTTTCCGCGCTCGACGTCGATATGACCAACGTTCACGCGGCGGGAACCATAGATATGATGAAAGCGGCGCTGGAGGGACTCACGAGGCCCGACGGCACGAGACCCCTGCTGATAGCCGTCACCCAGCTGACCTCCACCAGCGAGGAAAGGATGCGGAATGAACTCCTGATTTCCGCCGGAATGAACGAAACCATAGCCCAGTACGCGATGAACGCCGGGACCGCGGGGCTCGACGGAGTGGTGTGCTCTCCGCTCGAGGCCGCGATGGTCAAGGAACGCTGCGGGAAGGATTTTCTGGCGGTCACTCCCGGAATCAGGTTCGCGGACTCCGCCGCGGACGACCAGGTCAGGATAATGACTCCTCAGAAGGCCCGGCTGACAGGTTCCGACTTCATAGTGGTGGGGCGTCCCATAACAGCCGCAGAAGACCCCGTGGCGGCATATCAGCGTTGCGTAACAGAATTTTTAGGATAATGGAAAGAACAATTGCAGAGAAACTGCTCAGCATCAAGGCGGTATTCCTCCGCCCGGAGGAACCGTTCACCTGGGCCAGCGGGATAAAGAGTCCCATCTACACGGACAACAGACTGATACTCACGGCTCCTGAAGTCCGCGAAATTGTAGAACAGGCCATAGCCGACACGGTGAAGGCGGAATATCCCGGGGTCGAGACCCTTATGGGTACGAGCACCGCGGGAATAGCCCACGCCGCCATCGCCGCCTCGATACTCGGACTGCCTATGGGCTATGTCCGTTCCGAGGCCAAGTCCCACGGACGCAACAACAGGATAGAAGGCAGGCTCGAGCCCGGAACCAAGGTCGTGGTCATCGAGGACCTCATTTCCACGGGAGGAAGTGTGCTCGACGTGGTCGATGCCCTCAGGGAGGCCGGAGCCGAGGTCCTGGGAGTGGTCAGCATCTTCACCTACGGTATGAAGAAGGGAATCGGGCGCCTTGCCGAAGCCGGTGTCAGGAACGTGTCCCTTTGCAATCTCGACGTTATGGTCGAGGTGGCCGCCGAGCACAGATACATCGCTCCCGAATGGAAGGACAGGATACTGGCCTTCAGGGACAATCCCTCTGACGAGAGTTGGATAAAGTAAACCATTGATATGAAACATCTGATAGAACCTACGGACATCAGTCGCGCCGAGACGGACCGGATTATCGCTCTTGCCCTGGACATAATCGCGCATCCCGCCGACTACAGGGACAGTCTCCGGTATCACAAGCTTGCGACTCTCTTCTACGAGCCTTCCACCAGGACCAGGCTGAGTTTCACTTCCGCTATGATGGAACTCGGCGGGCAGGTGCTTGGCTTCTCCGATGCCAGGAATTCCTCCGTCAGCAAGGGGGAAACGGTGGCCGACACGGTCAGGGTGGTGGAGAATTTCGTGGACATAGTGGCGATGAGGCATCCCCTTGAAGGCGCGCCCCTGGTGGCCTCGCAGGCGTCCCACATCCCCATAATCAACGCGGGAGACGGCTCGCACGCGCACCCCACGCAGACCCTGACCGACCTTCTGACCATACAGAGGGAACTCGGGCATATAGACAACATCACCATAGGCTTCTGCGGAGACCTCAAGTTCGGACGCACGGTGCATTCCCTCATCAAGGCCCTTAGCCGTTACCAAGGAATCAAGGTCATTCTGATTGCCCCGGACGAACTCAGACTGCCGGACTACATCAAGAAGGATGTGTGCGACAGACAGGGGATAGATTACAGGGAGGTGAAGGACATAGAATCCGTGATAGGCGAGCTGGACGTGCTGTATATGACCAGGGTCCAGCAGGAAAGGTTCCTGGATATGGAGGAGTTCGAGAGGGTGAAGAACTGCTTCGTGCTGGACGCGGCGAAGATGAAGGGAGCCAAGAGCAGGATGGCCGTGCTGCATCCGCTTCCCAGGGTCAATGAAATCAGGCCCGAGGTCGACGCCGACCCGAGGGCGGCCTATTTCCGTCAGGTGGGAAACGGCAAATACGTGAGAATGGCGCTCATATACAGCCTGCTCAAGTGGAAGGATGACCCGCAGCACACTATGCCGGAGCATCCGGAAAGATTCAGTGACGAAACTTTGAAGTGCCCCAATCCCAAGTGCATCAGCAACCACGAAGAAACGGGACACCTGTTTCACAAGACCGATTCGGGCGTCATAAGATGCGCATTCTGCGACACGAAGGTGTAGCCCTGGAATTTTTTGTATATCTGTAGGTTCAGTAAAAAATAAAGATTATGAGAAGCAGAATTTTATTGGCATCTGTCCTTGCGGCGCTCTCCCTTTGCGCCTGCACCAAGGAAAATCCCACAGAAAGCGTGACGGAGCCGGTAATAGTGAATGTGACTCCTGCCGACACCAAGGCCATAGAGGACTATTATTCAAACTGGGCTGAATTTATAAAGAAAATCATCTCGGAGTCGGGTTTCAACTTGATTGACATAGCCGTCAAGCTGGATTTCCCCGAAATCGGAAGGCTTGAAGACCTTGATATCAGGGACGGAAACGGCGCTCCCGTCAAATTCGGGGACCTTTCAGAACCCGAGCAGACGGCGTTCATAGAATGCGCCGCAGTGGAACTTGCGGCCATCCAGTGCGCGAAGGCCGTGCAGATGTCCGCGCTCTACAGGGAATTCGGCTTCCTGAACGACCTCATAGTGGCGGTTTCCGCTTTTGCCGACAAACTCATCAAGGCCGGGACTTCCATCGATGTTTTCGTCGACAAGCTCCAGACTATGATAAGCCGGCCTATGGTGCTGGACGTATGCTCACCTTTCCCCGCTGTGGAGGAGCAGCCTGCCACCAAGGGACTTATCGGCTTCGATGACCCTGAGAGAATGAGCTACCCGGAATTTATCTCACAGATGGCCGGAGTTGCCAGGAAGGGAGATTTTGCGATTATCATTCCCGTAGCCGACCATCCCGAGACCTTGTGGAACCTGAAACCCTACTTCATTGACACTCCTTCCGGAATCCATCACGCGTTTGGACACTGCGCCATCGTTATGGATGACTTCAAACCTGAAACTTCAGAGGATGCCGAACTCCTCTACGGAGCGGTGGAAGAAGGTGTCAACTATGAGAGCTCGTCAACCTGGCTCACAGATTTCTATCTTCTGGAGCCTGTGAATCTGGAGTTTATCTGGGACATCGCCAACACTGACACTCCTCTCAGGATTGAACCTGTCGCCATTCCCAGGCCAGAGAGAGACAAATTCGTAACATATGCCAAACAGTACGAGCACGCTTCGTTCATCAATATGCTCAGCACTGACTGGTTCGTTTCGAAGCGCCTCGTTCCTGAGAAATTCACCTGCGCCTCTTTCTTATGGCACTGTTGCCAGAATGTCTATGGGCTCGACATTTCAGTTCCTTTCATCCCCACCGTGGCCCCGATTAACGTGGTTTGCTCTCCTTATACAATCATAAAGAAGTTCATCACCACAGAGAATCTGAAATAGTTCCCGGTACAAATATGGAAAAGAGCCTTGACACTGCTGCCAAGGCTCTTTTCCTGTCTATTCCCACTCAATTGTTGCGGGCGGCTTGGGTGAGATGTCATAGACTACCCGTCCTACACCCTCGACCTGCGCCACGATGTCCTTGCAGACTTTCTGCAGGAATTCGAAGGGGAGGTCTATGACCTCTGCGGTGACTGCGTCCACTGAATTGACGGCCCTGAGCGCCACGACATTGTCGAAGCAGCGGCGTCCGTCCTTGATTCCCGTACTGAGCACGGGGAGCAGTATGGCTCCCGCCTGCCAGATTTTGTCGTACAGGCCTTCGCGGCGCAAAGCGTCTATGAAGATTGCGTCCGCCTCCTGAAGGATGTGGATACGTTCCGGAGTGCACTCTTCCAGACAACGGACTCCGAGACCCGGGCCGGGGAAGGGGTGGCGTCCAAGGAAGTGGGAACTCAGTCCGAGACAGGCTCCTACCTGGCGCACCTCATATTTATAAAGGTATTTGAGAGGTTCCACAAGACCGAAGTCGAGGTCGTCGGGAAGCCCGCCTACGTTGTGATGGCTCTTGATTACGCCCTTGTCCGAATGGGATTCCGCGATCTCGGGCCAGAATGCCCCCTGAGCGCGGCAGCGGGCTCCGCTGATTTTGCGCGCCTCGTCCGCCCTCACGTCGATGAAGGTCTTGCCTATGGCCTTGCGCTTGAGTTCAGGGTCGGTGACGCCTTTCAGCGCCGCAAAGAAACGGTCGGCTGCGCGTACGCCCTTGACATTGAGTCCCAAGGACTTGTAGTGCTCCAGAACGTCTTCGAATTCGTTTTTTCTGAGCAGGCCGTGGTCCACGAATATGCAGACCAGACGCTTGCCTATTGCCTTGTCCACCAGTACGGCGGTGACTGTGGAATCCACTCCGCCGGAAAGTCCCAGCACCACGGTGTCGGAACCTACCTGCTCGCTGATTTCTTTTACTGCATCCCGCACAAACTGCTCGGGATTGAGTTTTTCTCCGTTATACATTTTTTCTTGTCGTTATTTGTAATTGGGGGCCTCTTTGGCAATAGTTACGTCGTGCGGGTGGCTTTCCGCCATACCGCTGGCAGTGACCTTGGAGAATTTGGCCTTGTGCAATTCCTCTATGTTGCGGGCTCCGCAGTAGCCCATACCGGAGCGGAGTCCTCCAACCATCTGGTAGATGACTTCGCTGACAGGACCCTTGCAGGCAACCCTGCCTACAATGCCCTCGGGAACAAGTTTATTGCTGTTTTCCTGGAAATAGCGGTCTGCGGAACCGGCATTCATAGCATCTATGCTGCCCATTCCGCGGTATGTCTTGAATTTCTTGCCGTCAATCTCTATGACCGTTCCCGGAGCCTCGTCCGTCCCCGCGAACATTGAACCGCACATCACGCAGTCCGCGCCCGCGGCAAGGGCCTTGACTACGTCTCCGGAGTATCTCAAGCCTCCGTCCGCTATGACGGGTACGCCCAAAGGGGAGGCAATCCCGGATACCTCGTATATGGCGCTGAGCTGTGGAACACCTACTCCGGCTACGATTCTCGTGGTGCAGATGCTCCCCGGGCCGATGCCCACCTTGAGGCCGTCCGCGCCGTTGTCTATGAGGTACTGCGCGGCACTGGCCGTCGCGATGTTCCCGACCACCACCTGAAGGGAGGGATATTTTTTCTTGACCTCTCCCAGAAGTCTGCCCACGTTGACGCTGTGACCGTGGGCGCAGTCAAGAACTACCGCATCCACGTTCTTTTCAAGCAGGGCCTCAATCCTTTCCAGTGCAGTGGCGTTGATTCCTATGCCGGCCGCCACCTTCAGTCCCCTGGCCTTGACCCTGGCCACATTCTCTGCCTGCTGCGCGATGCTCATATTCTTGTGCACCACGCCTATTCCTCCCTGGAGGGCGACTGCTTCTGCCATAGGGGCTTCCGTGACAGTGTCCATTGCCGCTGAGGCGAAGGGGATGTCGAGGGCGATGCCGCGGCTGAACCTTCCGCTGATATCGACGTTGCAGGGGAGAACTTCGGAATAGGAAGGGATGAGAAGCACGTCGTCAAACGTGAGTCCCTCCATTTCAATGCGCTCGGATATGAATGACATAATCTGATTGTTTACAATATAAGCATCCCCAAAATTAACACAATATTCTGAATTTTCGCAGAACCGGATGCCGCTATTCCGACATTACTTGTACAGATAGCGCTTGATGCTCATCTTGGGGGTCTTCTCGAAGGGGGTGAGCATCACCTCGACCTTTGCAATCTTGCTGTAGGAAGGAAGCTCGCGGTTGGCGTTCACACGCACGGTCTCGGGGATGTCGGCCACTGCCTCCTCCTCCAGTCCGGCCTTCCTGATGGCGTCCTTGTCGAGCACTATGAGCGCCACTATCTTGCCGTTCCTGTCGACCGCAAGGGATTCGCTGACGAAGGGTTGGGCATTGATGGCGGACTCAAGTTCCTCCGGATAGATGTTCTGTCCGTTGGCGCTCAGTATCATTGTCTTGAGGCGGCCCTTGATGATGAGGTTGCCCTCCTTGTCAAGTATGCCGAGGTCTCCGGTACGGAAGTATCCGTCTGCGGTGAAGGCGTTTTCTGTGGCTTCGGGGTTCTTGTAGTAACCCTGGCAGATGTTGGTGCCGATGGCCTGGATTTCACCCGCTATGTGGTGAGGGTCTTCGGAATCAATCCTGATGTGCGCGCTGGGGATTTCCTTTCCGCAGGTTCCGAGCTTGAACTTGGACGGATACTCGAATGTCAGCAGGGGAGCGGCTTCGGTGAGTCCGTATCCCGTGAGGAAGGGAATCTTCATCAGCCGGAAGGCTTTCTCCACTTCAGGGTTGACGGCGGCGCCTCCCATTATGAGCATACGCACGTTCCCTCCGAAGGCAGCCTTGAGCTTCTTGCCGGCCTTGTCGTAAATGATGCGCTTGATGCCGGGAATGTGGCGCAGGATGTTGACGGGGAACTTGTCAAGAGCGGGCTTTACGCCGGACTTGTAGATTTTCTCCATAACCAGCGGCACGCTCACAATCATATACGGCCTGACCTCCGCCATCGCCCTCAGAAGAAGGGTGGGGGAGGGAACCTTGCCGAAGAAATAGACGGGGCAGCCGAAGCTCACCGGATACAGGAACTCGAACACGAGTCCGTAGATGTGCCCCATAGGAAGCATTGAAACTATCTTGTCTCCGGGGAAGATGGGGGAGCGGGGCTCTGCGAACTCCATCATCGCGCTGAAACATTTAACCTGGATGATGACTCCCTTGGGGGCGCTGGTGGTGCCGGAAGTGTAATTGATTACGGCCACGTCCTCCTGGTCGGACTCGAAGAAGTCCACGTTCTCACGCGCGAATCCCATAGGGAACTTGGTCTCGAATTCGTGCGAGAGGCTCTCGAAAGCCTGTCGGATGGATTCGTCGGAACTGTACAGAAGGGTGAAGCTGTTCACTGCAATCACTGCCTTCACGTTGGGCATCCGCTTGTCTTTCAGGTTTTCCCAGATGTCGCTGTCCGTGAATATGACGGTACTGTCGGAATGGTTGACCAGACTGGCTATGCTGTCCGGGGTGAATTCGCTCAGAAGAGGAACGACAACCGCTCCGTAAGTGGCTATGCTGAAGAAACTTATGCCCCAACGCGCGGAACTTTTGGCGCAGAGGGTGACGTGCTCCTTTTTCCGGATGCCGGCTTTCTGGAAGAAAATGTGGAATTTCTCAATGTTGGCGGCAAATTCCCCGTAGGTGAAGCATTCTCCGCCGAAATTGCAGACGGCAGGCTCGTCCCAGTGCTCCTTGACGGCCCGCTCGAATACTTTGAGGTAATGTTCCATAAAAGGTCTGGTTTTAGTCGGTACAAATTTAATCTTTGAAATTTCCCTCTGCAAGAAGTTTTGCAGAATTGTGGCGAAAATTCACGATATTTGGGGCGGAAATTAGTTATTAGTGGTGAAATATGCGTAAACCCATTGTTGCACTTATCTACGATTTCGACGGGACCCTATCTCCCGGAAATATGCAGGAATTCGGCTTCATACAGGCCGTGGGCAGTACTGCGGGCGATTTCTGGAAGATGAGCGACGGGATAGCCGTCAAGAATGACGCCTCAAACGTCCTGGCATATATGAAACTGATGTTCGACGAGGCCCGCAAGTCGGGAATCAAGCTCCGCAGGGAGGATTTCAAGCGTTTCGGCAAGGACATCACACTGTTTCCCGGTGTCCGGGACTGGTTCGGGATGGTCAACGCATACGGGGCGCAGCACGGAGTCAAAGTGGAGCATTACATCAACTCCAGCGGCCTGAAGGAAATAATAGAAGGCTCTCCTGTGGCTTCGGAGTTCAAGCATATCTTCGCGGGTACCTTCATATACGATGAGAACGGCGAGGCGGAATGGCCCGGAATAGCCGTGGACTACACCGCAAAGACCCAGTTCCTGTTCAAAATCAGCAAGGGAATCTTCAGCGCCAGAGACACGAAGCAGGTCAATTCCAGCGTTCGTGAGGACAGGAAAAGAATCCCTTTCTCCCATATGATTTACTTCGGCGACGGAGACACGGACGTTCCCTGTATGAAAATCGTGGGGATGTTCGGAGGCCACTCCATTGCAGTCTATGACCCTGACAACGAGAAGAAGGTGGCGGGGGCCCGCAAACTCAAGAGGCAGGGCAGGGTGGCGTTCGCCGCTCCCGCCGACTATTCCGCGGACTCCAGGACTTACGGCATAGTTTGCGCGATAATAGACAAAATCATCGCCGATTACCGCCTGTCCGAGATGCAGTCCGCATCCAGATGATTGGGGCTCTCCCCGGTTCTTCTTCTATTTGACGAAGGCGTCGCTTACCGCCCGGCACTGAGGCGCCGTCTGCCTGAAAGTGCCCTTGCAACGTATGCAGGCGGAGGAAGAGGCGAACCCTACGGTATAGGCGCCCTTTGCCGTTTCCCAGCGGTTGGCTCCCTCGTTGAACGAGGCGAGTTCGTAGGCGGAAACGGTGAAGGACAGGGTCTGGCTTTCACCGGGTTTGAGAAGCGCGGTCTTGCCGAAGGCCTTGAGTTCCTTTTCCGGCTTTTCAAGTCCCCCTTCCGGCGCGGGCACGTACAATTGGACGCCTTCCCTTCCTGCGACACGGCCCGTGTTGGTGACGGTCACGGAGGCGGTGAAGCCGTCCTTGCCGGCCTTCACCACGGGCTTGGAATAATCGAACGAGGTGTAACTGAGGCCGAATCCGAAGGGATATGACACCTCGACTCCGTGCTTGTCGAAGTGACGGTAGCCTACCCAGATTCCTTCTGCGTAGTCGGTGTAGTCCACGTCCTTCAGCGGCTCGTTCCCGACCCGCCTGAGGTCCCTGACATATTCGTGGGGGAAGTTGAATGACGAGAGATGGTCGAAGAAAGTCACGGGGAATGTCATCGGAAGTTTTCCGGAAGGATTGACCCTGCCTGCGAGTATGTCGCCCACGGCATTCGCCCCTTCCTGGCCGGGGGACCAGGGGAGAAGGATGGCGTCTGCCAGATGCTTCCAGGACGCGGTTTCAATCACGCCTCCGACATTGAGCACCACAATAACCTTCTTGCCGGCCTGGTGGAAAAGGTTGGAGACGTTGTTTAGGAGCTCGCGCTCCGTTACGGTGAGTTCGAAGTCATCCGCCACGTTGCGGTCCGAACCCTCTCCGGCATTGCGGCCTATGACGACCACCGCCGCATCGTTCTTCCCGGCCTGCAGCCTGATGGCGTCCGCGGGAACGGGTATTTCAGGGAATCTCCAGTCCCTGGGCTCTTTCCCGATAATTTTGCGGCTTGCAGCATCATAGCGGATGTGCGCCCTGTAGTAGTCCGGCAGGTCCGGGTCTATGCTGAAACCTGCGTTCTGCATACCCTCGGCCATATTCACGACGTAGGCCTTGTTGACCTCGCCCGAACCGGTGCCGCCCGCCACGAAGTCGATGGAACTGATGCCGTACAGGGCTATTTTCTCGTCTCCCTTGAGAGGAAGGGTGGAGTCTTCGTTGCGAAGGAGCACTATGGACTGGGCCGCCGCCTCCCTTGCAACAAGGGCGTGGGCCTTGAGGTCCGGATTGTTGGAGAAGCGGTATCCCCTGAAACTCGGGGTCCTGACTATGTACCGGAGCACGTTGCGGACATTGCGGTCCAGGGTCTCTTCCGTGATTCTGCCGTCCCTGACAGCCGCCACAATCCTTTCTGTCTCGGTCCTGTTGCCGGGCTCCATCAGGTCGTTTCCGGCGTTGACGGACTTGACGGTGCCTTCCTTGCAGCCCCAGTCGGTCATAACCATACCCTCGAAGCCCCAGTCCTGGCGGAGAACCTTGGTCAGAAGGTCTTCGCTCTGCTGGGTGTATTCACCGTTGAGGCTGTTGTATGAGGACATCACGGTCCAGGGACGGGCCTTCCTGACGGCTATCTCGAAGTTCTTGAGGTATATTTCACGCAGAGCCCGCACGCTTACCCTTGCATCGTCCTCCAACCTGTTGGTCTCCTGGTTGTTGGCGGCGAAATGCTTGATTGACGTGCCTACGTTGTTGGACTGGACTCCGGTGATGTAGGCCGCGGCCACGTTGCCGGAAAGGACGGGGTCTTCCGAGAAGTATTCGAAGTTCCTGCCGCAGAGAGGATTCCTGTGGATGTTGACTCCCGGAGCCAGAAGCACGTCGGCGCCATATTCGAGGACCTCGTTCCCGAGCGCTGAGGTGACCTTCTGCACGAGCTCGACGTCCCAGGATGAGGCGAGGAGCGTTCCGACAGGGAAACCGGTGCAATAGAAAGTGCGGGAGCAACCCTCGCGCGTGGGCTTGATGCGGAGTCCGGCGGGGCCGTCGGCGAGATAGGTCATCGGGATGCCGAAACGCTCTATGGGACGGGTGTTTCCCGCCGCGCCCTGCACGGGACCCGTGAGTGTGACGGCGTCGAATTCAGGGGTGACGGCACCTCCGACGAGCAGGGTTGCCTTTTCTTCAAGAGTCATTGACTTGATGACTTCGTCGATGTTGTCGGCGGTCAACTCGGGCTGGGCGAAGGCTACACTCGCGCAAAGCAGCGCTCCGAGAACAGAAAGTGCTTTTTTCATTGGTCGATGATGTTATTTATCGTTTTCCAAAGTTAATAAAAGTCTGCCGTAATCCAAATATCCGGATTCAGACTTGAAGTGTGGAATAAAATGACTAAATTGCAGGAAACTTCAGAAATCGCGCAGATATGAAACCTCTCCTGATACTTTCCGCCCTTGTCCTGGCGGCAATTTCCTGTTCCTGTGAAAACCTCGCCGACTGTGTGGACACCTCCATCGGGGTGGTTGACGACAGGTCGAGCAACTGCGTCATAGGACCTATGCTGCCGTACGGCAGTATCAACCCCTCCCCGCAGACCTTCGGGGGAGAAACGGACGGATATGCGCCGGACCGGCCCATCGACGGGTTCGCGCAGCTTCACGTCAGCGGCACGGGGTGGAGTTCGTACGGCCACTTCCTCATCCAGCCCCAGACAGGAGAGCTTTCCGTGGCGCCGGGAACCCATTCGTCGGAACATTCCGACGACGTGAACCTGCCGTACCTGTACGCCACAACTCTGGACCGATACGGCATCCGGGTGGAAATTGCACCTTCCCGTTACAGCGCCGCATACCGCTTCACTTTTCCTCAGGACGGCTGCCCGTCGATAGTGTTCGACGCGTCCCAGACAATAGCGATGGACATAGCGACCTATATGGGAGGCCGGCTTCTGGGAAACGAGGTCTATGTGGATTCCGACGGGGCGGGCGTGAAGATGAAGATAACTGTCAGCGCGGGCTGGCCCGAGGGTCCGTACGAACTGTATGCGGTGGCGCGCCTCAACAGGAAGGCGGAAAGATACGGGGTGTGGGAAGACGGCTCTGTCATGGAGGGAAAGACTTCGCTCGTGTGCGATACTCTGTCGAAGACCCACAAGGGCGCGTACCTCACTTTCCCCGCGTCCGGAGAGCGGACTGTCATCCTCAAGCTGGCCATTTCCTTCACGGGCTACGAAAGGGCCGCCGAACTCCTGGCATCCGAGATTCCGGGATGGAACTTCGACAAGGTAGTGCGGGACGGCCGCAGAATCTGGAACGACAAACTGGGCTCGGTGAAGGTTGGCGGGCTGTCCGATGACGGAAGGAAAGTGTTCTACTCTGCCCTTTACAGGGTGTTCACCTTTGCGCGGGACAGGTCTCAGGACCGCTTCGGCCTGAATCCCGAACGTCCTTTCTGGGATGACAATTATGCCTATTGGGATACTTTCAGAACCTTGTATCCGCTTCTTGTTCTTCTGGACGAGGATGCCGTGGCCGGCAATATCGAGTCTATGACGGACAGGTTCGAGCGCGGAGGATGTGTCTATGACGGTTTCATAGCCGGAAGGGAGAGGACTATGGAACAGGGTGGCAACGACGTGGACTGCATCATCGCCGACGCCTGCCTGAAAGGGGTGAAGGGCGTGGACTGGGAAAAGGCATATGAGGTGGTCCGGTACAACGCCGAGAACCGGAGGATAGGTTACGGGAACGGCAACCCTGACGAGGACGGACCTCACGTCCGATACAGGGAACTCGGTTACATCCCTGCCTGCAATATGAGTTCCTCCCAGACTCTGGAGTTCGCCTACAACGACTACTGCGCCGCCCTGATGGCGAAGAAGCTCGGACACGACGAGGACGCCGGGAAATACCTGGCCCGCAGCCACGGCTGGACCGCCCTGTGGAACCCGGACCTGAGCGACGGGACCTACAGCGGATTCATCGACGCCGTGGATGAAGACGGAACGTTCTCATTCATCGACCCCGCCAGATACGGAGGTTCCTGGGTGTCACCTTTCTACGAAGGTTCGTCCTGGACCTACAGCTACTTCGTGCCTCACGATTTCGACACTCTGATAAACCTTATGGGCGGACCGGAAGCCTTCACCCGGAGACTGGAGTACGGCTTTGAAAACAAACTGGTCAAGTATGACAATGAACCCGGCTTCCTTGCTTCCAGGGCCTTTGTACATTCCGGACGTCCCGACCTCAGTTCGTATTGGGTTCATCACGCGATGAACAACGGATTCGACCTGGAAGGTTATCCCGGGAACGAGGATACGGGAGCCATGGCCTCGTGGTTCATTTTCTGCAATCTCGGGCTGTGCCCCAACGCCGGGCAGGATTTCTACTATCTGAACGCCCCCTTGGTCAGCGAGGCTCGCGTCAGGCTGTCAGGGAACGGGACGCTCAGGATAAAGGCCAACGCCTCGCCCCGGAACGTCTATATCAAGTCCCTGAAAGTCAACGGAAAACCCTGGAATTCGGCCATCCTGCCACATTCGGAGATAGCATCAGGAGGCGAACTGGAATTTGTCCTCTGCGACGACCCGTCCCAGAGCGCCCTCAGGCCCTGACTTCCGGAGGATTCGCTTTGACCGCGTTGCTATCGGGCGTCAATCCTTTTCACCTGCGGACCGTATATGGTCCACCATTCGTCTCTCATCGAAACGGGAATCCAGCCGTTCTGCTCACAGTCGGCCTTGCAACGGGCCGCCTTGTCGGGATTCCCCAACTCCCTTTCCGTGTCATCGCAAAGAAGGCAGAAAGAAATGTGCGGATATCTGTTGTCGGTGGAGGCGTAGTGGAACATAGGGTAGTCTCCTTTGGAGTTGCCCCAACAGAGGATGGGCTTCTGCCCTAGTTCACGCCTAATCTTGACAATCTTGTTGACGGCAGTGTTCAACTGTAGAAAATCTCCTCTGCCCACTGCCTCTCCCGGGGTGTATTCATAACTCTCGGAGTTTGTCATCTCCACCCATTCGGGCTGGTTCTCCAGCACATAGTTGACGTCGGAGGCCATCATATGGTAGGTGGGAATCTCATATATCCCGTCGGAAACGGCCCTGCATACGTCACGGTCCACGCCGGAGCTCAGGAAAACCACAAAGTCGTTCGCCACGAGGTATGACACCGCTTCTATCATAGGCCAGTAAAGGGCCGTTCCCCATTTCAGGCCTGACAGACCGATCACGTACTCGCTGTCGATGAAATCCTTCACGTATTCCGAGAACTGCCCGTCCGTCATGCCGCGGAACCCTATGGCCTGAAGTTCCTGCTGTTTCAATCCCCATTCAGGCTTGCTCTTCCGGTTGGCAAGCACATACTGCTCCACCTCTTCGGCCCATAGACGGTCCTCCTCCGGGGGAGTGAAGGAACTGTCGTGAAGATACCGGTGCAGGAACAGCATCCAGTTGAAATAGTACGGGGCCGTCTCGCACATAAGGGTTCCATCCACGTCAAACGCCGCAATCCTGTCCTGCGGGGGGACATATCCCTGCCCGTCAGGGTCTGTGACGGTGGCGACGAAAGCCTTCAACTGACAGAGCGCGGGGGAATCCTGGTTCCAATATTGGAAATTCCCTTCCTTCCCCACGCGGATTTGCGAGAGGAATTCACGGGTGACTTCGCCTTGCGGAAGGGCGGGTTCGACTGGCTTGCGCGTTGTGTTGCCGCACGATACGGCCGCAAGAAGAATCAGGGAAACAAAAGGAATGACAAATACTTTCTTCATAGTGTTCGATTGCATATCTTCCAAAGATAATCAAGACCGGATGTTATTCCAAGATTTAAGGGATTTTTTCATTATGTTGACATTTGCCTTTGTGCATAGTCAAAAAATGAAAATTTTTGTAGGTAGAAACCTGCAAATGTGTGTAATATTAAAAGTATAGGTATTCCTGTATATGGACGATAGGAAACTGATTGAAAGATTGCGCACCGGTGACCGGAAGGCATATGGCGAATTGTATGTCCGCCATAAGGATGCCTGTATCAATTATGCGAGGCTTCTGGTAGGCAGCTCTCCGGCCGATGACATTGTACAGGATGTGTTTGTCAATCTTTGGAAAACACGTTCTCTCATTCTTGACGTCGAGTCCGTCCGCCCTTATCTGCTGAAGGCGGTTTATAATTCTTCTTTGAATTATTTGAGGGGAGAGACCAGTAAGAATGACTTCAAGAACAGGTATGCCCGCCAGATTCAGCTGCTGACGGCGGCAACTTATGAGCCGGGCGCGAATCCGTTGATTGACAAATTGTTCGTCAGGGATGCCCGGGCATCGATTGATGAAGCCATTTCTCTGCTTCCGAACAAATGCGGCGACATTTTCCGTATGAGTTACATAAGTGGAATGTCCCACAGGGAAATAGCGGAAAAATTGCATCTGCAGATATCTACAGTTGACAATCAGATTTACAAGGCTCTCAGGTTCATCCGTTCATATATTCCCCGGGAGTTCTTCAATTCAATCTTGATTGTTGCCTTGATGGATATCTTGGGATAGGTAGAAAACGGAGTATGAGTGTAAATAATATAGTCGATAAAGAAGTGAAACCGGAATATATAGACAAGATAATAGTGTCACACTTGGGTGGAAATTCAAGTGAGACGGACGATATGCTCCTTCTCGAATGGATTTCTTCGAGCAGGGAAAACCTCAACTATTTTTCGGAAATAAAGGCTGTCTGGTATGCTACGGGGCAATACCGGACGGAATTGCAAGATAAGATGAAGAATGCAGGGACTCGCCCCGTCGGCAGGAGAACGCTGTCCCGCGCATTATATTCACTTGCCGCCATTGCATTGATTCTGTCGGCCGCATTCTTAGGATTCAGGACAGCCGGACGGAATACGGTCACGGTGGAGAATGTCAACTCCAAAACTGAAAGGGTTGTTCTTCCGGACGGTACCGCAATATGGTTGTATGAAGGCTCCAGACTTTCATATAATGAGAAACGCTATGACGACAGGAGAAAAGTCAAGTTGAGCGGAGAGGCTGATTTGGATGTGGCTTCGAACAAACTGCGTCCTTTTGTGCTTACCTGTCCCAAGATAACTGTCAAGGTGCTTGGAACGGTCTTCAATGTGAAGGATTACCCGGACAGGGCCGATGCTCAAACGACTTTGGCGGAAGGCGCTGTCGAATTGACCTTGAACCGGTCCAGCAACAAGGTTTCAATGAGGGAGGGCCAGCGCGTGACATATGACCAGCATACGAAGGATTTCAAAATAGAGGAGGTCAATACCAGCAGGCTGTCTTTGCGCCGTCTGGGAATCATTTCGCTGGAGGATGTGACCATCAACGATATAGTGTTCAGATTGCAGAACGAATTCGGAAGGCACGTGTATTTCACGGAGCCTGATGTCGATTTGAAAAAGCGTTATGTTTTCAACTACCCTGAGAATGCCGGGCTGGAAGACATCATCTCCCTGCTCGAGGTTGTCACGTCAACTGAAATAGAGATAGAATAATACAACCAACACAACACAAAACAAAACTAATTTATTGATTTTATGAATCCACACA
The DNA here is from genome assembly GCA_024401825.1 of Bacteroidales bacterium. Taxonomy (GTDB): domain Bacteria; phylum Bacteroidota; class Bacteroidia; order Bacteroidales; family UBA932; genus Cryptobacteroides. The sequence continues at coordinate 26,931 of JAKSKF010000014.1, forward strand.
AGCTATTCGTTAAAACTACGATTGCGGCAATGACGTTGTTGCTCGCAATTCCGTTTGTCGGACACGCCGGAAATGCAATGTCGCTTCTGGGAGGAAACTATACCGTTTCCATCAAAGCGGACGGCATTACCGTAAGCGGCGTTTCCTATGAGATTACAAAGCAGACGAAAGTCGCTTTTTCCTACAGCAGGGAAGTCGGAAACATTGTCGTCGGCAATGTCAACGTCTCCAAGCAGAATGTTGAAATGGACGAAATTCTCAAGGCCGTGTTCTCAGGGACCGGCATCAACTGGGCCGTCAAGGACAATATGATTGGGCTCTATCTTGATGAGAAGACCGATTCGGGAACGGCAAAAGCCGCAAATGGGGAACAGCCGGCAGCACAGAAGAACAATCTGGTCAATGTTACCGGCAAGATTCTGGATTCGGCAAGCCAGCCCGTTCCGTTCGCATCCATTTATGTCGACAATAACACGGCTTATTATTCTACATCCAATGCCGATGGAGTGTTCTCCATTGATGTTCCCGCCGGTTCGACAATAGTATTCTCCACACTTGGATATCAGGATTTCAGATATGTCGCCGACGCAGGCAATACAAATCTTGCCGTGAGCCTCGAAGATGAATATATGACGCTGAACGATGTTGTTGTGGTCGGTTTCGGCTCTCAGAAAAAGGTGAATCTCACAGGCGCCGTTTCTTCAGTCAACGGTGAAGCCATGAACAAGCGTCCTGTCCTCGATGCATCAAGTATGCTTCAGGGAATGGCTCCCGGCCTCAACGTTGTCCAAGGGTCCGGCCAGCCCGGTTCAGAAGGAATATCTTTCCGTGTCCGCGGACAGGGAACATATTCATCCGCGGGCTCTGCGCCGCTTGTGCTTATCAACGGTGTCCCCGGGTCTCTGACCAATATGGACCCCAGTGTGATTGAAAGCGTATCCGTCCTGAAGGATGCTGCATCAGCTTCAATATATGGTGCCCGTGCTGCAAACGGTGTGATTCTCGTCACTACCAAGAAGGGCTTCGATTCGACGTCTGGCAAGCATTTCGCCGCCAAATATTCCGGGACATTCTCGATACACACTCCTACGAAGATGCTTGATATTGTCTCGAACTCCGCTGAGTATATGAGACTTTTCAATCTGGCAAAGGAACATTCTGGAAAGCCCGGCCGTTATGCGGAAAGCGAGATTGAACTTTACGAGAAGAACGGTGGCACTGAACAATATCCCAATTTCAACTGGGTTGATTATATGTTCAATCCGGCCTTCGTCCAGAACCACAACGTAGCGTTGAGCGGAAACATTGACAAGACAACATACAATGTTACGCTCAACATCGCCGACCAGCCCGGTACTCTCCGGGGATACCATTACAAGAAATACACTGCCACGACAGACATCACTTCCCAGATTACGGATTGGTTGAAGGTCGGTACATATATCAGCGCAAATTATGGAGAACGCGTCGAGCCCAGGAACGGCGCCTCGGACGCATTCCTGTCAACGCTGTCACAGGCTCCCACCTATATGCCCTGGCTGCCTGACGACGGTTCCGGCATCACCCGTTACACTTTTACGGCATTCGGTGTCGAGGAGAACAATAAGAATATGCCGGCTATGATTGCCAACGGTATCAATGCCACGAACCGCACTACAGATATGAACGGCCAGTTCTTCATCGAGATTTCACCCGTCAAGGGCCTTGTCTGGCATACGAAGATAGCCGGCTCCCTTTTCAACAGCACAAGCAAGGACTGGTCCGGTACAAGTGTCCCTCTTTACAACTACCAGACCGGCGAATTCGCCAGGAACATGGACCTTGGGGGCGGCCAGATTCCCGGTTACGCGCAGAGCCAGACAAACGATATCTACACAAACCTGTATTCATATCTTGAGTACACGGTTCCCTTCAAGACTACAGACCATTTCCTGAAAGCGATGGTCGGTTACAACCAGGAGAAAGAAGTGAGCGAGTATATGTGGGCGAAGAGAAGAAACTACCAGTTCAATCTTCAGGAACTCGATGCCGGTTCCGAGACCGATATGGAAAACAGCGGTTCTTCCGAAGCCTGGTCCCTTATGTCCGGTTTCTTCAGAATCAATTACAACTACAAGGGAAAATATCTCGCGGAGATTAACGGCCGTTATGACGGGACATCCAGAATTTCTCCCCGGCAGAGATGGGGATTCTTCCCTTCATTCTCACTTGGTTATCGTATCAGCGAGGAGAACTTCATGAAGAATCTCACCTGGCTCAACAATCTCAAAATCCGCGGTTCCTGGGGACAGTTGGGTAACCAGAATATAGGTCTGTATCCCTATCAGGCGCTGGTGGATTTGACTAACAGTTATTCCTTTGACAACTCCAACCTTACACAGGGGGTTGCACAGACATCATATGTCAACAGCGACCTTAAGTGGGAGACGACCACCATTCTTGACGCCGGTCTCGACATAACATTGTTCAACAGGCTCGGCATTACTTTCGACTGGTACAAGAAAACCACGACTGACATTCTCCGCACCGCACAGGTCTCAAGTTTCATAGGATTGAATCCTCCGACCATCAACGACGGCGCAATGGAGAACACCGGTATCGAACTCGCCCTTTCCTGGAATGATATTGTCAAGGAGGGCGCAATGAAAGGACTCCAGTATAATGCCGGATTCAACATTGACCACTATCGCAACAAACTCGTGAAGTTCGGAGCTGACGAGAAGAGCGGAACAACAATTCTCAGCGAAGGAACTCCGTACGGCTCATTCTATATGATTGAATGTATCGGCGTGTTTGCCGACCAGAACGAAATAGACAATTCTCCCAAGCAGTTCAGCGACAACACCCAGCCTGGAGACCTTAAATATCTGGACTGGGACGGTGACGGCGACGTGGATGATGATGACAGGCATATCGTTCCCGGAAAATTCCCCAAATTCGAGTACTCGTTCAATCTCGGCGCTTCCTGGAAGGGAATCGACATTTATCTGCTGTTCCAGGGCGTACAGGGGAATTCAATCTACAATGGAAGCGGCTGGGGCATCACTCCGTTCTATCAGGGTTCCGCTCCTACAAGAGACTATCTGAATGGAATGTGGACGGAGGAGAATCCCAATGGTGCCACCAATCCCAAACTGTACTATGCCGATATGGGAGGCAACAGGAATACTCGCGCAAGCACGTATTTCCTCAGGGACGGCTCTTATCTTCGTCTCAAGAACTTGACCATCGGTTACAATTTCCCTTCAGAGTGGACGCGCAAAGCGGCTATCCAGAATCTGAGAGTCTTCTTCTCCGGAGACAATCTCTTGACCTTCACCAAATATGCCGGACTCGACCCGGAGCGTTCAGGGAGCGGTACTTTCGTAGCATACCCTCAGAACAAAGTGTACTCTTTTGGAATCAATGTTGAATTTTAAGCGCGGATAAGCATATGAAAAAGATATTAGGTACAATAGCCTTGGGATTCGTGCTGGTAACATCAGTGTCCTGCACCGATTTTCTTAATCTGAATCCTACTACCCAACCTTCTGAAAGCACTTTCTGGCAGACGGAAAATGATTTCAATATGGCGCTTGCCGGCATTTACGGCTTAATCAGGTCAAACGCTTATTACAATGACTGGTACGCCCTTACCGACAACCTTACCGACAACAGTTTTGACAAAAACGGCTGCGGCGGTGCCCAATGGATGAACCAGGGCGAAATTTATCCTTCCTGCGGAGGATATGTCGATGACCAGTTCTCTTTTGGATACGACCTTCTTGCACGCGTGAACATCTTCCTGAAATATGCGACCGAGACGACGGCTCTGCCCGAGGATGTGAAGTCGAGGATGGTTGCCGAAGCCAAATTCTTCAGAGGATATGCCCATATGTGGCTCTATATGTTCTATGGTTCAGTCCCCGTGATATTGGCTCCTCTCACTCTTGATGAGCAGTATGTTCCGAAGTCAAGCGCCGAGGAAGTCTATGCTCAGGTCATCAAGGACTATGACGATGCTATCGCCGGCTTGCCCAAGACTACATACAAGGATGCGGGCGGACATATCACAAGTGACGCGGCCAAGGCTTTCAAGGCGAAAGTGATGCTCCAGCACGCATATGACAAGGGTGTTCCCAAGATTGATGAGATGAATCAGATTCTTTCTCTTCTCGAATCAATCAACGGATATTCTCTCCAGCCTGAGTACGGAGACCTGTTCCGGACTTCGACACAGGAAGACAGCCCCGAGATAATGTTCTCTGTCAAGAATCTTGCTCCTTCAAGCTGTATGGCTCTCGATATGTATTACACCAACTGGCTCCATACCTGCCCTCTGCGCAATCTCGTCGATGAATTCGAACTTGAAGGAGAAGGCGCCTGGATAGGTTCGGAGGCTTCCGGGAAAATCAATGAGGACGTTATCAACAATCCCGAGTCTCCGGTCGAGGCACAGGAGGAGGAGAGGGCGAAACTCTTCATCGGCAGGGACAAGCGTCTTGCCGCAACGGTATTCCACTCCAATCATCCCTTCCCTGATATCCGATATATCGAAGGAGAGACTGACTATACCGGATTCGGATGCTACAAATATCTTCAGTATCCTACCAATGGAGACCTTCTTGACGGAGACGTCAGCGACCAGGATATGATTCATATGAGGTACGGATATGTACTTCTTATGATTGCAGAAGTCGAGAATGAAATCAACGGAGCGACAAGCAAGGCATACGGCGCTGTCAACAGGATTCGTGAGCGCGCAGGTCAGAACCCGCTTCCGGCAGGACTCGACAAGGATGCGATGCGTGCCAGAATCCGTCACGAATGGCGGGTTGAAACCGCAATGGAAGGACTTCATTACTTTGAAATGAAGCGTTGGCACACTCTTGGCGACATAGTCGATATCAAGGACCCCAAGCATACTGATTATGTGTGCCAGTTCGAAGAGAAGTTCTATAACTGGCCTATTCCACAGGGAGAAATCGACAAGGCAAACGGAGTTCTCGTCCAGAACCCTGATTACGAGTAAAAATGTTTATATTGTGTGGACCGCAAAACAGATTGCGGTCCACATATTTTTCCTGTTATGCAGAAAACCGACAGATTTGTTTCCCTCGATGCATTGAGAGGCCTGACCATCCTTGCAATGATAATGGTCAATACGCACGGAGAAGGCGTCAGCTATGGATTTCTTACCCATTCCGCTTGGAATGGCTGTACTGTGGCTGATGTGGTTTACCCGTTTTTCCTGTATATGGTCGGCGCTTCGATGTGGTTCTCCTTCAGGAAATGCAATCACGAGTTCACCGGAGGAATTCTTCGGAAGATAAGTGTGAGGGCAATCGTATTGTTCGCTTTGGGACTGGTAATAAACAATTTCCCATTCACCGCCCCGCCTTCTGTCTGGCGGATTCCCGGAATACTTCAGAGGACTGCATTCGTATATGTCCTGGCTTCAGTCATTGTCCTGTCATTGAAAGATACCCGGAAAATACTTGCCGTGGCTCTTCTGCTCCTTATAGGATACCGGGTGACGCTGATGATATTCGGAAATACAATTGAAAACAATCCGTCATATCCTGTGGATGTCCTGATATTCGGCAAGGAACATCTGTACTCGGGCTATGGCGGGCGTTTCGAGCCCGAAGGATTCATCGGCTCTTTCCCCTCGACAGTGAATGCGCTGGCGGGTTATATTTTTTCAAGATATCTGTCGCAGGCGCATAAACTGAACAGAAGGCCATTGTTTATGGGCGTCTGCGGGGTCGTGATGACTGCCCTGGCGTTGCTGTGGAACACCGTTCTTCCTTTCAACAAACCGCTGTGGAGCAGTTCGTTCGCTCTGTTTACCTGTGGTTTGGCGACACTGGCCTGGTTCATCCTGTATTATCTCATTGACATATTCGGATTCAAGGCAGTCGCCCGGCCGTTCGTGGTCTTCGGAACAAATGCCCTGTTCGCTTATGTCCTTTCCGAACTGCTGGTCGTTTCCAACTGGAGTTTCGGATTTGACGTCAACGGTCATTTATGCCATATCAGCCAATGGCTGGATTCATATGTGTATCATCCGTTGACCTCCGGGCCGATGCGCTCGGCGTTATGGGGAATTACCGTATCTTTGTTCTGCTGGCTTGTCAATTTCTGCCTGTATCGAAAAAAGATATACATAAAGATTTAGCGATGGCGGAGAAGGAACGTTTATTGTCTCTGGACATATTGAGGGGACTGGTTCTGTTCCTCCTTGTGTTTTTCCAACCTTTGCTCTGCGCCGTCGGGAGGGTGGCGGATGCTCCCTGGCTGGACGGAATCCTGTACCAGTTTGTCCACGAGGATTGGGCGGGATTCAGACTGTGGGACCTTGTGATGCCGATGTTCCTGTTCCTGTCCGGGGTCACGGTTCCGTTTTCGTTGGAGAAATACAGGTCCGACAAAAAGGCCGCATATATAAAGATAGTCAGAAGGGTGCTCATCCTTTGGGCGCTGGGTATGGTTGTCCAAGGCAATCTGCTGGGATTCCGGCCGAGATATTTCAAGTTCTACTCCAACACTCTGCAGGCAATCGCGGCCGGCTGGCTGATAGCGTCGGTCTTGTATCTCAACTGCAAGGTCAAATGGCAGATGATAGCCACTGTATGCCTTCTCCTGGCATATTGGGCCCCCGTATCATTTCTAGGGGACTTTACCCCTGACGGCAATTTCGCCGTCAAATTGGATAAAGTCGTGCTCGGCCGTTTTATGGATGGCGTCTCCTGGCATCCTGACGGAACGTGGTCTTTCTCGCCGGACTATCACTATTCCTGGATTCTCAGCAGCCTGACGTTCGGGGCTACCGTGATGCTGGGGAGTTTTGCCGGGCAGATTGTCAAGGTGGGGCGCGACAAGAACAAAAATGCCGTAGCCTTGTCGGCAATCGGAGTGGCCTTGGTGGGACTTGGGCTTCTTTGGAGCGTCCGGATGCCCATAATCAAAAGAATCTGGACGTCGAGTATGACCTTGTTCGCGGGAGGCCTCTGTTTCCTGATTCTGGCTTTATTCTATTATGTGGTAGATTGCAGAAAATTTTCCAAGGGCCTCGGCTGGTTGAAGATATATGGGATGAATTCAATCGCCGCATATGTTCTTGGGGAGGTTGTCAATTTCCGCAGCATTGTCGCTTCCTTGAGCTATGGCTTGGAAAACTGCATGGGCGAGTGGTATGCCGTATGGCTGTGTTTTGGAAATTACCTTATCGTTTTCCTGATACTACTGTCGCTTTACCGTCACAAGAAATTCATCAGAATCTGACGCCCGCCCCAGCCCTGTTTGAATCATTTTTTTAACTTTGCATCTGTTATGACAGTCCGCAAGGCGACATATCCCGATATCCCGCGCATAATGGAGATATGCGACGAGGCGCGGAGCATAATGCGCTCCGACGGGAATATGAACCAGTGGACAGGAGGCTACCCGTCGGAAGAGGTCATACGGAAGGACATCGATGACGGTGTGGGGTACGTGATTGTAGATTCCGGCATCGACGGATACTTTGCCTTCATCCCCGGGATTGAACGGACTTACCTCAGGATTGAAGGCGGGAACTGGCTGGATGACAGCGCGCCGTACTGCACAATCCATCGCCTTGCGAGTACAAAGAATAGCCACGGTATTGCTCAGGCTTGTTTCGACTGGTGCTCCCTGCGCTGTCCGAACCTCCGCATAGACACCCACGAGGACAACCGGATTATGCGTCACTGCATAGAGAAGTCCGGTTTCACCTTCTGCGGGGTGATACATCTGCTCAACGGAGACCCCAGGCTGGCATACCAGAAAATCGGGAAAGCCGCTGCGTGAGAAATCAGATTATCAATGGCGCAAGGACGCCCATACCCGTCTTGCCTATCCTTTTCCTGAGCGCCTTCAGTTCCCGTTCCTTGGCCTGATGCTCTTCCGGTGACTTTCCCGTCGCCTCCCAGTCGAATCCGGTCTGACATAGAAGCATATGACTCTGTTTCTCTATTCTCAGTTCAAGAGACACCCGGACATAACATATCATATCGAAAACACACTCCGGCTTGAACCGGTCTTGGATGTCGAGCAGATACTTCCCTGCCTTGGTGGAAGTAAAGTTGCCGGCCTTGATTGCCGACAATGTCTGCACGTCTATGCTCAGGCTGTGGTCCATCCATCGGTATATTCTCTTTTCTCCGTATGAGAACATAATCACCAGTCCGGAGACATAGAGCACGATTGCAGCCGACATAAGGAGCAAAGGGTCGGCAAGATTATCCGCCTGGGCAAGGTTATATCCCAGATGGATGAGTATGGATGGGATGAATGAAATGACAGCACCTGCGGGAAAAGGCATCCGGCCCTTCCTCAGGAGAAGAAGCAAGGTTCCGGCGAGGGCGGTGCCGCCGATATGGAGAATGGCGCATCCGGCACCCCTTACGATAGCGGTCCCGGCCCCCGGAAGGCTTGCAGCATTTCGAGCCGTTCTTCGGGCGGGAATTTTTCTATGGCATTGTCTATCACAGCAAAATGCTCCCGGCATCATCCATATTCAATCAAACAGATTAGTCATCGCTGATTGCCTGCCTTTTTGTTATGCCAAAAGCCAATCAATGGCTGATTTGATGTGAAT
>JAKSKF010000015.1 GCA_024401825.1 Bacteroidales bacterium
GTAAGTTTGCCTTCGGAGGTCTCTATCGCCGACTGTATCGCAGCCTTGTATTCATTTCGAATGTTTGCCTTGGCGGTATCCACTGCAGTCTTCAATGTTGTCAGCTCTGTTGCAATGCTGTCAGCTTTATCCGTGGCGGTCTTGCCCTGGGCTTTGGCATTGTTAATGTCATTCTGCATCACATCAAGCTTGGCGTCCATCTGGGCTGCGGTGTAGTATGCGTCGAGTTGCTCGTTCACCCACTGTTTCAAGGAGCTCTCAAGTCCGGAGATGGACTGGGAGAGATTTGCGTCCAGTGCGCCGATCCTTGCGTCTATCTTTGCGATGGTATCGCAGGTCCACTGGTGCTGTTCGAGGGTTGCGAAGGTGGCCTTCACCCATTCGATGGTGGCGTACTTCTTCAGCTCACCATCTGTATAACTCTTGAGTTCGTCAATCCTGCGTCCGAGAGCCTCGTCGGCTCTGCGGAGTTCCTCAATGTTCTCCTTTGAAGGAGTGGTGTTCATCAGGGTCTGGACATTCTGTCTGATTGTGCCCAGGTCAGCGATGCTGGTGTTGATTGCGTCAACCTGGCTCTTGATCGATGCAATTTGCTCGCTCTCGATGCCATTGACCTTCTTCTCCAGAGAGTCGATGCGCTCGTTGATCTTCGAGCACGACCCCAGCAGCCCCACTGTCAGGGCCGCAAGGGAAAGTAATGAAAGAATTTTTTTCATGCGTTAGATGTTTGTTTTTATGTTTATTGTTTGTATTTCTGTTTTTTCTGTATTGCAAAGGATTGTCTGGTGCGCCATCGCTGTAGTGTATATGAAGCGAAAGCGCGGCAGCCCGCCTATGGGCCGTCACGCTTTGAATGGTCTAAGTTATTGAAATATACGACGTTATATCCCCCCCCCTGAACACAGGAGAGCGCAGAACATATTATTGTATGACGCTTGGGTAAACATAATACTGTGCGAATATACTCAAAGTTAGCGGAATCCGAAAAATTTTCCCGTTCCGTTCCCTTTCTTTGCGGTCAAAAAAGTTAGTAGCGCGTCTGACTTAATGGCTGAACGGATGTCGGAGTGAGATTCTTTTTTTATATATTTGTGCTTGACATACATCGTTATATCATTATGAAACAGTTTATCAGATTTGCGCTTATTGCCTCTCTTGCTGTACTGTGCGCGGCGCCGTCTTTTGCCCAGGGGGAAAAGACAATCAAGAGAAAGGTCGCCATCGGACGATTCTCCAATGAGACCCAGTATTCAAAGGGTCTGTTCTATAACAAGGCGAACGACCCTATGAGAAAGCAGGCCCTCGACATTCTTTCATCGAAGCTGGCGTCAAGCGGGAAATTCATCCTTCTCGAGCGGGAGGACCTTGATGTCCTGGTGGCCGAGGCCAGCGCTGAAATGAACAAGATAGGTGCGGATTACATCATTCTTGGCTCCATCACCGAGTTCGGACGCAAGGCGGAGGGAGAGCAGAAAGTTTTCTCTTCCACAAAGACCCAGACTGTCGAGGCCGGCGTGAGCATACGTCTTGTCGAGGCCGCTACGGGCCTGATTATCTACTCCGACGAGGCCAAGGGCTTTGCGGAGACGACAACCAAGCAGACATTGGGCATCGGCGGTACGGCGGGTTTCGACGCCACGTTGAGTGACAAGGCCATATCGGCCGCTCTCGGACAGCTTGTGGAGAATATCATCAACAAGTGTATGGACAAGCCTTGGAGGTCTTATATCCTTTCTGTCGACGACGGCACATACGTCATTTCCGGAGGCGCCTCCCAGGGACTTGCAGCAGGGGACAACTTCACGGTTTACAGGAAGGGAAAGATTGTCACCAATCCGCAGACCGGGCTCAAAATCGAGCTTCCCGGAACAAAGACGGGCACAGTCACCGTCCTCCAGTCAGTGGGAGACACCCCGGAGACGGAAATCTCTTTCTGCTCTTATGCGGGGGACAACCTGGATGTCAACGCGCTTGAAAACTACTATATCTCTGACAAATAGTACCTATGAAAAGAATTATTGTCGCATTGTTCTGCGCTGTCCTGCTTTCGTCTTGCGGGGTCGGCTCGTATTCGGTTTCATCGGGAAAGTCCGATGATGCCTTCATCTCATTCACTTCAACGGAGAAGCAACCTGTCATTGTGGTGGTCGACGGCACGGAGTATAATGTCGAGACCGTAAAGGAAAAGGCGTACAGGACGGAACGCAACATCAAGAAGACGGCGCTCAACACCATAAAGATTGCGCCCGGCCGGCATCAGGTGAAGGTGCTCGTGTCCGGCAACGAGGTGTACAGCAAGTCATTGTTCATCTCGGCTACGGAACACAGAATCGTGGAATTATGAAGAAACTGATTGCCATTCTCGCCGCAATCGTGACCTTTGCCGCGTGCAGGACGACCGACCTGTATTATTGGGGCGGCAATATAAATGGGACGACAACATACGAGCGCCTCGCTTACCAGTCGTACGACAAGCAGTCTCCTGAGAGCCTCTGCAATCTGATTGTGGCCTACGAGGATATGGTGACTCGTCCTGCGGGGACAAGGCAGGTTCCGCCTCCGGGAATATGCGCTGAGTACGGATATCTTCTGCTCCAGCCCGGAACCGCCCAGACGTTCGCCGCCTCGGCTACCGATGCTCAGAAGAGAGTGTTCGGAAGTTCGGATTTCAATGAGGTATTCAGGCAGCGCGGGGAGGAGATGATGAAGAAGGAACTTGAACTGTATCCCGAATCGGAAAAATTCATCGCCCCTCTTGTCAAACGGTTTACGGAGTAATTATGAAAAGGATTCTGCTCATCATAGGTCTCGTGGCGGCGGTTTCGTCCTGCGGCACGACAAATCAGGTTACAAGAGGGCAGCAGTATGCCGGGATGTACGAGGTGAAGCCGGTGGTCCTGCTGGTTATGCCTCCCATAAACAATACCTCCAATGTAGAGGCGAAGGAACTTCTCTACACCTCCATCAGCAGGCCTCTTGCCGAGGCAGGATACTATGTCATTTCTCCTCTTCTTGCGATGGACGTCCTGAAGGCGGAGAGCGCATATGATTCGGAGATATTCGTCGATTCCCCTCTGACAACGTTCCGTGATTATTTCGGATGCGACGCGGTAGTGTTCTCGGAAATAAACACCTGGGCCAAGAAGGGTTTCGCCATCGAGGCGAATATCAGATACTTCATCAAATCTGCCGCAACGGGGGAGATAATCTTCGACAGGAGTTGCGACCTTGTTCTCGACCTTCACGTCAAGACAGGCGGGGACTCCGCTCTTTCAATGCTTGTGGGCCTTGCGGCATCTGCCATCAACACTGCGGCGACAAACCACATAGAGGCCGCCCGAAAGGCAAACTACTTCATATTCCGTGACATCCCGAGAGGGAAGTATGACCCTCTGTTCGGCCAGGATATGGACTTCATCGCCGAGGAGAAGGACGTCAGCGCCGTCGTGGAGTAGGGGAGGCCGTGCTTCGGCGGGGCATACCGCGGTGTCTGGCAACTGTTCGGGCACGTGCATTCAGGTCCTGGAAGTCTCGGGATTGGCAAGGATGACGAGCGCCTGGTACATTTGTTTCCAACTCAATATGATGTCGGTGTCGGTCGAAAGTCCGCCACAAGTGTCGGCCTGTATCCTACGTGCAAGTACGTGAAAAAATGAAAAATCCAGCCACTAATTTTGATAGATAAACAACCATTATTGGTCCATTCTGAAAAACCCGTCTTTGACAGGCGGGCGAAAGTTTAATAGAGAAATCCGAACAGCCACAACGGTATTCTTGAACCGGTGCCGACTTCCGTGTCATCGACAGCAAGGAAGCTGTCAGGCTCGTCCTTTATCTGCTCAAAGGACTTCCCCGCTCCGCCAACCTCGAAAAGATATTTTCCGCTTGCGAAGAAATCCCCCTTCTTGGGATACTGAAGAGTATTGTATGCTCCCATCTGGTTGGCGAAGAATGTTTCCCGGATTGTGCCGGTCTCCGTCTTGCCCCCCAGGGCGTACATAATGTTCGGATTGCCAAGGAAGACCTTGTCAGGATTAACCAGCTTCTTGTAATTCTTGAGTTCTGCTGTCAGGAGGTTCATGACACCTGCCCTGTCAAGGGCATACAGCATCTTCAGGCAGGAATCCCGTGTAGTACTTAGGGCTTCACACAGTCTGTTCACGTTCGGAACGAACGGAAGGCTTTCTGCTGTAATCATAAGTAGTTTCCCGGCTTTTTGAACCGTCTCGAAGGTTACGTCCTCCACTGCCGGAAGATCACTCTCCAGAGTCTGAGAGACCGCTTCCGACAGCCTTATATGGAAGTCTGAATGCGATTCCTTATAGAACGGGTACATACCGTGGGACAAATAGTCCTGGAAATACTTCAGGACCTTTGCCTTCGATGTAATCTCCATCGCATACTTGACGTGATTCTTCAACACATCCTCAAGCGAATGGGATTCGAAAGAAGCGATGCCTTCGTATTCAAGATATTCCCTGAAAGAAAGATTATGGAGCCTGTAAAGCGTCTGTCTCCTGGAAAGGTCCACCTTTGAATTGTCAATCCGTAGCATAGACGAACCGGTATATACGACGTTCAGTTTCGGATAGTTGTCATAAAGGTTCTTCAGAACAGCCGTCCAGTCCGGGCACTTATGTATCTCATCCAGGAAGAGATGATAGACTCCGAGGGAGTACAGGTAATCGACAAGGTCCATAACCGAATGGGTCTTGAACCAAAGATTATCCATTGAAACGTAAAAGGCATCATCAGGATTGTCGAATGTTTCCTTGATATGCTGAAGGACAAGAGTGGTCTTTCCAACTCCTTTCTCTCCTTTTATTCCGAGCATCCGGACATCCCAGTTTATTGAGAAGTACAGACTTCTCTTGAATGTCATTGACGTTTCGGCCAGTTTTCTGTGATAGACCGTTATGAGTGGCAGAATCTCTTTAACTTCCATACGGATTCATGTTTTCAGCAAAGATAATGATTAACTTTTGAAAAAGTTACTTTTTATTATAAATTAACTTCTGGAAAAGTTATTTTGGCAACGTACCTGTAAAGATACATTTTCCAACGACTAATTTTGATTAGCCATAATTGTTTATCAAAGCACTGGCAACGTACAGCGAGGACTAAGATTTCACCTCAAAACAGAAAGACTGTTTCAGTAGTTTCTTCTGGGAGTGTTCAGCAATGGGCACTCCTTTTTTGATAATCTTAAATGACCCTTGTGAAGGTACTACCAAACGCTTAGAGCCTATTCTTAAATACGAAGATGTCAACTCTGTTAATTGCCTTTTGGAACATATTTTTCTAATTCTTTATCTAATGCCTCTTTGAGATTGTTCAGCTTGTTGATAATATTTTCAAGATTTTTCCCGCCCATTATCTTGCTAATCAACGATTCTGTTTTTTCAAAATAAAGTTTTCTCTTGACTTTACATTCTGATATTTCGTTTTCAGAATCGGATTTAATTTTACTTGCAGGGATAAGGAATACTGCCTCTGGCTTTAGCGTTTTGTTAATAATATTCCACCCAACGCCAATAGCGAAATAAAAACAACAAGCACCGTCTTTTATTGCATTTATCGGGTAGAACAAATCTTTGCTAATCTTATCTTTGGCACATAGTTCCAATGAGTTATCTTGTTTGTGATTTGTCCATTTGCACTCAACTGCAATTCTGTCCCCTTTCTTAAATCCATTGCGCGAGTCCTTGTCACTAGTATATTCAAGAATTATATCAGGATATTGATTTGTTTCCGGCTTTCCAGATTCTTTCAGCTTTTCTGGCTTTTTGCCTTTATTATATAAATTTTGAATTTTATCACTTCTCCAAGAAACAAATTTCCAGTTTGCAGTGTCAATAAGGCTTGCGATATAATATTCGAAAAGTTTACCCATCGATAAATTAAAATAGTCCTTTGTTTTACCTTCGGGATGGTTGTCCTGCAACCACAATTTTGCTTGATTTGAAAAGATGCTTTTTTGAAAATCGTTGCATTCCTGTTCGAGGATATCTTTTAGCAAACTTCTTTTAATTGTCTTTTGGGTTAATTGAATGATAGTATCATTGATTTTTGCCATTGTAGGTAGAGGTAAATGAATAAATATGTAAAATTAGATATATTTTGGGTATACTACTATAAACAACTTACACAACCCTTACTATTGTGTAAGAAATTGTGTAAGTTCCTCGCAAATGCCTGATTTTCAGGCTATACTGCGGAGAGTGAGGGATTCGAACCCCCGAACCCGTTAAGGTCAACAGTTTTCAAGACTGCCGCCATCAACCACTCGGCCAACTCTCCTTCCCGCAGCGGCATAGGATTCCGCTTGAGGGACTGCAAATATAGATAAATTTTGCAAGAATGCAAAAATAGTTGGAACTGCCCTTTTTTACTTCTTTTCTTTCAGAAGGTCGCGGATTTCTTCAAGCAGAACTATGTCGTCAGCCTTGGGCGCGGGGGCCTCTTCGGGAGCCGGTTCTTCTGCCTTCTTTGAGCGGAGTTTCTGGCCCATACGGGTCACGAGCCTGATGCAGAGGAAGATGCAGAGCGCGATGATGAAGAAGTTCACGATTTCCTGAATGAAGTTGCCATAATTCAGGAATACTGAAGGGACGTCGGTGGCGGCGACAGTCTGGGCGGCTGCTTCGGTGGCCTGGGCAATCTCACCCGCCACTTCGGAACCTGTGGCCTCCGCCACTTCACCGACGCTTTCCACAACTGTGCTTGCAAGCGTTCCCTTGAGTTCGACATTGAGCTTGGAGAGGTCCACGCCTCCCGCGAGCCAGCCTACCAGAGGCATAATGATGTCATTTACCAATGACGTTACGATTTTGCCGAATGCGCCACCGACAACAACGCCGATAGCCATATCAACAACATTGCCTTTCATTGCGAAGGCTTTGAAATCTGACCAGAATTTTGCCATAATCTTATTTGTTTAAACGTTCGTATTCCAAATCCATATCCCACCGGTCGAAGTAAAGGTTCCCGCCTTTCCATTCAAGTTCTCCGCGCTGGAAGTCCACCGGCTCGGAGCGGGGGTATCTTTTGCGGGGCTGCAGTTCCTTGCCCCATTCGCTGTTCACGATTATCTTGTAACTGTCCGAAGCTCCGAAATTGAACCAGGTGAGTTCGGGGTGCCGCGTAGCAAACTCGGGGATGCCTGCCGACTGGTCAACCGGAATCCAGCCTATGCCCTCGAAATAAACCCTGCACCAGTCGTGCATATTCCATTCCTCCCAGGGGACATCGGTAAGTCCGCTTTCCCAGGCGCAGGGAATTCCCGCGATGCGGGCCAGCGTCATAAACAGAAGAGTCTTCTGCCCGCAGTCCCCGTGCCCGCAGTCAAGGACATATTCGGGGATGTTGGCAATCGTGCCGTATTCCCGCGCTCCGGCCCAGGGGAAAGTGCTGTCTATCCAGCAGAAGATGGCTTTCGCCTTGTCCACGGGGTTGTCCTGACCTGCAGTCAGCGAGTCTGAAAGTTCCCTCATCCTGTCCGAGAAAACTATATGGGGAGCCTGTTCACGGGTGTAACGCCTGTACAGGTCTGATTTCCTGTCATACTCCGCCGCCTGTATGCAGCTCATATCGTGATATTCACCGAAAGAAGTGAAGGAATATTCTATCCGGAAAACCGTGGGCTTACCGGCTTCGGCCTTCTGTTCCATATATACCGCCGAGTGGGGCGCCTTGATGTCAGGCATCCTGTACCCGGGGCAGTTGGCGCTGAGCAGTTTGACGTTCTTCTGCCTGGGCGTGTCCCTGCGGGGGAATGGAATCCAGCAGCGGACAGTCTCTCCTGCGGGCACGGCATCTGCATCCAGGGTTATGGTATGTCGGACTCTGATGTCTTCCCCGTTGCAGAGGGTTTTCCCGCTCGATATGCAACTGTCAATCAGACTGTACATACCGGAGGTCTCCGCGGCTTCGGTGTCGTGGAGAGCGCGGACCTGAGCGGCGTCGGCGCGTACGGCGGCATCCCTTACGGCCTTGCAGGCGGGGTCGATGAGGAAGAGATTGGATGCAGCGCATCTGAAATACCGCTGTTCGCCATTGATTTCCATCGCTTCAAGAAGGCCTTCGGCAGTCCATCGGTCAATCTGTTCGTCGGACACGTCCGGGATGTATTGGCCGATATGGGCGCGGACGTCCTCGCGGGTCTTGCAGAAATCCACTGACAGGCGCATATCCATATCTTCGGGCGAGATTTGCCTGTCCCTGCAGCCCGCAAGAGCGAGAAGAGCGAAAATCAGGGGTAGAAGCGGCTTCCTCATAGCGAAGTCAACTACAGTTTGATAAGTCCGAGTCCGGGCCGGTCAGGAAGAATCAGCTTGCCTTCCTTCACTACCATACCCTCGAACAGGTCATTGGCAATCAGGAGATTGCCGTCGAGGTCGGCGTAGTCGCACACGGGGGAGAGCATTGCGGCGGCGGTGGTGGCGCAGGAAGTCTCCGTCATACAGCCGAGCATTACCTTCATCCCCAGAGTGTGCGCATAGTTGTACATCTTCCAGGCCTCGTGCATGCCGGTACATTTCATCAACTTGATGTTGATGCCGTCGAACGCTCCCTTGATGCTGTCTATATCCTTGAGCCGTTGTATGGATTCATCCGCAAATACGGGAATGGGACTGCGCTCCGTAATCCAGGCGTTGTCGTCCAGCCTCTCCTTGGGCATAGGCTGCTCCACCATCTTGACACCCATCTCGTTGAGCCAGAAAATCTCGTCGAGAGCCTTCTGCTTGTCCTTCCAGCCCTGGTTGGCGTCAACGACGAGCGGAGTGTCCGTAACGCTGCGGATAGTTTCAATCATTTCAGTATCGTTCTCCAGACCTACCTTTACCTTGAGGACATTGAACTTGCCCTTGCACTCCAGAGTCTTCTGCCTTACCACTTCCGGCGTGTCGATGCCTATGGTGAAGGTGGTGTCGGGCGCCTTGGCCGCGTCAAGTCCCCAGATTCGGAACCAGGGCTGGCCCATTAGTTTTCCCACAAGGTCGTGGAGCGCTATGTCCACAGCCGCCTTCGCGGGAGCGTCGCCGTCAGACAGGCTGTCCACGTACTCAAGTATGTCGTCGATGCAGAAAGGGTCGGAGAACTTGCCCAGGTCCACTTTTTCCAGAAAAGCGCAGACACTCTCCACGGTATGTCCGAGATAGGGGGGCATCGACGCTTCGCCGTAGCCTGTGAAACCGTCGTATTCAATCTTGACCTGTACGTCGGGAGTGGTGGTACGTGAGTACGATGCAACGGTGAACGTGTGCGCCAGCTTGAGCTCGTACGGCTCCCAGCTCAGCCTCATCCTGGCTGAACCGTTCCTGTTGACCGAATATGGTTTGGGCTCCCTGCCGCTTGAGGCCGTTTTTCCCGTGCAGGCAAGAAGAGACGCCCCGGCCGTCGCCGCCGCGGTTGTTATGAGAAATTCTCTGCGTTTCATAGAAATGACTGGATTTGGTCTGCGAATATACAAAATAATTTGCAATGGGCGTCCGGAAGGAAACCGGTCCGTCCGGGTCTGTTCAGTCGTCCTCCCTGACGTCGGAAATGTAATCCTGAAGCCCTTGAACTATCTTTTTGGCCATCTTCTGCCGGAAATCTTCATCCAGGAGAAGTTCTTCGTCGGGCATACTGCTGACGAACAGGCCCTCCACCAGGAAAGTGGGGTATTCGGTGGGAGTGCCGAGCCCGAAGTTGAAGTTTCCCGTGAGCCCGCGGCTCTCCACTCCGTCAAGTTCCAGGATTCTGTTCAGCACACAGAGAGCGAGGTCCCGGTTCTGAACGTACTTGTAGTAGGCGCTTGTCCCCATCGGCTTGAAAACCGACCCTCCGGCATTGTTGTGAACCGATACCAGCAGGTCGACCCCCGCATCCAGCATAATCTTCCTTCGGGAGTCCATAGACAGGGTCTCGTCCCCGGTGCGGGTGAGCGTGACTCTGGCGCCCATCCTCTCCAGGATGTTCTTGACCTTGTAAACTATCGACAGATTTATGTCTTTCTCCGGTGTCCCCGTCACGCTGACGGCGCCGAGACCGGACCCGCCGTGCCCTGCGTCCAACCCTATGTGCATAGCGGAAAGCGACAGTTCCGGAGTGTGTCTGACATTGATCTTCAATACGTTGCCTTCAAATTTCACGCTGTATCCCCACAGATGCTTCCGCTTGAGCCTTATGACCAGTCTGAGCACGTCGCTTTCCACCTGGCGGCACTCCACACGGTCAATCATTTCCAGGGACTGTCCGTGAGTAATCCAGTTGCTGTTGTTCATCACCCCGAAGATATCGACGTACAGCGTGGACGGGTCGGTGTCAAACCAGGAATGATACAGGGTCCTGGCTCCGAGGTTCACCCTCACCTCGTCAGTCCTGTCCGACCTCTTCACAGATATGCTGCCGCTGTTGGTGAGGACGGGAACGCCCTTGGGGTCGAGCCTCAGGCAGTCCTTGTCAGTAAAGGCGGTGCGGCGCTCGGACAACTGCACCTTGTACATTGAGCCGGATTTCCCGACAATCTTCACGGGGATTCCTTCGTCCACATAACCCATCTTGGAGGCGCCCAGCCGGTCCTTGCCGTTGCTGTAAGTCAGATAAGCGCCCTTCGCGGTGAACGCGTAGGCATTTTCCGGGACAACCTTCGGCGCCGGGCTGTCCTTGCACGAAGATGCTCCCGGCTCCTTTCCGGGAAAGTTCACTTCCAGGGTCCTGGAGGCGCTTTCTCCGTCCAGGCAGACATTTATTTCAATCCTGTTGGGACCGTCCTCCAACCGGACCGGCAGCCCGAACGCTCCCGTCTTGTAAACCTTGGCTTCTTCTCCGTTGATGGTGGCGACTGCGCCCGGACTGGTCCTGCATACCACGTCGATACAACGCTTGGAACTGTTCCTCACATTCCCCTGAAGGACGGTGATGTCTATTGTGGCGGATGCGGCGGCGCTGACGGCGAGACACGCCGCCGTAAGTATGATTTTATGACAATTCATACCTCGGGCTTATACGCTGAAGGCGAAGATGATGGCTTCCTTGTAGGTCTTGCCGGGCGTCAGGACGGTGGAGGGGAAGGAACTGCGGTTGGGAGAGTCGGGGAAGTGCTGGCATTCCAGGGCTACGCCGCTGTAGTCGTGATAGATTGCGCCCCGCTTTCCCTTGGGACAGCCTTCCAGCCAGTTTCCGGTATATACCTGGATTCCCGGTTGGGTGGTGTACACTTTTAGAACCCTGCCGCTGACCTCGGAACTCAGGCTCGCGCAGTGCTGGAGCTGCCCGGGCAGATAGTTGTCTATGCACCAGCAGGCATCGTAACCCTTACCGTAATTGAGGGCGGGGAAGTCCTTGCGGATGTCCCGGCCCAGTGTCTTGGGCTTGCGGAAGTCCATAGGGGTGCCGCTGACCATCTCCGGAATTCCGGTGGGGATGAGGGTGTCGTCGGTCGGCAGATATTCGGAGGAATTGAGCCAGAGCCTGTGTCTGAGGATGTTGCCCTTTCCGTTGAGGTTGAAATATGCGTGGTTGGTGAAATTCACCACGGTCCTGCGGTCGCTGCGGGCGGTGAACGTGAGCCGGAGCTCGTTGTTCTCGCTCCACTCGTAACGGACTATCAGTTTGACGTTTCCGGGGTAACCCATCTCTCCGTCTTCGAAGTAGTACATGAATTCCACTCCTCCCTTGTGCTTGCGGCTCTCCCAGACCTTGTTCTGACAGCCTTCGGGCCCGCCGTGAAGATGGTTGGGACCGTTGTTCACAGGCAGGGTGTACTCCTTCCCGTCCAGGGAGAAACGCCCTCCGGCTATTCTGTTGGCGTACCTTCCCGGGCACTTTCCCGCGCAGGGCCCGTCATAGAAATAACTCTCCGGCTTGCCGTATCCTATGACCACGTCACCCAACTTTCCGTTCTTGTCCGGCACGTTGACGGACACTATTCCCGCGCCTATGTTGCAAAGCACGACGTATGCTCCGGACGCATTGGTGAGCCTGTACCTGTAAACGGGCTTTCCGTCCCCGGTTCTGCCCCATAACTTTCTCTTGATTTCCATATTCTTTAATTATTGGTTTTTCAGCCATTTGAGGAAAGCGTCCATCCTCGGCCTCGAGACGGCGAATCCGGACTCGTCCGCTCCGATATTCACAGTCAGATGCCCCGCTCTGTCCCTGCGGACGCTCTCGATTGCCCGCCTGTTTATTATGCATCCCCTGGATATGCGGGTGAAACGGTTCGGGTCGAGCTCCTTCTCCAGCATATCCATCGTGCTGTCTATCAGATATCTCTCCTTCCTGAAGGTCATCAGGTAATTGGCCTTGCTCTCGGAACAGATGTAAGCCGTGTCCTCGGTCGAGACGGGAATTATCCTGTTTCCGAAATGGATGGTCAGGATTTTCTTGAAATCCTTCCTTCCCCTCTGACAACGCTCGACGGCGCTCTTCAACCTTTCCAGGGAGATGGGCTTGAGCAGATAGTCTATGCTTCCGGCTTCGAACGCCTTCACGGCGTAGGAGTCGTAGGCGGTGGTCATAATGACGCTTGAGCACACGTCCACCATCCTGAAAATCTGGAATGCGCTCCCGTCCAGAAGTTCCACGTCCATAAATATTATGTCCGGCGGTACGGACGAGTCGAGGTACTCCACGCTGCTCTGAACCGAATCGGTCATCTTGACCACTTCTATTTCCGGGAAATTGGTTCGAAGCACGTTGGCGAGCTGCTCCCTTGCCATCCTCTCATCTTCTATTATCATTGCTTTCATAGTCGGTCTCTATAAAAACGGCAGGACCACGGAAAAACTGTGGTCGGAGGATTTCACTATTATGGACTTGGTCCCCAGGTCCCTGTACTGCTGCCTTAGATTGGCAAGCCCGATTCCGGTGGATTCGGGCGCGTCCAGCCTGGGGCACAGGTTGTTGCTGACCACAATGCTCTTGTCTGTCGCGTGGATGCCGATGGTCAGACGGTTCTCGGGCCTGACGGCATTGTGCTTGATGGCGTTTTCTATGAGCATCTGGAGGCTGCACGGGACAAGCTCCCTGCCCAGCAGGCTGTCCGGAATGTCGATGTCGAATTCCAACCCTTCCGGCCAGCGTACCAGCAGCAGGTCAATGTATTGGGACACGAAATCGAGTTCTTCCCTGACAGTCACCGTGCGCTTGTCTTCGTTGCCCAGCATATATCTGTAGATGTCAGCGAGCTTGTGGGCGTATGAACTTGCCTTCTGCGGGTCATTCTCCTGAATCAGGCAGTCGAGTATGTTGAGGCTGTTGAATAGAAAATGGGGATTGACCTGCTGCTTGAGTTTGAGATAGCGGTATTTCGCAAGGTTCGCCTCGTTTTCGGACAGCTTGGCCCTCTGGTGATATTTCATTGCGTATTCCGCAATCCATACCAGGGCGCTGCAGGAAAAGGCGTAGTCCAGCACAAGTCCCATAAGGGCGCTGCGGGCGTCATTGACGTGGTGGTTGGAGAGGGCTATCACCATTCTGATGAGGAGGATGGCGACGAACGCTATAAGGAGCCACCTGATACCACCCTCCCCGGCGGACCTGTCCTGGCCGGCGTGCTTCCTTGCATAGTGTCCGGAGGCCGAAAGCCAGCTCCATCCAATCAGTTCCGTGCAGATGAAAGTCGAGAGGGGATAGATGAGGTAAGGGGAACTTATGAAAGTGGAGATGCCCAGCGCGGTGACCTTTCCCAACGCATAGCCTATGACATTCACTATGATGACGCTCACGGCCACGAATCGGATGTCCGTCTGCCGGCGCATGCAGATGAGCACGACCAGCAACATTGACAACAGGGTGAGTAACAGGTCGTCGGCCACTCCAATGAGACGGCATCCCAGCGCGGCGGCAAGATGCATCACCGCAAAGGCGTGAATCAATATGTGATTTCTGTTCACTTCCATCCCAGGCGTAAAGGTAACATTTATAATCTCTCCGTCAAAGGTTTTTGCAATTCATCCACAAAATCCGGCAGTTCATCCATATTCTTGCACACGGACGAATTATAAAGAGGTAAATTGGAACGAACACTAAAAACGATGACCAGAAACACCTCTTTGTCATTCAGGCAGATTTTTGACCTGAACTTCGGATTCTTCGGAGTTCAGATTGCCTACGCGCTTCAGAGCGCCAATATCTCAAGAATATTCGCAACCCTCGGGGCGGACCCTCACCAGCTCAGTTTCTTCTGGGTGCTTCCTCCCCTTATGGGAATGATAGTCCAGCCTCTGGTAGGAAAGTATTCCGACCGTACCTGGTGCCGGCTCGGCAGGCGCAAGCCCTATCTCCTGGGCGGAGCCCTCGTGGCCGTCCTGGTGATGCTGATGCTCCCCAACGCGGGCAGTTTCACCTTCGGCTCGAGACTCCTCCTCGGGCTCAACGGAGCTATGTGGTTCGGCCTTTTCAGCCTCATCTTCCTGGATACCAGCATCAATGTGGCTATGCAGCCTTTCAAGATGATGGTGGGCGATATGGTCGGCGACAACCAGAAGGCGGAGGGTTACTCCGTGCAGAGCTTCCTCTGCAACGCGGGTTCGCTCGCCGGCTACCTTTTCCCCATCTTCTTCACCTGGATAGGGCTCGCGAACACCGCGCCCGCGGGGGTCATCCCCCAAAGCGTCATCTGGAGTTTCTACTGCGGGGCCCTCATCCTCATCCTCTGTGTCCTGTACACTTCTCTCAGGGTGAAGGAGATGCCTCCCCGGGAATATGCGCGCTTCCACGGCCTTGACGAGACTGTCTCCGGTTCTTCCGAATCCGTTTCCTTCGTCCGGCTGCTGAAGAAGGCCCCCTCCACTTTCTGGACCGTGAGCGTGGTCCAGTTCTTCTGCTGGGCGTCTTTCCTGTTCCTCTGGACCTATACCAACGGAGCCATCGCAGACAACTGCTGGGGAGTTTCGGACCCCGGTTCTGAAGCTTACCAGGACGCCGGCAACTGGGTCGGCGTGCTGTTCGCGGTCGAGGCGGTGGGAGCTATGCTCTGGGCTCTCGTCATCCCGCGGTTCAGGACTTTGAAGGCGGCCTATGTGGTCAGCCTGCTTCTCGGAGCCGTGGGCTTCGCTTCCGTCTGGTTCATACACGACCGCTGGCTGCTTTTCGCCGGCTTCGCCCTGATAGGCGTGGTTTGGGCCGCGATGCTGGCTCTTCCCTTCACGCTGGTCACCAATTCCCTCAAGGACCACATAGGGACCTACCTCGGGCTCTTCAACTGTTCCATCTGTCTGCCTCAAATCATAGCCGCCGCCACCGGAGGGCTCGTCCTGAACCTTGTGGGCGGTTCTCAGGCAGCGATGTTCATCATAGCCGCGGCCCTGCTTGTATGCGGAGCCGCCTGCGTATTCATCATAAAGGAAAACAAGGAGTAAATCTTTTAATCAACCAATTCAAATGTTTATGAAAAAATTCCTGACCACACTTGCCTTCATCGCAATTGGAGTTGCGATGTCGGCCGGCGTATTTGCCCAAGGCAGGTACGATGTCAAGGGAGTAGTCGTTGACCAGGTCGGTCCCGTCGTCGGCGCATCCGTCGTCGAGAAAGGAACGTCCAACGGCATTATGACAGGCCTTGACGGCGACTATTCCATCAAAGTGGCGTCTCAGAATTCCATTCTCGAGATTAGCTGCGTAGGTTACAAGACCGTCACCTTGAAGGCTTCCGAAGTCCCTCAGACCATTGTTTTGGAAGAGGACGCTTCGCTTCTTGACGAGGTCGTCGTGATAGGTTACGGCACCGTCAAGAAGAGCGATATGACGGGTAGCGTTTCAGCCGTAAAGGCGGACCAGCTCAACAAGGGTGTCGTAGTTACACCGGCGGACCTGCTCAAGGGTAAGGCCGCAGGTATCGTGGTCACCCCCGGAAGCGGTATGCCCGGCGCCGGCTCTACCATCCGTATCCGCGGCGGCTCTTCACTCTCCGCCACCAACGACCCTCTGATTGTCATCGACGGACTTCCCGTAGGCAATGAGGGAATCAGCGGACTGTCCGACCCTCTGGCCTCCATCAACCCCGCCGACATCGAGAGCTTCTCAGTGCTCAAGGATGCGTCATCCACCGCCATCTACGGTTCACGCGCGTCCAACGGTGTCATCGTCATCACGACCAAGAAGGGTTCGGCTACCGACAAGGTTCCTCACGTAAGCGCGGACTTCACGACCTCCGTGAGCACCGTAAGCAAGCTCATCGACGTGATGAATGCGGAGCAGCTCAAGAATATGCTCAACGCCGCCGGCAAGACGGATGCATACGAACTGTTCAAGGATTCTCCGTACGACACCAACTGGCAGAAGGAAATCTATCAGATTGCCCCCACATTCGAGGGAAATGCAAGCGTTACCGGAAGGGCCGGCCTTGGAAAGGCGGGATTTATGCCTTACAGGGTATCAGTGGGCTACCTTTCACAGAAGGGTGTCCTCAAGACCTCTTCGATGGACCGCGCCACGCTTTCCTTCAACCTCACTCCCACGCTGCTTGACAAGCACCTCACCGTTGCCCTCAACGGAAAGGGTACCTACGCCAACAGCAGTTACGCAAACCAGGGCGCTATTGTGGCGGCTCTCCAGATGATACCTTTCGTGCCCGCCCGCACCGACACGGACATCAACCAGTTCATCACGTCCCTCAACGGATATTCCACCTGGACGGCTTCCAACGGAGCCAACAACACGATGGCCTGCCAGAACCCTCTCGCCCTGCTCGAGCAGAAGAAGGACCTCGCCAACACCGGACGCTTCATCGGAAACGCCCAGTTTGACTACAAGGTTCACGGACTGGAAGACCTCAGCTTCAACCTGAATCTCGGTCTCGACTATGCCGGCAGCAAGGGCACCGTCGATGTTCCCCAGGGCGCGGAGCAGAGCCTCCACAGCACCCAGCAGTCAGGCTCCGGCTATCACACGGATTACACCTACAGGAGAATCAACACGACTCTGGAGACCTATCTCCAGTACAGCCACGACTTCGAGCGCAACCACCACTTCGACATTATGGGCGGTTACAGCTGGCAGCACTTCTACAACGACGGAACCAACTACTCGTACAAGCTTACGGACAAGTCGGTTCTCAGCGACACTCCTACGGCTACCGAGTACTATCTGGTGTCTTTCTTCGGCCGCGCGAACTACAGTTATGACGGAAGATATATGCTTACCGCCACCATCCGTAGGGACGGCACCTCACGTTTCACCAAGAATCACTGGGGACTCTTCCCGTCAGTGGCTTTCGCCTGGAACGTCAAGAACGAGAGCTTCCTCAGGAACTCAAAGGCCGTTTCAGACCTCAAGCTCCGTCTGAGCTGGGGTGAAACAGGTCAGCAGGACCTCAACGCCGGCAACTATCCCGCTCTTCCCACCTACTATACCAGCCAGACGGGAAGTTATTATATGTTCGGCGGACAGACCATAATTCCCGTCGCTCCCCTGGGATACAACCAGGACCTCAAGTGGGAGACTACGGCAACCTACAACGCAGGACTTGACTACGGCTTCGCCGACGGCCGCATCTACGGTTCACTCGACGTTTACTACCGTCAGACCAGGGACCTCATCAACTTCATTCCCGTTCCCGCGCTCAGCAACCTTACCAACTACCTTACCACCAACATCGGTAACCTGGAGAACAAGGGTATTGAGTTCAACATCAATGCTGAAGCCATCCACACAAAGGACTGGAGCTGGGTAATCGGAGCCAACGTCGCCTACAACCAGAGCAGAATCACCAAACTGACCGCATCCGCTTCCGACAAGACCGGTGTCGCCACCGGAGGAATAGCCGGAGGTACCGGAAACAACATCCAGATGCATCAGGTAGGTTTCCCTGCAAGCGCGTTCTACGTTTACCAGCAGGTATATGACCAGAACGGCAAGCCTATCGAGGGCGAGTATGTGGACCGCAACGGAAACGGCTCCATCGACGCCGACGACCGCTACTTCTTCCACAAGCCCACTCCGGACTTCACCTTCGGCCTTAACACCACGCTGTACTACAGGAACTGGACTCTCTCGCTTTCCGGACACGGCAGCGCAGGCAACTGGATGTACAACAACGTGGCATCCAATATGTCGATGCTCGCCGACCTCTGGACGAACAACTGGATAAGCAACCGCGTAAGTTCGGCTTCCGAGACAATGTTCAACCAGGCCCAGTACCTTTCAGACTACTATATCCAGGACGCCTCATACTTCAAGTTTGACAACGCGACCCTCGGATATACCTTCCCCAGGGTGTGCAGGGCGGAAAAACTGAACCGTGACTTCTCAATCAACGTGTTCGGTACTGTCCAGAACATCGCCACCATCACCGGTTACAGCGGTGTCGACCCTGAAATATTCAGCGGAATCGACTACGATATGTATCCCCGTCCGAGAACCTACATTCTCGGTGTCAAGTTCAATTTCTAACAAGGAGGAATATATATGAACAAGTATAAGTTTATATCAGCTGCGGTTCTGGCGTTCGCCCTTATGTCAACGGTATCCTGCATAAAGGACCTTGACGTGAAGCCTATCGACCCCAGTATGCAGACACAGGACAAGGCTCTTGCCACAGAGCAGAGCTACAAGGCATTCCTCGCAACGACTTATGCGGGATTTGCAACCAGCGGATACAAGGGACCTGACTCAGACCCCAGCATATCCGGACTTGACGGAGGCGCCAGCCAGTACATCCGCGGCCTCTATCATCTCAACGGACTCACCACAGACGAGGCTCTGTGCGGATGGAACGACCAGACCATCAAGGATTTCCACTATATGACCTGGACCACCACGGATACCTTCATCTATGCGTTCTACAGCCGTATCTTCCACCAGATAGGCCTGTTCAACGAATTCATTCGCCAGGCAAGGGACTGCGGAATCGACTCATCTGAAATCCAGACCTACATCGCGGAGGCGCGCGCCCTCAGGGCATACTGCTACCTGCACGCGATAGACAACTTCGGCTCTGTTCCCTTCTCTGACGAGAACACTCCCATAGGAACCAACTGTGCGCAGATTTCACGCGCGGACCTCTTTGCCTGGATGGAGACCGAGCTCAAGGACATAATCAACGACAGCGCAATCAAGGCCGCAAGGACAAACGAGTACGGCCGCGTTGACAAGGCGTTCGCCCAGATGGTCCTCGCCAAACTCTACCTCAATGCCGAGGTTTATACCGGACAGCCCAGGTATCAGGAATGCGCGGACGTCTGCGCTGAACTGGAGAGAGCCGGCTACAGCCTGCATCCCAACTTCGCCGAACTGTTTATGGCGGACAACGACAAGTGCACAGACGAGATTATCTTCGCAATCCAGCAGGACGGCGTCAACATCAGGAGTTACGGTGTGACCAACTATCTCATCTTCGCATCTACCGGAGGAAGTATGGAGACGACGGAGAAAGGCGCAGGCATTTCATCCGGATGGGGCGGAATCAGAACCACTCCCCAGTTCTTCGACCTCTTCACCGACAATGACAGCAGACGCCTCTTCGAGACGGCTAACGGTCAGATTAAGGAGAATACGGACATCGGAGATTTCACCAACGGCTATGCCTTCGTCAAGTTCAGAAACGTGCGCAGCGACGGCACAGTTCCCAACACTACCGTCGACAAGGATGGAAACGTGGTGATGCCCGGCTTCGTGGACACCGATTTCCCCGTATTCCGCTATTCGGACGTCCTTCTTATGGAAGCCGAATGTGCCAAGAGGGGCGCCTCTGTCCCCAATGCGCAGGCTGCCTGGGATGCAGTGCGCGCCCGCGCGGGAATATCAGGAGGAAGCTACACTCTTGAAGATGTCCTCGACGAGAGAGGACGTGAGTTTGTCCAGGAATGCTGGCGCCGTCAGGACCTCATCCGCTTCGGCAAGTTCACAGGTTCTGAATACGTCTGGTCCTGGAAGGGCGGCATCCTGGAAGGACAGGGCACGGAATCCTTCAGGAATCTGTTCCCCATCCCCACGGCAGACCTCAACGCAAATGCGAATCTTAAGCAAAATCCCGGTTATTAATAGAGAGGTATGAAAAGATTTATATTATACATAACGGCTCTCGTATCCCTTGTTGCCGTGGCATCCTGCCAGAAAGACACCAAGACGGTTTATCACGAGCCCACCACGTTTGTGCTCAACACTCCGGCCTTTGCCAGCGGCATCTATGACCTGGAGAACTCTACATCGGTTGTGTTCACCTGCTCTCAGCCCGACTACGGCTTCACGGCGGCGACAACCTACAAAATGGAATTTTCTTTGGACCAGGAGAACTGGACGGCTCTCTCAAAGACATCTTCCACCGCAAAGATTGACGTTGACGCGGCGGCCCTTGCAGGCCTTCTCGGAGGCCTTCTCGGAATTCCTGAGGAGGAGTATCCCGCCATCAGGACCGTTTACGCCCGCGCTACCGCCAACCTCACCGCGAGCGGACTGGGAACCATCACATCCAACGTGGTCACCCTGAACTCCGTCAGAATCCACTTCGTGCCCGTATCCGCCCCCAAGACTATGAACATCGTCGGAGGCGGCCAGTGGCTTGGAGACTGGAACTGGGACAACTCGCTTGCTATGGTTCCCGCTTATGGCCTGACAGCCGGCGAGGGCGAGTACGACGGAACTTTCTGGAGACTCGTTTACTTTGACGCTTCCGCCGCCTTCAAGTTCAACGTGGAGAAGAAATGGGACGGAGGCGAAGCCGGATATGCCGCAGTGGAAGGCCGCATCAACGACAACGCTGATGCCGGCATCACCAAGACGGACGACGGCAACATCGTAGTCACCAATCCCGGCTGGTATCTCGTCTCCATCAGGACCGAAGTCAGCGGCCGCGACTACATCTACACCATCGACTTCGACGAGCCTGTGGTTTATCTGCTGGGTACTGCCGTCGACGGGTGCTGGGACATTCCCAATGACTATGTATTCACTGTTCCCGAAACTCCCGACGGAGAATTCGTTTCACCCGCATTCATCACTGACGCCACCGAAGGCGTTCGCTGCTGCGTCAAGCTTTCAGACCGTGACTGGTGGAAGTCCGAGTTCATCATCAAGGACGGCAAGATTTCCTACCGCGGCGTAGGCCCCGACCAGGACAGGGTTCCTGCAAGCGCGGGACAGAAGATAAGCTTCGACTTCTTCAAAGGTACAGGACACATTGATTAAGCTTTACGGATATGAAAAAATCATTGATATTTACATTGGCGTGCGCCGGTCTTCTTCTGACCGGTTGCATCGCCGGAGACTATGGCATCAAGCCCGCTGACCCTCAGAGGTACGACCAGGAGCCCGCTATGGTATTCCCCGGAAAGATTGCCGTCACCGCACCGGAACTGCTTGACATCGCAACTCTTCCCGAAGGTCTCTGCCAGTTCGCGCAGGTCACTCTTCCCGAACTTCCCGCAGGACAGGAACTCTCCCACTACAGAATGTGCGCGCAGGGCAAGACCCTCGAACTCACGAGCGATTTCAGGATTGACCGCGACGTGCTCAACAGTTTCATCAAGGGACTGTTCGGCTCGAAGCCTCTGCAGTACGACCTGGAAAACGTCACGGTATGCGCCGACGTGGTCATTGACGGCCAGGCGGCCCTCGTGACCAGCGACCCTTTCCTTCTCAGGGTACAGCCCAAGAGCAACTTCGTGTCTTCGGCATACTACCTGATAGGCGATATCTGCAAATGGGACGCATCCGCTATGCTCAAGTTCGAGCACAGTGACGCCGACGTATATGAGGACCCCGTTTTCACCCTCACTTTCACCGCCGAGGCCGACAACCAGTATTGGAAAATCATCCCTCAGGAGAATGTCGATGCCGGTGACGTCTGGATAAAGGGCGAAAAGGGCCAGGTAGGCGTAGAGGTGGACGGCTCGCCCGCCTTGAGCGGAAACCTCGTGACCAAGAGGGCCGCTTCCGACGAACCCGGCGCAGGTGTCATCGAAAAGAAGGGAATCTACAAGATGACCATCAATATGGAGGACTACACCTACACCATCACTCCTATGGACTGCTGGACTCTCATCGGACAGATAGAGGGTTCCAACTGGGACCAGGATTTCGATATGGTCGAGGTGGCGCACGGCGTTTGGGTAAGCAACCCCGTCAATATCGAGGGAGAATTCAAGATACGGTACAACTACGGTTGGGACATCAACCGCGGAGCCGCATCCCCGGCCAATCCCTACCCTCTTGAAGAGGGATTGCCTGTAGTCGCCTGCAATAACGGCAGCAATCTCACGGCTCCCCAGAGCGGGACTTATACCGTATGCTACAACTCAGCCGCCAATATGATTTCGCTTCTGGACTGGGGCGTAGTCGGCTCTATCGGAAAGTCCGGCTGGAATTATGACGTTCCTATGTACCTTGCGGACGGAAAATGGTACAGCGTGCCGTTCGAAGTCAAGGAAGGCGAGGAATTCAAGATTCGCGAACACGCCACCTGGGGAGGTGACAAGGGTGGAACCTTCACCGAAGTCAATGTCCCCGTCACTCCCGGCGGCTCCAACATCAGCGCTCCTGCAGGAACCTATATGGTAATCTATGACCCCGTAACTGAAGACATCATCGTTTCCAACGAGTTCTGGGGAATCGTAGGCGACTACAACGCCTGGGGCGGAACCCCCGACGCTTTCCTCGTGCCTGTAGGCGGCAACTGCTGGAAGGCCTGCTCCGTCGCGCTTTCCGGCGGATGGAAGATTCGTCAGGGCATGGCCTGGAACATTGACCGCGGAGGAGTCTTCGGCGCGCTTGACACGCCGTTCGACGTGACTCAGGGCGGCCCCAACATCGATTGTGGCGAGGGAGTGTTCTCCATAGTTTACGACGGTTCTGCAGAAACCATAACAGTATCGGAAAATTAATGCTATCTTTAAGGGTCGGTCATTGCGACCGGCCCTTTTTTATTTTTTTATATGCGACGCCTTTCGATTCTTCTTCTTTCCGCCTTGTGCCTCCTGGCCTGCGGCAAGACCGGTCCGGACCCCCAGCCCAAACCCGACCCCCAGCCCGTGCCCGTCCCCCAGGACGGAAAATCCGACATAAGTTACCAGCTTCTCGTTTACAGTTTCGCCGACAGCGACTCCGACCTCACGGGAGATTTCAAAGGCATAGAATCCAAACTTGACTATCTCGCGGAGATGGGAGTGCAGGCTGTCTGGCTCTCTCCCGTTCATCCCGCAACTTCATATCACGGCTACGACGTGGAGGACTACGGTGCCGTGAACCCTCAGTACGGGACGATGTCCGATTTCCAATCCCTTCTGGACGCGGCGCACTCGAAGGGAATCAAAGTCTATATCGACTATGTGCTGAACCACACTTCCAAGAATCATCCCTGGTTTCAGAATGCGACTTCCTCCGCGGATTCACCATACCGCGACTATTATATGATTTCCAAAAACCCGCAGGCCGACGTGAAAGCCGGAAAGTTCCCTATGATGCCCGCTTCATCCTACAATTCCGGGGAATGGACCCGCGTGGCGACAGGTTCCTTCTCCAAGGAAAAGATGAAATTCACCCTCAGCCTGAGTTCGGGCAAACCTTCGTCCATCAGGGCGGACAAGGTGGATGAAATAGTGAACACGGGCACCCGCGACACGGGGATATGGCTGTACTATTCCGACGGGAAGATGGAGCAGTTCTATTCCGACGGCTCCACCGTCAGCCTGAGCCTTGAAATACAGTCGGACTGGGGCGTCCTTGTGAGAACCTCGCAGGACGGCAGCTGGCCCGTGGGAACCAAGTACGGCGCTCAGACAGGCGCCAACCTCCTGGACTACGGAACCTCGGTCAAACTCTATCCCAGCACCTCGTCGTTCGACCCCGCGGACATCCTTCTGCCCGGAATGGACCAGAACTTCTACCTGTCCGTATTCGGCTCCTATATGCCCGACGTCAACTACGGAGCGGCCGCGGACTGTGAAAATTCAGCCCCCTTCAGGGAACTGACAGAAGCGGCCGACAAATGGATAAGAATGGGTGTGGACGGCTTCCGTCTGGATGCTGTCAAGCACATCTACCACAATGCTTCCAGTGACGAGAACCCCACCTTCCTGAAGAAGTTTTACGACCACTGCAACGCCACATACAAGTCCTGCGGGCGCAGCGACAACATATATATGGTAGGGGAGCACTTCTCCGAGCCGAGGGAGGTGGCGCCATATTACAAAGGCCTTCCCGCCTATTTCGAATTCGGCTTCTGGTGGAGACTCATAGAATGCATAAATTCTTCCAACATCAGGAACTTCGCATCCACAATCAACTCCTATCACCAGTCCTACGCGCAGAACAGGACCGACTGGATTGCGGCCACCAAGCTCACCAACCACGACGAAGACCGCGCAATGAGCCTGTTGGGAAGGGATGCGGCCAAGGCGAAACTCGCGGCCGCGGTACTCCTGACCTGTGCCGGAAACCCCTATATCTATCAGGGAGAGGAACTTGGATATTACGGAACCAGGACAGGGGGAGACGCCTACGTGCGCACCCCTGTCAAATGGACGGCGTCGGGTCCCATAGCGTCGGGAGCCCTTGACGGCCAGATAGACAACGGGATGCTGACGGCGGACATCTCCGTGGAGAGACAGTCCGGCGACCCGTCTTCGATGCTCAGCCTGTACCGCCAATTCGGCAGGACGAGGGCCGTTTACAAGGCGCTTTCCAGGGGAGATATGGTTCCCGTGGACTTCTCCAAGCCTTCCATCGCGGCCTGGACCCGCGAGTATGAATCCCAGAAGGTTCTGGTAATACACAATTTCCTGTCCTCGCCCGTGTCAATTCAGGTGAAGGGCTACTCCTTGGACAACTGTATAGAATCCAACGGACAGATAATAGTCCAGGATTCCGGCCTGCTGGTAGGAGGCTACGCATCGGCCGTTTATCTGCAATGATATGAAAATGAACACTTTATACGCAATTCTCCTGGCGGCCGTCTTGCTGTCAGCCTCCTGCAGTTGCCAGTCCAAGCGCGACCCGGACCCTGCGGGGCCCCTTCAGTTTGCGAAGGGAGCGGACATTTCCTGGGTTACGGAAATGGAATCCAAGGATTACAAGTTCTTCGACTCCGATATGAAGGAGAAGGAGTGCACCGCCCTTCTTCACGACATAGGTTTCAACGCAGTCCGCTACCGTGTCTGGGTGAATCCGCAGGATGGGTGGTGTGACAGGGAAGACGTGCTTGTCAAGGCAAGGCGCGCAAAGGCGTTGGGAATGAAGATAATGATAGATTTTCATTACAGCGACTGGTGGGCGGACCCTGGCAAGCAGAACGTGCCTTCTGCCTGGGAGGGACAGAATGTGGAGCAGATGGCATACCTGGTGGGCCGGCACACGGAAGGCACCCTCCGTTTCCTTAAGGAGAACGGCATAGAGGTCAACTGGGTCCAGGTGGGAAACGAAGTCGAGAACGGGATGCTTTGGGAAAGCGGCAGGGTGCAGGGCAATGACGCGGCCAATTTCGCAAGATATTTCAACTCCGGAGCGGCGGCGGTGAAGAAGGTATATCCCGACGCCGTAGTCATCCTGCATACGAGCAACGCCTGGGACACCGACACCCTGAGATGGTTCTTCAACCTGATGAAGGAGAACGGCGTCAACTACGATATGATAGGCCTCTCCCTCTACCCGAGTTCCTGGGGCGGCTCTGCGGACTGGAGGGAAAGGACAGGACTGGCCCTGGGGAACTTCCCGATGCTTCACTCCAGCTACGGCAAGGACGTTATGCTGGTGGAGTTCGGGATGCCTGCATACCAGCCGGAGGCGGCCAAGGCCTGTCTGCAGTATCTGATAGACAACACCGCGTCATATGACTGGTTCAAGGGCATCTTCCTTTGGGAGCCCGAATCCGAGCAGTCGAGAAACGGCTACGACCTGGGCGCGTTCAGCAACGGACGGCCGACCGTGGCCCTGGACCCTTTCAGAAAATAAGTTATGCACGGCATCCTGTACTTCATACTTGCGGCCATTCTCCTGCCCTCCTGGCAGTTCCGCCCGGACCACGATTACAATTCCACCCGGGGATGGACGGATGTCACCGTCCCCCACGACTGGGCAGTCTCAGGTCCTTTCGACCGCTCCGTCGACCTTCAGCGCACAGCCATCGTCCAGAACGGAGAAACCACGGCGGTGGAGCACACGGCCCGCAGCGGCGGGCTTCCCTGGATAGGGAAGGGATGCTACAGGACTGAGATAGACCTGCCCGTGACGCAGGGAAGGAACTTCACCCTGCTTTTCGACGGCGCGATGAGCCGTGCCCGGGTTCTTGTGAACGGCAAGGAAGCCGGGTGCTGGCCCTACGGATACAACGCTTTCACGGTGGACATCACTCCCTGGGCCGTTGAGGGAAAGAACACCATAACGGTACTGCTTGAAAACGTCAGCGAGTCTTCCCGCTGGTACCCCGGAGCCGGCCTGTTCCGTCAGGTCACCCTGATAGACAAACCGGCGGTGCACATACCCGTATGGGGAAGTTTTGTCACCACTCCCTCCGTGAGCGTGGAAATGGCCTCGGTGAAAGTGCAGACCTCCGTGGAAGGCGTGGATGAAGGAGAGATAGTAACCCTTGAAACCATAATAAAAGACAGTGAAGGCAGGGTGGTGGCCGGCACTCTGGACAGCCGAAGGATATATGGGAAAGAGCCTCTGGTCCAGCACCTTGAAATAGAGAACCCCCGCCTTTGGTCCCCTGACAGCCCGAACCTCTATACTGCGCTCACCCGCGTCAGGACGGGAGGTGTACTCCAGACCGAGTGGAACGTGGCAAAGTGGCGCAACCGCACAAGCCTGACTCCGGGGACGGAACTCCGGGACAGCTGCGTCACCAGGTTCGGAATACGCAGCATTGAATTCAAGCCCGGAAAAGGATTCTTCCTGAACGGCAGGCGCACGATGTTCAAGGGGGTTTGCAACCATCACGACCTGGGCGCCCTGGGGGCCGCGGTCAACCGTTCCGCCGTCCGATACAGGCTTTCCCTTCTCAAGGATATGGGTTGCAACGCCGTCAGGACATCGCACAATATGCCTTCGCAGACCCTTGTGGAACTGTGCGACGAGATGGGACTGATGCTTATGGTGGAGTCCTTCGACGAGTGGGACAAGCCCAAATGCGCGAACGGGTACCACCTTTTCTTCGACCGGTGGGCGGAGAAGGACCTTGTCAATATGGTCCGCCATTTCCGCAACAATCCTTCGGTGGTGATGTGGAGCATAGGCAACGAGGTGCCTTCACAGTGGGATTCCACGGGCGTGGAGGTGTGCCGGCGGCTTCAGGACATCTGTCACAGGGAAGACCCCACGAGGCCTGTCACCACGGGTATGGACCAGCCGGACGGAGGCTTGAAATACGGTATGACGGCAGTCATCGACATCCCCGGATTCAACTACAAGCCGGAACGCTACACCCAGTTGTATCCTCTTCTGCCGCAGGGCTTCCTGCTCGGCACGGAAACCGCCTCCACCGTCTCGTCCAGGGGAGTCTATCATTTCCCCGTGCAGAAGGCCGTCAGTTTCTGTTCGGAAGACCACCAGTGCAGTTCCTACGATTTGGACTACTGCACCTGGAGCAACGTTCCTGACGAGGATTTTGCCGCCGACGAGGACTATCCCTGGCTCCTCGGCCAGTTCGTCTGGACCGGATTCGACTATCTGGGTGAGCCCGCCCCCTACGACACGGACGCCTGGCCCAACCATTCCTCGATGTTCGGAATCATCGACCTTGCCAACATCCCCAAAGACCGCTACTGGTTGTACCGCAGCGTCTGGAATGAGGAATCTCCCACCCTGCACGTGCTCCCGCACTGGACCTGGCCCGGCAGGGAAGGGCAGCGGACGCCGGTCTTCGTGTACACTTCATATCCCTGCGCGGAACTGTTCGTGAACGGAGTCAGCCGGGGCCTGAGGTACAAGAACAGGGACGGGAGCCTTGAGGAGAGGTTCCGCCTGATATGGGATGACGTCGATTATGTCCCGGGAGAAATCAGGGTGGTGGCTTACGATTCTGACGGAACCCCCTGTATGGAACGGACGTTGCGTACGGCGGGACGCCCGAAGTCCCTTGAACTCAGCGCGGACAGGACGGAAATCCACGGTCCGGATGACCTGGCGTTCATCACGGTGAGGGCGGTGGATGACAGGGGAGAGCCCGTGCCCGATGCGGACAACTACGTGAAAATAAAAGTGAAGGGAGAGGGCAGGTTCAAGGCTGTGGCAAATGGAGACCCGACCTGTCTCGAGAGTTTCCAGAATCCAGGAATGCACCTTTTCCACGGGGCGCTTGGCCTGATAGTCGAAGGCTCCCCTGCGGCAGGGGAGATTGTGGTGGAACTGAGTTCCCCCGGACTGAAGAAGACAACAATGAAACTTGAAAATAAATTATGAAACGTTTGGCATTTGTCTTTGCGGCGATGCTTTCCATAGCATCCTGCAAACCCGCTGTTGACAGCGCCTCCACCCACGCCCAATGGGTCTGCGGTTCCACAGTCTATGAAATGAACGTCCGGCAGATTACCCCGGAAGGCACTTTCGCCGCCGCTGCCGCCCTGCTGCCGGAACTGAAGGAAAACGGAGTGGACATAGTGTGGCTTATGCCCGTCAATCCCATAGGGAAACTTGAGAGGAAGGGCACTCTGGGTTCGTATTACGCTCCTGCCGACTACAAGGCCGTGAATCCCGAATTCGGAACTCTGGACGATTTCGACGCCTTCCTGGAAAAGGCGCATTCGCTCGGTCTCAAGGTCATCCTTGACTGGGTGGCCAACCACACTTCTCCCGACTCCCGCTGGGCCGGGGAGCATCCGGAATGGTTCCTGCGCAACGAGGACGGAAGTTTCGTGGTGCAGCACGACTGGACGGACATCGCCCCTCTCGACCTTTCCAACGCAGAGATGCGGTCGGAAATGCGCGACTGCCTGCGTTTCTGGCTGGACCGCGGCATAGACGGCTTCCGATGCGACGTTGCCGGGGAGATGCCGGTGGATTATTGGGAGGAACAACTTTCCGTGCTTCGCAAGGAGTACCCCGGGAGATACTGGCTAGCCGAAGGAGAGAAACCGGAACTTCACGCCGCCGGATTCGACGCCACCTATTCCTGGGAACTTCATCATCTGCTGAACGGACTTGACGAGGGAATGGTCAGCGCCGACAGTCTTGCCAGCTACATAAGTTCGAATGTCCTCAGGTACGGCCCGGATGCCTGCCGTCTCACTTTCGTCACGAATCACGACGAGAATTCCTGGGCGGGCACCGAATTCCAACGTCTGAACGATGCCTGGAAGGCCGCCTGCGTACTCTGCTGGACTCTTCCCCTGTCCCAGCCTCTGATGTACACCGGCCAGCTTGGCGGAATGCACAAGAGCTTCGACTTCTTCGACAAGGATACTATGAACTGCGGAAGCTGGAACTCATACAATGACTTCTACAAGGGCCTCAATGACCTGTATCATTCTCATCCCGCGCTTCATCCGGGGGTGGGCTCGCAGTTCGAGATTCTCTCCACCGCGGACAGCGCCCTGACCTTC
This sequence comes from Bacteroidales bacterium, assembly GCA_024401825.1. Classification (GTDB taxonomy): domain Bacteria; phylum Bacteroidota; class Bacteroidia; order Bacteroidales; family UBA932; genus Cryptobacteroides. The sequence continues at coordinate 29,460 of JAKSKF010000015.1, forward strand.
CGTCGCTGGCTCGGAACCGACACCGTGACAGTCAGGGTGGGACTTCAGGCCCCCTGGGACTACAGCATCTCCACTTCCTCCGACCGGCTCGCCCATATGGAGCCTCCCTGCTGGTGGGTGGGGATGAAGACCTCTCTCCAACTGATGCTCCAGGGCGAAAACCTCGCATCCTATACCGTCAGTTTCAAGGATGCCCCCGGCATCAGGGTGAAAGAACTGCACAAGGCCCAGAGCCCCAACTGTATCTTCGCGGACATCGAGATTTCCGAATCGGCCGGGCCCGGAACCTACGAACTTGAGTTCCGTGGCCCCGACGGCAACTTCTCCGTACCTTACAGCATTCTCCCGCGCGAGGAAGGCTCCGCTATGAGAAAGAGCTTCGGAACGGAGGATGCCATATACCTCATTATGCCGGACCGCTTCTTCAACGCCGACCCGTCCAACGACAGCACACCCTGTACCGTGGAAGCGGCCGACCCGGAGGCGTTCTTCGGACGTCACGGAGGAGACATACAGGGGATAGTGGAGCACCTCGACTACATTGCCGGCATAGGAATGACCGCAATCTGGTGCACCCCTCTCCTTCTTGACGACGAACCTCACTCATCCTATCACGGCTATGCCTGCTCGGACTATTACAAGGTTGACCCCAGGATAGGCAGCAACCACGCATACAGGCAGATGGTCCGTCTGGCGCACGGACGAGGGCTGAAAATCATAATGGACATAGTCACAAACCACTGCGGCGGGGCACACTGGTGGATGAAGGACCTCCCGTTCGACGACTGGATTCACAGGTGGCCGGAATATACGCGCAGCAACTGCTCCTTCGCCGCCCAGAACGACCTGTACGGCTCGGAGTTCGACCACGGCTCGATGGAAAGCGGCTGGTTCGACACGTCTATGCCCGATATGAACCTGGACAATCCCTACGTGCTCCAGTACTTCAAGCAGTGGGCTGTGTGGTGGATTGAATGGGCGGGACTCGACGGACTCAGGGTGGATACCTACCCCTACAACGAGAAGGAGCCTATGTCCCTCTGGTGCAAGGCCGTAAGGGAGGAATACCCCAACCTGAACATAGTGGGAGAAGTCTGGAGTGAGAACGTGCCCCAGGTGGCATACTGGCAGGATGACGCCCGCAATCCGGACGGGTTCGACTCCAATCTTCCCTCGGTTATGGATTTCCCCCTGTACGGAGCGCTGTGCAGAGGGATAAACGCCGACAAGACCTACTGGGACGAGGGTATGTTCAAGATTTATGAGAGCATATCCAACGACATCTATTATTCCGACGTCAGGAATATGATGATATTCCCCGGAAACCACGACACGGACCGCATAGCCGACATCGTCGGCGGGGACACGTCCCGGCTCGGTATAGTGATGACCCTTATGGCGACGCTCCGGGGATATCCCCAGATATTCGCCGGAGACGAACTCGGGGTGCGTTCCCTCGACAGGAGCCAGGGCCACGGCGGACTGCGCGTCAACTTTGACGACAGGTGGCTCGAAGAGCCTCAGAGAATGGAACTGTGCCGGCGTTTCAGCGCCCTTTTCAACTGGAGAAAGACCTCCGATGCGGTGCAGAACGGCAAGACCCTGCATTTTTTGGGGAGGGACAACACCTATGCCTATTTCCGGTACACCGACGACGATGTGGTGTTCGTCTTTGTCAACAACAATCCCGAAGAACGTCAGATTCCCTGGGACAACTACTCCGAATTCACGTCGACCCTACCCGCAGGGGAGTGGACCGATGTGCTGACAGACAGCAAAATCAATCCAAAAAACCTTACCATAAATGAAAAGAATGCTATTGTTCTGCACTTTGAGCCTGCTGGCCGCGTGCAGTCCCAAAACTGAGATTGTAAGCAGGAACACTCTCACTTCTCCGGACGGAAACCTGTCTATGGAATTTGCAATCGATTCCAAGGGCGCGCCGTCATACAGTCTCGACTGCGGAGACGTCAAGGTCATCGAACCTTCAGCCCTCGGCTTCGAATTGAGGGGCACCGTAAAATATCAGGGGCTCGAATTCCGCTCCGACGGGATTGAAAAGGTTGACAAGGTTCCTCCCTATATGTTCAACAGCGGCTTCGAGATAGTGGACGTGGAGAACTCCTCGTTCGACGAGATCTGGACGCCCGTGTGGGGAGAGGAGTCCTCAATCCGCAACCACTACAATGAGATGCTGGTCAAGCTGCGTCACACAGAGAGCGGGAAACTTATGGATATCCGCTTCCGCCTGTTTGACGACGGCCTGGGCTTCCGCTACGAATTTCCCGGCAACCAGCCCCTCACCCACTTCGTAATCAAGGAGGAACTTACCGAGTTCAACTGCGCCCAGGACAATGTCGCCTGGTGGATTCCCGGAGACTTTGACACCCAGGAGTATGAATATGCCAGGACAAAACTCTCCGAGATTCCTTCTGTCTTCAAGTCGAGGGTCAATCCCGACAATGCGGGAACGACGCTGTACAGCACGGGCGGAGTCCAGACCAGTATGCAGATGAAGACCCCCGAGGGACTTTACGTGAACATTCACGAGGCGGCTCTTGTGGATTTTCCCTGTATGCACCTTCTGGTGGACGGCAAGCGCATCCGTTCCTTCCTCACGCCCGACGCGCAGGGATGGAAAGGCCATCTCCAGACTCCCTGCCCGACTCCCTGGCGTACCGTCCAGGTTACTCCTTCCGCAGAGAAGCAGCTTGCCTCCAGACTGGTTCTCAACCTCAACGAACCCTGCGCCTTTGAGGACGTGAGCTGGATTCATCCCGTAAAATATATGGGAGTATGGTGGGAAATGATTGCGGGAGCCGGAACCTGGAACTATACCGACGTTCCCTCTGTGAACCTGGACACCTTCGACTATCAGAACGCCGTTCCCAACGGCCGCCACTCCGCCAACAACGAAAATGTGCGCAAGTACATCGACTTTGCCGCGGAAAACGGCTTCGATGCCGTCCTGGTGGAGGGCTGGAACATCGGTTGGGAAGAGTGGGCCAACTGCAACAAGGACTATGTCTTCGACTTCGTGACTCCCTATCCCGACTTCGATATCGCGGCTCTGAACGAGTATGCCCACTCCCGCGGAATCAGGATTGTGATGCATCACGAGACTTCATCCAGCGTGCGCAACTATGAACGCCATATCGATGCGGCCTACGACCTGATGAACAGATACGGCTATGACGCCGTCAAGTCCGGTTATGTGGGAGACATCATCCCTCTGGGAGATTACCACTACAGCCAGAATATGATAAACCACTACCTGTATGCCATAAAGAAGGCGGCGGACCATCACATTATGGTCAACGCCCACGAGGCGGTGCGTCCCACAGGACTCTGCAGGACATATCCCAACCTCATAGGCAACGAGGCGGCCCGCGGCTCGGAATACCAGGCGTTCGGAGGCAATGCCCCGGAACACGTGACAATCCTGCCGTTCACCCGTCTGAACGGAGGTCCGATGGATTACACTCCCGGCCTGTTCGAGCAGAATCTCAAGGAATGGTGCGGAAACGACTCTCACGTGAACGCCACCATAGTCAACCAGCTGGCGCTTTACGTCACAATGTACTCTCCCTTGCAGATGGCCGCCGACACCCCTGAACACTATGCGCCCCATATGGACGCCTTCCAGTTCATCAAGGATGTCGCCGCCGACTGGAACAGGAGCGTGTATATTGCCGCCGAGCCCGGAGATTATCTGGTGATAGCCCGCCAGCCCCGACAGGAAAGCCTGAGCGGAAGCGCCCGTGAATTCAGTTTCGGACGTGACACCTGGTTCCTGGGTGGAGTTACGGACGAGAACGCCCGCCAGATGGATGTCCGGCTGGACTTCCTGGGTGAAGGCGAGTATGAGGCAACCCTTTATGAAGACGGCGCGGACGCCGATTACAAGGAGAATCCCAAATCCTACACCATCAGCAGGAAGACAGTGCGCTCAACGGACTCTCTGCACATAGCTATGGCTCCCGGCGGCGGTGTCGCAGTGTCTTTCAGGAAGCTGGACACAAGTGTAAAATGATTTTTCCCATTTTCAAAAACGACAATACCCTATGCGAAAATTTATAGTAATCACAGTTTTGGGAATGCTCGCAGTCTCCTGCGGGATGTTCCGGAAGATTGAAATCAATACAAGTTCCAAAGGCGAACGCCAGATACTCACCTGCGACCGGAATCTGTTCGACGGTATGAAGGTCGCTCTCGGAGCCAGAATCTCAGGAAGGGACACCGTTCTCGCCGTGCTGGTCTCGACGGACGAGTCCTCCAACCACGGTATCTTCGACCGGGACGACAAATTCCAGATTAGATTCTCCGACGACAAGGTGATTGAACTGAGCAACATCTACGACCGGGAATTCGAGAAGGAAACCACCACGGGAGTCTCCGAGACACCTCGCACGGATTTCGGCTACGCATATACGTACGACCCGTACTATGACGCGGTTGTCCTCACCCCCTACACGATAACGCAGATGGTTCCTCACTCGTATTCGACAACCAGGACGACCTCCTACGCCCTTTATCTCATAAGCAAGAACCAGCTTGAGGACATCACGGGCAAGGAGATAATCAAACTCCGGATAGAGACGGACAGCGACTACAGGGATATGCAATCCCCGGCCCGCGTCTCCAGGACCTTCGAAACATTGTACGGATACCTCAGGGAGGCATACGCCAACGACCCCAAGAAAGTCGGGGAATTCTGACCGGCCCCCACGCGGTATAATCCCAAACCCTGCGGTCCCCCGGCGAGACCGGGCGCGGAAGGGGCAGAGGGGACGGGCGGCCGTAGCGGGTGCGGGCCCGGAACGAAGAAGCAATGGCTGGGCGTGGTTGACCGGCTCTCGGCTGAACAAAAACGGCCATAACGTTCATTTGAGGCCATTTTTTGACGCTTGAATGAACAAATTCGCCATTTTTGTTCAGCTAAGTCAACTTTTTTCAGGGGAAAGAGGTCTTCTCCATACTTGAGGCCGCGGACAGACCGTGAGCAGCCGAGTCAACTGTATTGAGTGAAACGCGATCCGGGATTTTGCTCACGGTCTCGGTTTTGAGCTGAGGGCGTGAGCGGATAATTTT
>JAKSKF010000016.1 GCA_024401825.1 Bacteroidales bacterium
GAATTAACGCTCTCGATTCTTTTTCTCGGTACTTTGCTTGTACTTTCCTTTCAGTCTTTTCAAAGATCTTGTTTCAAAATTGGCGTAAAAAAAATCCGGCATTTTCTTGCCGACCGCCTTCCCGTGGTTGAACGGGACTACAAAGGTACGCCAAAAATTTTAATCTGCAAACTTTTTCTCAAAAATTTTCAGAAAAATTATTTCAAAAGAACTTTTTGTTGCCCTCTCTTCCGAAAGGGGATGCAAATGTACACCAAAAATCGGAACTGACAAATTTTATTTCACATTTTTTGCATCTTTTTTTGCCATTTTTCATAACTCATTGATACATAACAGACGGCGGCGAACCGGTCATTTCCGGTCCGCCGCCGACATATAATATTATATAGGATTCGCTACATCATTCCGCCTGCGGGCATTGCAGGAGCGGGGGTAGGTTCGGGAATGTCAACTATGCCGCATTCCGTTGTGAGGAACATACCCGCCACACTGGCCGCGTTCTCAAGAGCGACGCGGGCCACCTTGGTAGGGTCAATCACGCCGGCCTCGTACATCTTGACATATTCTCCGGTCCGGGCGTTGTAGCCGAAGTCGCCCTTCCCTTCCTTGATTTTCTGGATGATGACTGCGCCGTCAACCCCTGCATTCTCGGCAATCTGGCGCAGAGGTTCCTCTATGGCCTTTGCAACTATGCGGATGCCGGTGGTCTCATCCTCGTTCTCACCCTTCAGCTGCGAAAGGTTTGCCGCCGCGCGAATGTATGCCACACCGCCTCCGGGCAGATAACCCTCCTCAACAGCGGCGCGGGTAGCGTTCAGAGCATCCTCCACCCTGTCCTTCTTCTCCTTCATTTCAACCTCGGTGGTTGCGCCCACATAAAGCACGGCCACGCCTCCGGCCAGCTTTCCGAGCCTCTCCTGGAGTTTCTCGCGGTCATAATCGGAAGTGGTCGTCTCTATCTGCTTGCGGATAAGGTCTGCGCGGTCCTTGATGTCAGCCTGCTTGCCGGAGCCTCCCACTATCGTGGTGTTCTCCTTTGTGACCGTCACCTTCTCTGCCTTACCAAGCATATCGGGAGTGGCATTCTCAAGAGAGAAGCCCCTTTCTTCGGAGATTACCTGGGCTCCTGTGAGGACGGCGATGTCCTGAAGCATCTCCTTGCGCCTGTCGCCGAAGCCGGGCGCCTTGACGGCCGCAACCTTCAAAGAGCCGCGGAGCCTGTTCACAACCAAGGTGGTAAGAGCCTCTCCATCAACGTCTTCCGCTATAATGAGCAGTTCTTTTCCTTCTCTTGCAATGGGTTCAAGCAAGGGAAGCAGGTCTTTCATAGTGCTGATTTTCTTGTCCGTAATGAGGATATAGGGAGCGCTGAGTTCGGCCTCCATCTTGTCTCCGTTGGTCATGAAATAGGGAGAGATGTATCCTCTGTCAAACTGCATGCCCTCAACCACCTTCACCTCGGTCTCCGTGCCCTTGGCCTCTTCGACCGTGATGACACCGTCTTTCTTGACCTTGGACATGGCGTCAGCTATCAGCTTGCCGATGTAATTGTCATTGTTGGCTGAGATTGTGCCCACCTGCTCGACCTTGGAGAAATCGTCTCCCACGCTCTGGCTCTGGTTCTTGAGGTTCTTGACCACTTCAGCGACCGCCTTGTCGATACCCCGCTTGAGGTCCATCGGATTCGCTCCCGCAGTCACGTTCTTCAGACCCACGTTGATTATGGCCTGCGCCAGCACGGTTGCGGTAGTGGTTCCGTCTCCCGCCTGCTCATTGGTCTTGGAAGCGACCTCCTTCACCATCTGGGCGCCCATATTCTCAAAACTGTCTGAAAGTTCCACTTCTTTGGCCACGGTAACGCCGTCCTTAGTCACTGAAGGCGCTCCGAATTTCTTGGCTATCACCACATTGCGACCCTTGGGGCCAAGTGTCACCTTAACTGCGTTTGCAAGAGCGTCCGCGCCGTTCTTCATCTTTGAACGGACATCTGCATTGAATTGTATCTCCTTTGCCATAATTTACAGAATTGCTAAAATGTCAGACTGTTTGACTATAAGATATTGCTTTCCATCCACCGTAATTTCATTTCCGGAATATTTTCCATAGAGCACTACATCACCGGCCTTGACTTCCATAATTTCGTCTTTCTTTCCGGGACCGGTGGCAAGAACCTTACCCTGCTGGGGTTTCTCCTTTGCCGTATCAGGTATATAAATGCCTGATGCCGTCTTGACTTCAGCCTCCTTGGGCTCAATCAAAACTCTGTCTGAAAGTGGTTTAATCATAATATCTTGATTTGTTTGATTTAGTTTAACGACAACATAGGGGACAATGTCTGTGCCACTGACAAAATGTCAACGGACGAATTCCCAAAGCACGGCTCCCACGCAGACGGACACGTTCAGGGAATGTTTCGTCCCCTGCTGGGGTATCTCCAGCGCAAAGTCGGATTCATCCACGACATCCTGCCGGACCCCGTCAACCTCATTCCCGAAAATCAGGGCGTATTTTCTGCCCGGCTCACGCCGGAAATCGGAGAGGCAGACGGAATTTTCCGTCTGCTCCACGCTGATTACGGTATAACCCGCGCACTTCAGGCGAGCAACCAGTTCCAGAGTATCATCCACGTGCTCCCAACTTACCGAATTCTCCGCCCCGAGGGCTGTCTTGTGTATTTCCACGCTCGGAGGCGCGGCGCATATTCCGCAAAGCCACAGCTTGTCCACCCCGAAGGCATCGGCGGTACGAAACGCGCTGCCGACATTGTATGCGCTGCGGACATTGTCCAAAACCAAGGCGAGGCCGCTTTCCGGCCTCGTCCTGTATTCCTCCACACTGAGTCGGCGGAGTTCGCTGTCAAGCAATTTTCTGTCTGCCATCAATATCTGTTCAACGGCACGCCGGCTGTCATCTGGCGCACCTCTTTCTTTACGGCCGCAAGAACCTCGGAATGCCGCTGGAGCATAGCGCTCTGCTCTCCTGTCGCCTCTTCCCCCTTCTTCAGGCTCAGCGCCTCAATGTTGTCGCTGCAGGAAGAAAGCACCTTGTCGATGAAATCGACGATTTTGAGCATATCGTGCTCGACGAATCCCCTGGAAGTAACGGCGGGTGTACCGATTCTCACCCCGGAAGTCTGGAAAGGGCTGCGGTTGTCAAAGGGTACCATATTCTTGTTGAGCGTTATTCCGGCTTTCTCAAGTTCCTTCTCGGCAATTCTTCCGCTGACCTTCGGGAACCGTGTCCTGAGGTCAATCAACATAAGGTGATTGTCTGTACCGCCGCTGACGAGCTTGTATCCGCGGCTGACGAATTCTTCCGCCATTGCGGCGGCATTCGCGACAACCTGCTTCTGATACTGGACGAACTCAGGCTGCATCGCCTCAAAGAAAGCCACGGCCTTTCCGGCTATGACGTGTTCCAAAGGTCCGCCCTGAACTCCGGGGAACACTATGGAGTCCAGCACCTGGCTCATCTTCTTGACGGCTCCGGCGGGAGTCCTGCGCCCTCTGGGGTCGTCGAAGTCCTTACCGATAAGAATAATCCCCCCGCGAGGGCCCCTGAGGGTCTTGTGTGTCGTGGAGGTGACCACGTGCGCATATTCGACGGGATTTTCAAGCAGGCCGGCGGCAATCAGGCCGGCGGTGTGAGCCATATCTATCCAGAGAACGGCGCCAACCTTGTCGGCAATGTCGCGCATACGTCTGTAGTCCCACTCGCGGGAATAGGCTGACGCCCCGCCGATGATAAGCTTGGGTCTGCATTCCAGAGCCTTGGCTTCCAGCGCGTCGTAGTCAACCCGTCCCGTATTGGAATCAAGTCCGTAGGGCACGGCCTTATACAGCATACCGGACGTGTTCACGGGGGAACCGTGAGTCAGATGTCCTCCCTGACTCAAATCCAGACCCATAAAGCAGTCGCCCGGCTGAAGAACCGCCATAGTGACTGCCATATTGGCCTGCGCGCCGGAGTGGGGCTGAACATTGGCCCACTCGGCCTTATAGATTTCTTTCAGGCGGTCAATCGCCAGCTGCTCAATCTGGTCAACGACTTCGCAACCTCCGTAATAACGCTTTCCGGGATATCCTTCAGCATATTTGTTGGTGCAGACTGAACCCATCGCGCGGAGCACGTGTTCAGACACGTAATTTTCCGACGCTATGAGTTCCAGCCCGTTGGACTGGCGGTCTTCCTCCTTCCGAATCAGGTCGAATATCTGTAAATCCTGTTTCATTATCTGTTCTGGTTGATGGATGCGTGAGCAGCCGCAAGGCGCGCTATGGGAACACGGAAAGGTGAGCAGCTCACATAGTCGATACCGATTTTGTTGAAGAACATAATGGAATCGGGGTCTCCTCCATGCTCGCCGCAAATGCCGCACTTGAGGTCGGCCCTCTTGCTGCGTCCGCCCTGCACGCCGGTCTCAACGAGTTTGCCTACGCCCTTGACGTCGATGGTCTGGAAAGGGTCGGCATCCAGAATCTTGTTTCCAAGATAGTCACCCATAAACGTTCCGACGTCGTCACGTGAGAAGCCGAATGTCATCTGCGTGAGGTCGTTGGTTCCGAAGCTGAAGAACTCTGCCGTACGGGCCATTCTGTCAGCGGTGAGAGCCGCGCGGGGGATTTCAATCATAGTACCGAACCTGTACTTGATGGAAAGGTGCTCGTGCGCCTCGACCTCAAGCCTGATTTTCTCGCAGTGAAGTTTCTGGAACTCGATTTCCCTTGCGGAGATGGTGACGGGAATCATTATCTCGGGGATGGGATTGAAACCTTCCTTCATAAGTTCCGCCGTGGCGGTGAATATTGCGCGGTACTGAGTTTCGGCGATGAGGGGATAGGTCACGTGCAGACGCACTCCGCGATGTCCCATCATAGGGTTGACCTCGTGAAGGTTCTCACCTCTCTTGTCCACTTCGGCCACTGAAATGCCGAGTTCACGGGCAAGTTCCTCGCGCTTGTCCTCGCTCTTGGGAACGAATTCGTGAAGGGGAGGGTCCAGCAGACGGAAGACCACGGGCTTGCCGTCCATTATCTTGAGGGTGCTCTTGACTGAAGCCTTGATGAAAGGTTCGAGTTCGTCGAGCGCCGCCTTGCGTTCTTCATCCGTCCGGCTCATTATCATCTTGCGGAGTTTCGCCAGGGGAACTTCAGAGTTCTTCCCATAGAACATATGCTCGATGCGGAACAGTCCGATACCCTCTGCGCCGAACTTGAGGGCGCGGAGCGCATCCTCGGGAGTGTCGGCATTGGTGCGGATGCCCATACGGCGATATTTGTCCACGATGGTCATAAAGTTCACGAAGAGAGGGTTCTCGCTTGCGTCCATAGTGTCAATCTTCACTCCGTAGACAAGACCCTTCGCTCCGTTGAGTGACATCCAGTCGCCCGCCTTGAGGGTGGTGTTCCCCAAAGTGACGGTCTTCTTCCCGAAGTCAATCTTGAGAGCATCGCAGCCCACGATGCAGCACTTGCCCCATCCGCGGGCGACGAGCGCCGCGTGAGAAGTCATTCCTCCGCGGGCCGTCAGGATACCTGAAGCCGCGCGCATACCCTCTATGTCCTCGGGAGAAGTTTCCTCACGCAGGAGGATGGTCTTCTCTCCGCGAGCCGCAGCCGCCATCGCCTCCTCAGGGGTGAACACTATCGTTCCCACAGCTCCTCCGGGAGAAGCGGGGAGGCCCACTGCCAGAGCCGTGGCCTTCTTTTCGGACGCGGGGTCGAGAACAGGATGTAGTATTTCGTCGAGCTGGGAGGGAGAAACCCTCAGCACAGCAGTCTTCTCGTCAATCATCCCTTCACCGAGCATATCCATTGCCATCTGAAGGGCCGCGAGTCCGGTACGCTTGCCTATGCGGCACTGAAGCATCCAGAGTTTTCCTTCCTGTATGGTGAATTCGATATCCTGCATATCGTGGAAGTGATTTTCCAGACGGGTGCGGATTTCATCGAGTTCCTTATAGACGTCGGGCATAGCGGCTTCCAAGGAAGGCAGATGCCTGTTGTGTTCTGTCTTTGTGGCGTCATTCAGCGGGTTGGGGGTGCGGATACCTGCCACCACATCCTCGCCCTGTGCGTTGATGAGCCATTCTCCGTAGAACCTGTTGTCTCCGTTCGCAGGGTTGCGGGAGAACGCCACTCCGGTAGCGGAGGTTTCCCCCATATTTCCGAACACCATCGACTGCACGTTCACGGCAGTTCCCCAATCATCGGGAATCTTCTCTATCCTGCGGTAGGCAATGGCCCTCTTTCCGTTCCAGGACTTGAACACGCCGCCTATGGAGCCCCACAGCTGGGCTTCCGCAGTGTCGGGGAATTCCTCTCCCAGAACTTCCTTGACCTTCACCTTGAACCTGTCGCAGAGTTCCTTCAGTTCCTCGGCGCTCAGTTCGGTGTCGGACTTGTAGCCCTTCGCCTTCTTCACCTCGTCCATCATACGGTCGAGCTGCTGGCGTATTCCCTGTCCGTCCGCGGGTTCTATTCCCTCCGCCTTCTCCATAACGACGTCGGAGTACATCATAATGAGACGTCTGTATGCGTCGTAAACGAAACGGGGGTTACCTGTCTTCTCTATCATTCCGGGAATGGTCGCGGAGCAGAGGCCGATATTGAGGATGGTATCCATCATACCGGGCATGGAACTGCGGGCGCCGCTCCTGCAGCTGACCAGAAGGGGGTCCTTCGGGTCGCCGAATTTCTTTCCCATAAGTTTTTCAGTATCAGCGAGTGCCTCGGCCACTTCCTTCTTGAGGTATTCCGAATATCCTCCGCCGAGTTCATAATATTCAGCACAGCACTCTGTGGTGATGGTGAAGCCTGCAGGTACAGGCATTCCCAATCTGCTCATTTCCGCAAGGTTCGCGCCCTTGCCGCCGAGCAATTCTCTTTTGGAGCCGTCTCCTTCCGCCTTCCTGGCGCCGAAGCGATAGACTCTCTTTTTGTTCTCTAACATTTTGTTTCTAATTTTTTTCGCGCCGCGAAATTACAATAAAAAGATGGAGAAAACAACAAGGAGAAGGCTTCTTCAGTCTTCCCCTTCCGCATTTTGCATCAATGTATCCAAAATTGTCTGTATACCTGTCTTTGCAGAAGACTTCACCCTGACATCTGAATTCCCCGTCACAGGATGACCCAGAGGGAAAAATGCGATGTCCTGGAGGAGACATTCGGCATCGAGATAGTCGAAGTCGGAATCCTTTGTCTGAAGCAGGACCCCGGGAACCTCGGAGAAAAGCACCCTGACGACATTGCTCTCATCCGACGCCCTCATAAGGTCCGAGATGTCGATGTCGGCGCCAATGTTCGGGACGCACAAGGACTTGACGGCGGAAATCAGTCCGCCGCCTCCGACACGTATTCCGGACAGAGCCACACCGTCCTCGACGAATTCCCTGACCAGTTCGAAGCAGTCCATAAAATAATCCGGGTCGGATATTTCAGGCGCGCTTCCGCCTCCCAACCCGAGCGCCTGTGCAAGCCTGGAACCTCCCAGACGGTAATCGGAAGTCTCGAACGGGATATAAACAATCCAACTTGAAGCATCCGGGACAAAATGGTCCGGGACGAGGTGGGGCGCGCCTGAAACCTGTGTCGCCACCTGAACGGAAGGGCTGCCCTGCGTGAACGAATACCTCCTGATTCCCACGCCAAGGCCGTCGGTATAGTCCGCGGCCGCCTCGACTGAATGATAAAATGCCGCCATATTCCCTATGCGGCTGTCGTCAGAAGTCCATTTGAGCGTGATTGCCAGGTCATCCAACTTGAACTTTCCTTCGCAGAAAAGGGATTCTATCAGCGCCGCCGCAATTGCGGACCTGGTGAATTCAGCAGCAAAACTGATGGGGAAGCTCCGGGCCGGAAGTTCCTCTATCCGGCGGAGGTAGTCCTCAACCTTTGAGGAGTCCACTTCCAGGAGGCCGGGGGCGGAATCTATGCTTTCGTCTATTATCTGCCCGGGAAGAGTTTCCGTCTTCGTATCCCCGAGAATCTGTGCCGGAGTAAGCTCCCGGCTGACCCCGTCTATGACGTATTTTGAGAACAGTGCTGAATCCATACACGGCGCAATGGTCCTCAAATTTAGATATTTTTTTTAAAAAACAGGGAAGCCCGACTATTTTTCGGAATATTTGAACGAGGGCATGCTGAAAAGTTCGCCGACCACGAAATTGCTCCCTCCCACATAGACAATGGGATTGTCATACTTTTCCGCGCAGGACAGGGCGGTTTCCACGGCAGACGCGACGCTGGCGCAAACCGTAGTGTCCAACTCCGGGCGGGCGGCCTTGAGACGTTCGGAAAGCCTGTCGGCGGGAAGAGCGCGCGGTGTAGCCGGAGCGCAGAGGAAATACTTGGCGGACGGGGGCATGAATGCTGAGATTGCCTCCAAATCCTTGTCGGCCATAATGCCGTAAACTATCAGCAGCGGCCTTCCGGTATTCCCGAGCCGCGCGAAGTTCAGGGCCAGGGCCTGCGGGTTGTGACCTATGTCGGCTATCAGTTCCGGGTCTGAGGAGAGTCTCTCCCAGCGGCCGTGAAGACCGGTGATGACCTCCATCCGTTCCATCGCGTCGGAATCAGGCCTGTGCCCTATGATTTCCAGAGCGGCGGCGGCCGTGGCCCTGTTCATCTTCTGGAATGTCTCCCCCGGAGCGATGTCCACGGTCGGAAGCATCGTGAGGGGGCATCCCAATTCCGCGGCCCCGGCCCTGAAAACAGGTTCGGTCTCATCATCCGTGAATCCTACCAGGGCTGGAACGTTTCTCTTGAAGATGCCGGCTTTCTGGGCAGCTATTTCCGAACGGCTGCCGCCGAGCAGGGCGCAATGGTCCAGACCTATCGACGTTATCACGCTTACAACCGGAGTGATGACATTGGTGCTGTCCAGGAGCCCTCCGAGCCCGACCTCGATTACGGCGAAGTCCACCCCGCTGCGGGCGAACCACCACAAAGCCATCCCCGTGGTAATCTCAAAGAAAGACAGGCCTTCGGCGTGAGGGTCGGAGAGTTTCAGGAAATTCAGAACCTCCTCCTTCGGAATCAGCTGCGCGCCGTCCCGCGTGACCACTTTGATTCTCTCCCTGAAATCCGTCAGATGGGGAGAGGTGAACAATCCTATTTTCAGCCCTTCGGAGGCAAGCGAGGCGGTAATCATAGAGCTGACGGAACCTTTGCCGTTCGTGCCGGCCACGTGGATGCAGGGATACGATTTCCACGGCGAGCCGAGCGCCCGGTCGAAACGGAGCATCCCCGCAAGACCCGGCTTGTAAGCTTTCCCTGTGAAACCCTGTGTCTGTACGGAGGGGAACTTCAGAAACAGTTCCTCCAGCCTTTTTTCATATTCACCCTCCCCAATCATATCATCCGGATTCTCCGGGATTCCACCCAGCCGCTGCGGCCGTCCGGCAATTCCACGTTGTTCCATTCGCCCACGGTGTCCAGGACCTTGAGTCTTGTCCCCTCGTGAACGACGAACAGTTCCGAGGCTCCCGATTCCGAAGGAGAACTCCTGGCAGGGCATATCTGCTCAACTACAATCGCGGCATCCTCCCTGAAATAAGACGACCTCTGGCTCAGAGCGGAACAGAGACTGACGGCAAAAAGCAGCAGTCCGGCCACGGCGAATGAGAACCCGAGTTTTCTGAGGGAGCTCCGCCCGCCGAGAAGGAAAAGGAGGACAGAGGCCACGGCAATGCCGAGGAATATGATGGAAAGAACCGCCCAGAGGTCTGCGGAGAAGATGCGGGACAGGGACTCCGCCCACTTTTTGAGAAAGAAGTCGGGAATCCTCTCGAACTCGTCCGTAATGCCGGCGGAAGCGAAGTTAAGGTTATGGCGCGCGTCCGAGCCGGACGGGTCCAGTTTGAGAGCCTTCTCGTAGTACAGGATGGCATAGCCGGTCTGACCTGTCCTGAAATAGGCGTCGCCCATATTGCAATACAGTTCCGCTGACTCATAGCCGGCACTTTCTATGGCCTTCCAGGCATCCAGCGCTTCTTCGTGATTGCCCTCGGAATAGGCATTCACGCCCGAAAGCCACAGCGAGTCGCAGTCCGCCTCGGCCCTCGCGGGAACCTGGCCCGCAGCCGACAGCGCCAGCGCGCATAAAAGTATGTAAGTTGCGTTGGACGCAGGTTTTTTCCTTATGGTTTTCATCTCGGAATCTATTGTTGATATGACCTGTATCGCGGATGAATATTCCGCCGTCATTTCTTCCGTTCCCTGCGCGGGTGAATAGCGGGCATATTCACAGGCATCCAGGATTTGAGTGAACCGGGACGCCACGTCGCTTCCCACTCCCCTCTGTATGAGTTCGGCCTGAATGTTTTCCTTGCTCAACTGTGTGACGTCCATAGTCAGCTTGTCCGCCGCGAATCCCAGCATCGCCTTGTGAAGTTCCTCGTAGAAAGCGGAATACAAGTTCTTTTTCAGAAGTTCTCCTGCAGAAGCGAGACGCTTGCGGGCCATCTTCGTGGCCGCGCGGTTCTTGGTGAGCGCCACGTCCGATTTCAGTGCGAAGAACTTCTTGAGAGCCGCAAAGGCGGCAAGTCCGAGAGCCAGCATCAGGCCGAGGAGGCTCAGGTGAACGGCCGAGCCTGCAAAGAAGCGGCCCTTTTCGGTCAGGGAAGGATTCTTCACCGATATGTAGCGGATATCCTCTCCCAGATTCTTCACGTCCTTCTTGGAAACGGTCTGCAAGCCGGAGGAGACATTGTCGGATTTCACGTTGCCCTTTGCGACGTTGACCCGGAACGGCCCGGCGGAGGTCGTGACGTACTGGCCCTTCTGGTAGTCATAGTAACTGTACTCAATCGGGCCTATGGTGAAGTCCCCGCTGGAGCGCGGGATGAAAGGATATTCAAAAGTCTTCGACCCGGAAAGACGGACGGCATCGATGCGCTCCGTCACCTTGACGTCATATACTTCGAAGTCCGAAGGCAAGTTGAGCCTGGGAGCTTCCACCAGGACAATGTTTCCGGAACCGGATACAGTGAGCCTGACGGATGAAGCCTGGTGAGTCTCCAGTTCTCCGGAAGGCATTTCGGCAGAGATGCTGAACTGGCCCACACCTCCTCCGAAAGAGGCAGGCGCCCCATCAGGCAAGGGGCTGACATTCAAGGTGTAACCTGCAGAAACGGCCTTCCGCCTCACGGTCTGATACTCCTCGAAAAGGGAATCGAATATGCTTCCCGTGGGGCTGGACGTCCTTATTTGAATCACGCAGGTAATCTCTGCGGGCTCGATGGTCACCTTCCCCGTCTGCTGGGGAATAAGAGTGTACTCCCTGAGTACGGCGGAAAGGTACATCTTGCCTCCTATGTTCTCTCTCTGGAACTCGATGTTCTTCGGAGAATATGTTTCCTGACTCCAGAATCCGTTGAAAGTGGGCAGTTTGGCATCCTCGAAGCCGACGACGTCAGTCCTTGTGTAGAGTTTGAGGACGGCCTTGACGGGCTCTCCGACGACGACTCTGCTCTTGCTTATCGAGAATCTCAGGAATGCGTCGGCCGATTTTTCCCTTCCGGATACGGATGGTTCCCGGACAGGATTCTGCCCGTCCCGGTTCTGTGATTCCTCCTGCTCGCTCCGGGCCGCCGAGCCGCTGTCCTCCGCGACTTCTATCCTGACACTGTTGGAAAGGCATTTCTCACCGTCTATCTCACACTCCACGGGAGGCAGGGTGAACTTGCCCTTGTTTTTTGCCACCAGGATGAAAACGTAGGTATAGGTGACACTCCTGGTACTCTTGCCGTTGACTATGCTCACCGAAGAACTCGAGCCCACACGCTGCGGGCCCCAGGCAAGTTGGAAATCGTTGCCGGGGTTCCACGCGGGTTCGGAGGGATTGGAAGTTCCGCTTACCGTCACCGTCACGTTGAACTGCTCCCCCAGAGCCACCAGACTCTTGGTCTGGACTCTGACACTGCCCTGCGCGAAGGCGGTCAGGCCCGCGCACATAAGGATGAGTGCTGTTAATAAGATTCTGCGCATTCTACCAATTCTTTTCTTTCTGGCGGGACTTCAAGGCCATTGCCTTTTCCTTGTTCACCTTGTCCTGAGTCTCCTTTTCCTTGGTCTGGACAGCCTGCAGGAGCTGCTCGGCCTGCTGTCGGGGAATCTGCCTGGGCTGCTGTCCGTCGCTTCCTCCATCCTGCCGGTCCTGATTCTGATTCTGGTTCTGGTCCTGGTTCTTGTTCTGGTCCTGGTCCTGATTCTGGTTCTGGTCCTGGTTTTGGTCCTGGTCCTGGTTTTGGTTCTGGTCCTGATTCTTGTTTTGGTCCTGGTTCTTGTCCTGGTCCTGGTCCTGGTTCTGCTGCTGTTCAAGCATCTTCTTCGCGTAAGCGTAGCTTTCCTTGGCGTCCATATCGTCCGGACTCAGAAGAAGAGACTGCCTGAAATCCTGAACGGCCGCGCCGTAATCCTTCTTCTGAAGGTCAACGTTCCCCTTGTTGAACCAATAGTCCGCCGCCTTGGGTTTTCCGGCGACCTTTTCTCCGATTCGCTCCAGCGACTTGCCCGATTCCTCAAAATTCCCCTGCCTGTACAGGGAAGAGGCAAGGTTGTAGTTGGCGGCAAAGGACGTCGAATCCTTCACCAGAGCCTTGCGGTACTCTATCTCAGATTCCTTGTATCTGCCTTTTCCGTATTCACGGTTGCCCCTGCGAACCTCTTTCCGGTCCGGTTGCTGCGCCGGACACGCTATGCCCAGAGACAGCAGAAACAGTATGGCTGCAATCCTTTTCATCAGAACAATTTCTTTTTCCACCGACGCTCGCCCGTGAGCGCTTCCAACAGGAAGAAAAGCAGCGCCGCGCCGAAGAAATACATATGCTGTTCGGTAAAATCTTCGAACACCACGGAACCGAGTTCTTCGTCTTCCATCCTGCGTATGTCGTCTATCACGGGGTTCAGACCGAATTCTTCGTTTCCGGCCCTGACATAAGCTCCATTTCCGGCCCTTGCAACTGCTTTCAACGTCTGTTCGTCAAGTTTGGTCACGACTATGTTGCCGTTCTTGTCCTTCATCAGTCCCCCTTCTGTCTCGATTGGCTGTCCCTGCTCCGAACCCACGCCTATGGTGTAAACCTTGATTCCCTGCTCAGCCACCGTTCCGGCAGCTTCCACCGGGTCGTCCTCGTGGTTCTCACCGTCTGTAATCACTATGATGGCCCTGCTCTTCCGGCTCTGGACGCTGAAACTTTTTGCCGCGGTGATTATGGCATCCCCTATGGCCGTTCCCTGTATGGGCACGGAAGAAGTGCCGATGGAGTTCATAAACATCTTCGCGGACACGAAATCCGCAGTTATGGGGAGTTGCACGAAGGATTGTCCGGCAAAGACGACCAGACCTATACGGTCGTCGGCCAGCCTGTCAACCAGTCTGGAGATGGCCAGTTTGGCCCGTTCAAGCCTGGACGGGGAGTAATCCTTTGCAAGCATCGAATTGGAGACGTCCAGACAAATCATTATCTCGGCTCCGCGGGATTTGTGTTCCTTGAGGGTTGCGCCCATCTGCGGCCTTGACAGCCCCAATATCACGCAGGCGAGGCCGAGGCTGAAGAAGATTATCTTGAGCCATCCGCGTCCGGCGGAAAAGGAAGGCATAAGCGCGGACACCAGTTCAGGGTCTCCGAAGGCGGCCAGACGGCGTCTGCGGACGATTCGGCGCACCCCGTAAACCACCGGCACCAGCAGGATGAACGGCAGAAGAAGGAGAAAATCGGGATTTGCAAAATAAAGCATCAGCAGGTCCTCCTCAATAAAAGTCTGACTGTCAGTTCCGCTATCAGGCAGAACAGGGCGACCAGCGCATACCCCATGAACATATCCTTGTAAACGGGGAAACTGTCTATGGTCGTGCGCGTCTTTTCCATCTCGTTGATTTCAGAATATATTTCAGCCAGTTTGGTGTTGTCCGTGGCGCGGAAATAGCGTCCGCCTGTCTGGGAAGACACCTCCTGAAGCAACTTCTCATCAATCTCTACGGGGAGATTCTGATATTCCAGTCCCCAGGGAGTCATCACCGGATAGGGCGCGGTCCCCTTGGCCCCCACTCCCACGGTATATACCCTTATTCCGTAATTGCCGGCCAGCGACGCCGCTGTCTGGGGAGAGATTTCACCGCAGTTGTTCACACCGTCGGTCAGCAGAATCACCACCTTGCTCCTGGCGTCGGAATCCTTGAGCCTCGCTATGGACGTCGCAAGTCCGTTGCCTATGGCCGTCCCGTCCTCGATGAGGCCCGTCTCCAGTTCCTTCATAAGATTAATCAGGGTGGCCCTGTCCGTCGTCAGGGGACACTGCGTGTAACTCTCGGCGGCGAAAACCACAATGCCCATCCTGTCCGTAGGACGCTGCGATATGAACTCTATCGCTATGTCCTTGGCGGCGTTGATGCGGTCAGGCTTGAAATCCTTTGCCAGCATACTTGTAGATACGTCCATCGCAAGGACTATGTCGATTCCTTCGGAATTGATTGTCTCCACTTCCGAAGATGACCGGGGACGGGCTATGCAGATGACAATCATAACCAGCGCGACGGTTCTCAGGGCGACCGGAAAATGTCGTAAAACCTGGAGAGCGGAACCTCCGCGGACTTTCCAGGGAGCCATTGCGGACACCCTGAAATGCGGCCTGCGCCCGCTCAATTCCCTGAATATGTACAGAGCGAGAAGGAGGACCGGAACGGCCAGCAGCCAGAGAAGATGGGGATACTCGAAAAACATCAGTCAGCGGTTTGAGACGGCTCCTCTTCCGCCTTACAGGTATCCATCACGAATCTTATGGCCAGAGGCAGCGCCACGGAGTTCTCCTCATCGGGAGCGGTGTGCTTGGCGAACTTCACGAAGTCGGCGGTCTCGAACAGACGGCGGGTCTGCTCATAAAGGTCCGCAGGAACGGAGAAATCCTTGTCACGCAACCTGTCGAACACCTCTGCAGTGGTCATTTCCTGCGCATCGAATCCGTATCTTCTTTCCATATATTCCTTGAGGACGTCGGTGATTCCGGAGTAGAACGTCTTCTGCTTCTCCGGCGTCCAGAACTTTTCTCCGCGGTATTTCTCCAGTTTGCGCAGCGCCACTATGTACGCAGGGTCGGAATACGCCGGGTCTTCTCCGGACCTTCGGGTGGACAGTCTCCTGAACAGGATGACCAGTCCCACAATCAGCAGAGCGGCGAGCAGGGCGCCCCCAATCCACGGAAGCGTTTCCCTGAATGTCACGGGATACCCCGCCAGGGGTTTCAGTTCCTTGACCCGGAAAGTGGCGGTATCCACCGGAACATCATAAACCTGAAGTTCCTGAGACTCGAACACAAGGGTGTCCACCTTTCCGCCCGGATTCACACGCAAGGCAAAAATCGGGGGAAGCAGGTATCTGCCCTCCTCGAAGGGCGCAAGGCGCACGGAAGAACGGATGGTGCGGACCCGGTTGCGCCTGTCAGTGTCCAGGGTATCCACCTGCCAGCCCCGCACAAGCGCCAGGGTGTCGCCGGGGAAAAGTTCCTCCGGGCTGGCCAGGCTGATTTCAGTTCCATCCTTGACGCCTTCCAACAGGAAGCCGTACTCGAACTGGTCTGCCACAAGCACGGAATCCCTTTGTTTTGAAAACTCCAGGAAGGCCTTCCCCGAAGGGATTGCCTGGAGCAAAGTGAAAAGTATGACAGTCAGAATTCTCATCTTGCGGCGAACAGGGACCTGAGGCCCTTCACATAATCTTCATCGGTGGAAATGTCCACGTTGTCTATCTTGTATTTGTTGAAAAGTTTCTTCTCCCTGACGGACAGTTCCTGAAACCATCCGGAGTAAGCGTTGCGCATCTTTGCGTCCGAAGTGTCCACCCAGGACGTCCTTCCCGTCTCGGGGTCCTTGACATTGACGACCCCTATGTTGGGAATTGTCCTCTCCCGGGGATCGTGAACCTTGATTACGGACAGGTCGTGCCTTCCGACTGCAACCTTGACGGCATCCTCATACCTTGGATTTCCTTCACCATCGACATCCAGAAGGTCACTCAGCACGAATGCCGTGCACTTCTTCTTTATTCCGTTTGTGAGGAACCTCAGAGCCTCGCCCAAGTCCGTGCCCCCGGAGACAGGTTCGAACTCCAGAATTTCCCTGATGATTCTCAACAGCTGGGTGCGTCCCTTTGCGGGCGGGATGAACTTTTCCACCTTGTCAGAAAAGAACAGGGCGCCCACTTTGTCATTGTTGAGCAATGCGCTGAATGCCAGACAGGCGGCGATTTCGGCTATCTGGTCCTTCTTGGTGCGCCCCCTGGTTCCGAACAGGCCCGAGCGGCTGGCATCCACCAGCAGTACCACGGTCAGTTCGCGCTCCTCTTCGAAAACCTTGACATAGGGAGAATGGAGCCTTGCGGTAACGTTCCAGTCCATTGTGCGGACGTCATCGCCGTACCGGTACTCTCTCACCTCGCTGAAAGCCATTCCCCTCCCCTTGAAAGCGGAATGGTACTCCCCGGCGAATATCTGGTGAGACAGCGCCTTGGTCCTGATTTCTATCCTGCGGACTTTCCGAAGAAGTTCGGACTCTGTATTACGGGACGATGACTGCATTGATGACCTGGGAGATTATTCCCTCCGTAGTGACATTTTCAGCCTCGGCCTCGTAGGTAAGACCGATTCTGTGGCGCAGGACTTCATTGCACACAGCCCTGACGTCCTCCGGAATGACGTATCCGCGACGCTTGATGAAAGCGTAAGCCTTTGCGGCCATGGCCAGGGAAATGCTGGCGCGGGGGGAAGCGCCGTAGCTTACAAGTCCGTTCAGATTGTCCAGACCGTAATCGGAAGGAACCCTGGTGGCGTACACTATGTCAACAATGTACTTTTCTATCTTTTCGTCCATATAGACGTCGCGCACCACTTCCCTCGCCCTGATTATGTCCTCAGGCTTGATGACGGGACTGGCCTTGGGGAACTCCCCGGAATTGGACATCCTGACTATCTGGCGTTCCTCTTCCCTCTTGGGATAATCCACCACCACCTTGAGCATGAAACGGTCAACCTGCGCCTCGGGCAGAGGGTAGGTCCCCTCCTGCTCGATGGGGTTCTGGGTAGCCATCACGAGGAAAGGCTTCGGAAGTTCGAAAGTGTCGTCCCCAATGGTGACCTGGCGCTCCTGCATTGCTTCGAGAAGGGCTGACTGGACCTTTGCCGGAGCCCTGTTTATTTCATCCGCAAGCACGAAGTTCGCGAAAACCGGACCCTTGTGAACCTCGAATTTCTCAGTCTTCTGAGAGTATATCAAGGTGCCTGTAACGTCGGCAGGCAAAAGGTCCGGAGTGAATTGGATTCTGCTGAAATTTGCGCTGATTGTCTGGGCCAGAGTGCTGATTGCTAAAGTTTTGGCCAGTCCGGGGACACCTTCCAGAAGGATGTGCCCGTCTGCCAGAAGCCCTATCAGAAGGTTCTCCACCAGATGTTTCTGGCCGACGATGACCTTGCCCATTTCCAGACTTAGGATATCGACGAACGCGCTCTCTTTCTGTATGCGTTCGTTGAGTTCCTTGATGTTTACACTTTCCATATATTTTAATAAATTTGTACTCAGTTATGAGGTATCTTGTCAAACTTTCATATGACGGGGCGGATTTCTGCGGATGGCAGATTCAACCGTCCGCCCCCACCGTTCAGAAAAGTCTCGAACAGGCGCTCGGGACCCTGCTGAAGGAGGAAGTCAGCGTTACCGGGGCGGGGCGCACCGACACCGGAGTGAACGCCGTCGGCTACGTGGCCCATTTCGACACCGCCGCAAAGCTTGAGTGCGCGCAATTTCGCTACAAATTAAATGCCATCCTACCTCCCTCGATAGCCGTTTCCCTGGTCGAAAAAACCTCGGACGACTTCCACGCGCGCTTCGACGCCACAAGGCGCGAATATACTTATTTTTTGCATAGAGAAAAAGACCCGTTTGTCCGGAATCACTCTTTCCTTTGCACCTATCCCCTTGATTTCGAGGCGATGAACAAGGCGGCCGGAGCGCTTCTGGGCAAGCACGACTTCAGTTGTTTTGAAAAAACCGGAGCGGACAGCAAGACTTCTGTCTGCACCGTCACCGAAGCCGGATGGTTCAAGACGGACGACACCCACTGGTATTTCAGGATAGCCGCCGACAGGTTTCTCAGAAATATGGTCAGGGCCATCGTGGGGACCCTCATCGAGGTGGGAAGAGGCAAACGCGGCGTCGAGAGCGTTTCCTCCCTGCTCGAAGGCGGCGCCAGATGCGACGCGGGAGAGAGTGTTCCGGGAAACGCCCTATTTCTTACAGAAATAAATTACTGATTTTTTGTATATTTGCAGATTGTAGCAGAACAGATAATTTCAAAAACTTTAAAATATGCTTTTCAATTTACTTCAAACAGAGGCGGCGCAGCAGGAAGTGATGTCTTTCTCGCTCATCGATATGGCCGTCAAGGGAGGTTGGCTTATGATTGTCCTCCTGGCTCTGTCCATCCTCGCAATCTACCTGTTCGGAAAGAAATGGTGGATGATTCGCAGAGCCGGACAACTTGAAGCCAACTTTATGCGCGACATCAAGGACTATGTGCAGGAAGGGAAAATCAAGTCTGCAAGAATGCTTTGCGCTCATTACAACAGTCCAGTGGCCAGGATGACCGATGCGGGCCTGCAGAGAATCAACCGCCCGGCAACCGAAATCCAGGCCGCGATGGAAAATGCGGGAAACCTTGAAACCGCAAATCTGGAAAAGGGGCTTCCCTACCTCGCGACCATAGCGGGAGGCGCCCCCATGATAGGATTCCTTGGAACCGTGCTCGGTATGGTACAGGCGTTCTTCAATATGGCCAATGCGGGCAACAACATTGACATCACCCTGCTTTCAAGCGGAATATACACCGCGAT
The DNA here is from genome assembly GCA_024401825.1 of Bacteroidales bacterium. GTDB lineage: Bacteria > Bacteroidota > Bacteroidia > Bacteroidales > UBA932 > Cryptobacteroides. The sequence continues at coordinate 18,879 of JAKSKF010000016.1, forward strand.
GATAACCACTGTGGGAGGTCTCATCGTGGGCATCCTGGCTTACTTCGGCTACAATTTCCTCACCGCCAGGATATCCGGTCTGGTTGCAAAGATGGAAAGCTCCACCGCAGACTTCATCGACATTGTGAACAACCCCGTCAAGGAAGCTGAATGATATGGCCATAAAAAGAACAGTTAAGGCAGACCCCAACATATCGATGTCCTCAATGACGGACATCGTGTTCCTGCTTCTGATTTTCTTCCTCGTGACCTCGACGCTGGTCAACCCCAACGCGCTCAAGCTCCTACTTCCCAAGAGCACGGGGCAGGTCGGCGCCAAGGCTACCGCCAGCGTTTCCATCAAGGATTGGGGAGAAAACAGGTTCACCTATCACATCAACGGTGACGAGACGCCCGTGGAACTTGGCCTGATAGAGGACAGGCTCGCCCAAATCCTGCAGGAAGAGGAGGACCCGACATTCTCCATCTATTCTGACGAAAGTGTGCCCATCAGGGAGATTGTGCAGGTCATGAACATTGCCAAGCGCAATCATTACAAAGTGATTCTGGCTACTTCACCCGAATAGTATGGAGGACAGATTTCGGGAAAGGAATATCGAAGACCGCGCATCCGGCGCCATAGGAATAGCGCTGACAGTGCTGGTGCACGCCTGCCTGCTGGTCTTCGTGTCCCTGTCCGGAATGAAGTACAACCCGCATCCGCAGGAAATCACCGACATACTTATGGAGTTTGAGGACATCCCGGAGCCTGAGGCGGTTCCCGAACCGGAAATGGAGAGGAAGGGTCTCGAGCCCAGGAGCGAAAACGCCAATCCTGATGAAAAAGTGGAACTGGTCCGGAAGTCCGAGTCCCCTCAGGTCGGCAAGAAGCCGAACCTTACTCCGGAAACAAAGACTGACCGGCACGGAGACGTGGAAGTCCCCGCTCCGAAGGCCACGGAAGAGCCCAAACTTGACGCGAGGGCTTCTTTCCCCGGCATGGCGAAAAAGGACACAAGTCTGACAGCCCCTCATTCCGCTTCGAGCCAGTCCGACAACTTCAAGGCAGGCCAGGCAGACGGAAACGCCAGGACGGCGAAGATAGAAGGCAAGGCAAACGCCCAGGTCGAAGGAAGAAGCGTGCTGGGCGCCCTCCCGAAACCTCAGTACAATCTTCAGGAGGATGGAATCGTGGTGATGAGAGTCACCGTCAACCAGGAAGGTCGGGTGACCAGCGCGGTCAATGACGTGAGCAGAAGCACGGTATCCGCCTCCGAACTCATCAAGGCCGCCAGGAATGCGGCGATGAGTACCAAATTCAACAACAAGCCTGACGCTCCAGCCAGCCAGTCAGGGACTATAACATACAGATTTACATTAAAGTGATGACGTGAGGTCATCGTTGCCACTATGGAAGAGACAAGTAAAAACGGCCGAAAACTCAGACCAAGAAAAACATCAGCCCAGAGCGTTGAACACCGCTCGTTCGGAGAGCACAGACCCGCAGGGGAACACCGCTCATTCGGAGAGCACAGGCCCGCAGGGGAACGCCGCTCATTCGGAGAGCACAGACCCGCAGGGGAACACCGCCCGTTCGGAGAGCGCAGGCCCGCAGGGGAACACCGCCCGTTCGGAGAGCACAGGCCCGCAGGGGAACACCGCTCATTCGGAGAGCACAGACCCGCAGGGGAACACCGCCCGAACACGGGCAGGCCGTTCCGTGAAGGAAGACCCGGATTCCAGGGACGGACATCGGGCGGAAGAAAGCCTTACGGCAGACGCGATGAAGCCCATTTCAGCAAGGAATCAGAAGAAGGAATAGAAAGAATGATAAGCCGCCGCCCCGCATTCGACGGGCACAAGACGGCATCCGAGCACCACGAAGCGGCATTCCGCGAGGAAATCCGCCTAAACAAGTTCGTGGCGAATTCCGGCGTCTGCTCCAGGAGGGAGGCGGACACCTACATCCAGGCGGGCGTAGTGACCGTGAACGGTGAAGTCGTCACGGAACTCGGAACCAAGGTCAATCTCCTGACGGACGAGGTGAAATTCAACGGCGAACGCATCAGGGGTGAAGAGAAAGTCTATATTGTGATGAACAAGCCGCGCGGTTACGTCACCACGGCAAGCGACCCGCACGCAGACAGGACAGTGATGCAGTTGCTCAAGGGATGCGATTCAAGGGTATTCCCGGTCGGAAGGTTGGACAAGAACACCACCGGCGTGCTGATGTTCACCAATGACGGCGAGATTTCGGAAAGGCTCACCCATCCTTCTTTCAACAAGAAGAAGATATATCAGGTTATTCTGGACCGTCCCCTGGAATCTGCCGACCACGACAGCATCCTTTCCGGGCTCAGCCTCAATGACGGAGAAATCCGGGCTGACGAACTGGAATACATCGACGCGGGTGACCGCCGCAAGCTCGGAATCGAGATTCACTCCGGCAAAAACCGCATCGTGCGCAGAATCTTCGAATCCCTCGGCTACGAGGTGCGAGCCCTTGACCGCGTGTATTTTGCGGGACTGACCAAGAAAGGTCTGAAGAAGGGGGAATGGAGATATCTCTCCGAGGGAGAGGTCAACATACTTAAAATGGGAGCCTATGTCTAGCCACCGTTCCGGATTCGTAAACATAATCGGCAACCCCAACGTAGGCAAGTCCACATTGATGAACGCCCTGGTGGGCGAGAAACTGTGCATTGTGACCGCAAAGGCGCAGACCACCCGCCACCGCATAATGGGCATCATCAACGGGGAAGACTGGCAGATTGTGTTCTCCGACACGCCGGGCATTCTCAAACCCGGATACAGGCTGCAACAGAATATGCTCAACTTCGTGGATGAAGCCCTGGGTGACGCCGACGTGGTTGTTTACGTCACGGACACGGTCGAGAAAGCGGACAAGAACGCGGAATATATAGGCAAACTGCAGAGTCTCACATGCCCTGTGGTCATCGTAATCAACAAGATAGACATCAGCGACCAGGCTCAGGTGGAGCAGTTGATGGCCGACTGGCAGGAGCGGGTGCCTTCTGCCGTCATCATCCCGGCAAGCGCGCAGGAAAGGTTCAACACGGAAAAGATTCTGGACACCGTGAAGGACCTGCTGCCCGAATGTCCGCCCTGGTATGACAAGGACACTTTCACCGACAGGAACCTGAGGTTCTTCGCGTCGGAGATTATACGCGAGCAGATTCTGCTGAACTACAAGGAAGAGATTCCCTACAGCTGCGAAGTGGTGGTGGAAAGTTTCAAGGAAGGAACCGGACGCTACGACATCGAAGCGGTGATTTACGTTATGCGCGAATCCCAGAAAGGCATTGTGATAGGCAAACAGGGCGCAGCGCTGAAGAAGGTCGGCACCGCCGCCAGGATTGAGATGGAGGACTTCTTCCAGAAGAAGGTCTTTCTCAGCCTGTTCGTCAAGGTGGACCCCGACTGGAGAGAGAGCCGCAAGGAACTGAGAAAATTCGGATACGAACAGTAAGCATATGGAAGAGGAGAATATCGTCACCCGGGAAGAAGTCATCGACGACGAAGTCATCGTGGATGAGAACGCCGCTCCCACAGGCAAGTATGACAAACTGCTTGAAAGCGACCCGCACAAGTACAAGTTGTCCGGGATGTTCAAGGACTGGTATCTGGATTACGCTTCCTACGTAATCCTGGACAGGGCCATACCCCACATCGTGGACGGACTGAAGCCCGTTCAGCGCCGAGTCCTTCACGCTATGCACAGAATGGATGACGGCGCCTACACCAAGGTGGCGAACATTATGGGACAGACGATGCAGTTCCATCCTCACGGAGACCAGTCCATCCTGGGCGCCCTGGTAACCCTGGGGCAGAAGGGCCTCACCATAGACTGTCAGGGAAACTGGGGAAACATCCTCACCGGAGACGCCAATGCGGCGCCCCGTTACATCGAGGCGAGGCTCAGCAAGTTCTCCAAGGAAGTCATCTTCGACAAGAAGATAACCCCGACAATGAAATCCTACGACGGGCGCAATGACGAGCCCACCGAACTTCCCGTACGCTTTCCACTTCTCCTGGCCCAGGGAACAGAAGGCATCGGCGTGGGTCTTGCGTCCAAGATTCTCCCGCACAACTTCAATGAACTGATGGATGCGTCCGTGGCGTACCTGGAAGGGAAACCCTACGAGATTTATCCCGACTTCCCTACCGGAGGCTATGCCGACTGCTCCAAGTATATGAACGGCCGCAGGGGCGGCAGCGTCAAGGTCAGGGCCAAGATAGAGAAGATAGACAAGAACACCATCGCTGTCACGGAGATTCCGTACGGAAAGACCACACACACCCTCATCGACTCCATTCTCAAGGCAAAGGACAAGGGCAAGATAAAAATCAAGAAGATTGAGGATATGACCACCGACAGGGTGGAGATTCTGATTCATCTTCCCAACGACGTGTCTCCGGACAAGACCATCGACGCGCTCTACGCGTTCACCGACTGCGAGACCAACATAGCGCCCAACGCCTGCGTCATCAAGGACAACAAGCCGCAGTTCCTGTCCGTCAACGACATTCTGGAATTCAGCACGGAGCACACCAAGCAGCTTCTGGGCCGCCAGTTGGAAATAAGGCTGGAGGAACTGGAAAGCGAATGGCACTACACCTCGCTTGAACGAATCTTCTTCGAGAACCGGCTGTACAAGATTCTGGAGCAGGACCAGAAAAGCTGGGAAGACCAGAAAGAGGACATTCTCAAGGCTCTGAAGGATTCCGAAGCCCTGCTCAGGAGACCCGTGCTTATGGAAGACGTGGACAAACTCGTGGAGAAACCTGTCCGCAAGATTTCCAAGTTCGACACCAAGGTGCTTGACGAGAAGATTCTTGAAATCGAACGCGAACTGGCCGACGTCCGGGACAAGCTGGACCACCTTGTGAAATTCACCGTAAACTGGTTCAAGGAGCTCAAGAAGAAGTACGGCAAGGATTTTCCCAGGCAGACTGAACTCACGGGATTCGAGACCATCGCCGCGACCAAGGTAATCAACAACAACGCGAAGCTCTTCGCGAATATGGCCGAAGGCTTTGTAGGGACAGGGCTGAAGAAAGAGGAAGGGGTGGACTTCATCTGCGACTGTTCGGACCTGTCCGAAATCATAGTCATCAGCAAGGAAGGCAAATATCAGGTCACCAAAGTTTCCGACAAGGCCTTCTTCTGGAAAGACCTGCTGTACGTCGGGCTGTTCGTCCGCGGAGACGAGCGCACCGTTTACAACGTGATATACAGGGACGGGAAGGGTGTTCTGTCCTATGCGAAGCGCTTTGCCATCACATCCATCACACGAGACAAGGTTTACGACATAACCCAGGGCACCGAAGGTTCCTCAATCCTTTGGTTCACGGCCAATCACAACGGAGAGGCCGAGTCCATCAAAATCCAGCTCCGTCCCAGAGCAAACCTCAGAAGGACGTCCTACGAATACGACTTCAGCAACCTGGCCATCAAGGGACGCGACGCCCGGGGCAACCTGGTGAGCAAGAATCCAATCCAGAGAATCACCCTTCGCAGCAAGGGAGTGAGCACAATCGCCGGCAAGGACATCTGGTACGATGCGGACATCCAGAAACTGAACGAGGACGGAAGGGGCCTGCATCTGGGACAGTTCGACGGAGAAGACAAGATTCTGGCAATCTTCAGGAACGGAACCTTCTATACGACATCGTTCGACCTCAGCAACAGATATCAGGGAGACGTTCTCAAGATAGAGAAGTTCAACCCCGACAAGACATTCACGGCCCTGTATTACGATGCGAAGGCAAAGGCTTTCTACGTCAAGAGATTCTCATTCCCCGTCAGTGACAACAATCCCCAGAGTTTCATCGCCGAGGGTATGAAATCCTACCTGGTGGACATCTCGGAAGACCTTCTACCCAGATACGAAGTCCTGTTCGGAGGGAAATCCTCCGGGAAGGAGCCCGAAATCATAGAGGCAGAGAGTTGGATTGGCAAGAAAGGTTTCTCCGCAAAGGGCAAGAAAGCGTCGGACAAGGCCGATGTCAAATCCGTCAGGTTCATCGAGCCTGTGATACCCATCGACATTCAGGAGCCGGATATGGAGATTCCTTCCGGAATTCCGGCCATCGAACTTGTGCAGGGAGAGCTGGACGATATGATAGACCTGCCGGAGCCTACGCTGTTTTAGACAATTGTAAAAATAATATATCATATGGGAAAAGAATGCAGATGGATACTGAATGACCCGGCCGACCCCGCAAAAGTAGAGAGACTGTCAGCGGAGGTGGGCATTGACCGTGTCCTGTCTGAACTTCTGGTGAAGCGCGGGGTGGAGACCTTCGAGCAGGCCAGGGCATTCTTCCGTCCCAATCTCAAGGATTTGCACGACCCGTTCCTTATGAAAGATATGGACAAGGCCGTGGAAAGATTGGAAAAAGCCGTCAAGGGAAAGGAGAGGATTCTTGTTTATGGCGATTACGACGTGGACGGCACCACCGCCGTCGCGCTGGTCTATTCCTTCCTCAGGCAGTTCACGGACAAACTCGGATTCTACGTGCCCGACCGTTACGATGAGGGCTACGGAGTTTCCTTCAAGGGTATCGACTGGGCTGCCGGGAACGGATACAACCTGATAATCACCCTGGATTGCGGCATCAAGGCAATCGACAAGGTGGAACACGCCAGGGCGAAGGGCATAGATATGATTATCTGCGACCACCACCTCCCGGAGGACTCCCTCCCCGCCGCGGTTGCGGTTCTCGACCCCAAGCGGGAAGACTGCAACTACCCCTTTGACGACCTCAGCGGATGCGGGGTGGGATTCAAACTGGTTCAAGCCTATGCCCAGAAGAACGGAATCCCCTTCGAACAGCTGATTCCACTGCTCGACCTGCTGGTTGTCAGCATCTCGTCAGACCTTGTGACAATGGTCGGAGAGAACAGGGTCCTGGCTCATTTCGGGCTCAAACAGCTCAACGAGAATCCCCGCAAGGGACTTCTTGCAATGATTACGCTGTCCAACCTGGAACCGGGTCATCTTACGATAGATGACATAGTCTTCAAGATAGGTCCGAGAATAAACGCCGCCGGAAGGATGGAAAGCGGACAGATTGCAGTCGAGCTACTGATAGCCACCGACACCGCCACCGCGATGGAGGCGGGCTCCAAAATCAACGACAACAACAACGAGCGCAAGAGCATAGACCGCGAAATCACTCAGGAGGCTCTTGAGATGATGGAAAGCGGGAGATGCCTGGCTTCGGAGAACACAACCATAGTTTACAACCCGTCCTGGAACAAGGGAGTCGTGGGCATTGTGGCTTCCAGACTTGTGGAGGCCTACTACAAGCCCGCGATAGTGCTTACCAAATCCAACGGGTTCGTGACGGGTTCCGCCAGAAGCGTGCAGGGGTTCGACCTCTATGAAGCCATTGAAAGCTGCGCGGACCTGATGGAGAACTTCGGAGGACACGTATATGCCGCCGGGCTCACGATGAAGGAAGAGAACCTCAAGGAATTCAGCCGCAGGATAGACAAGTTCATAGGGGAAAAAATCTCAGCGGAGATGCTGACCCCCGTAATCAACGTGGATGCGAAGCTGGACTTTGCCCAGATTTCCCCGAAATTCATCAGGATTCTCAAACAGTTCCAGCCCTTCGGCCCCGGCAACGGCAACCCCGTGTTCATCACCGAAGACGTTTACGACTCCGGAAACGGCAGGAAGGTGGGAGCCGGAGGAGTCCATATGAAGCTGGACCTCATTCAGGAGAACCAGCCCTACCACCAGATTGCGGCCATAGCGTTCAATATGTCATCCTACTATGACCATATCAAGGAGGGGAACCCCTTCGACATATGCTACTCGATTGTGGAGAACTACTACAGGGGAAGTTCCACAATCCAACTGAGAATCAAAGACTTAAAGGAGAGAGAGGATATAATCTGACAGTATGTCGGAGACTTCCTCCACAGTCAGGGCATCCGTATTGACGGAATAGTGCGCCCGTTCATATACAGGGAGACGCCCAAGGAGAAGTTCTTCGGCGTTTCCTTTGTCGTACAGGGGGCGGACACCCGGGTCGCGGGACAGTCTGCTTCGAATCTGCTCTGCCGAAGTCTGCAGATATATGCAGAGGCTGCGCTCCAGCACCAGTTTCGCGGAATCTTCATTCAGGGTGCTGCCTCCGCCCAGGGCAAGGACCGTGTTTTCAGTGACGGAATCGAATATCGATTTCAGGCAGGAAGCCTCCAGCGCGCGGAAGTCCTGCTGACCTTCGCTGAAAAGGTCCTCCATCGTGCGCGCGGCGCGCGTAATAATATAGGTGTCCAAATCGAGGAAGTCCCAACCCAACTTGCCGGCCAGAGACTTTCCCACGTTGCTCTTTCCGCAGCCCATAAATCCCGTAAGAGTGACTATCACACGGCAAATATACAAACAATATGTTCGTCACGTTTTCCTGATTTGATTTTATTGTTGTAATTTTGTTCTTCCAAATTGAAGATTATGGCAGAATACAGTGAACAGGAACAGATTCGCAGAGAATCCCTGGCAAAACTCAGAGAAATCGGCATAGAGCCCTATCCCGCCGCCCTATTCCCCGTGAATACCAATTCCGCGGAGATAGCTGCCGGATACAGCGCCGAAAAGGGAAACTTCCAGGACGTATGCCTGGCGGGACGCATTATGAGCAGACGCATTATGGGGGCCGCCTCATTCGGCGAACTGCAGGATGAAAACGGCAGAATCCAGATTTATGTCAAGCGGGACGAAATCTGTCCGGACGAGGACAAGACAATGTACAACACCGTCTGGAAGAAACTCCTGGACATAGGCGACATCGTCGGCATCAAAGGCTTCGCTTTCATCACCCAGACTGGCCAGTTGTCCATTCACGTGAAGGAACTGACATTGTTGAGCAAATCCCTCAGGGTACTGCCCATAGTCAAGGAACTTGACGGTCAGACCTTCGACGCCTTCTCCGACCCCGAATTGAGATACCGCCAGAGGTACGTGGACCTGATTGTGAACCCTCAGGTAAAGGACACTTTCATCAAGAGGGCCCGGATAGTGGCCACTATGAGAGAATACTTCAACGAGGCGGGATGCCTGGAAGTCGAGACGCCCATTCTCCAGGGCATACCCGGCGGCGCTACTGCCAGACCCTTCATCACTCATCACAACGCACTTGATATTCCGCTTTATCTGAGAATAGCCAACGAACTGTATCTCAAGAGATTGATAGTAGGAGGATACAACGGAGTCTATGAATTTGCGAAGGATTTCCGCAACGAGGGAATGGACAAGACACACAATCCGGAATTCACCTGTATGGAGATTTACGTTGCATACAAGGATTATTTCTGGATGATGGAATTCGTCGAGAAGATGCTCGCAAGGATTGCTCTCGAAGTCAACGGGACTTCACGGGTGAAGATAGGCGAACATCAGATTGACTTCGGCGGGACTTATCGCAGGCTTCCCATCCTCGATGCCATAAAGGAATATGCCGGAGTGGACGTCTCCCTGATGGACGAGAAAGAACTTCGCGCCACCTGCAAGAAACTCAATGTCGAAACGGAGCCCTCTATGGGAAAGGGCAGGCTCATTGACGCCATCTTCGGAGAATACTGCGAGAAGAATCTCATACAGCCCACTTTCATCACCGATTATCCCGTCGAGATGTCTCCCCTCACAAAGAGACACCGCAGCAATCCGGCGCTGACGGAGCGATTCGAACTCTTTGTCTGCGGAAAAGAACTCGCGAACGCCTATTCGGAGTTGAACGACCCCATCGACCAGTTGGAAAGATTCCAGGAGCAGGCCGCGCTCAAGAGCAAGGGCGACGACGAGGCGATGTACATCGATATGGACTTTGTACGCGCCCTCGAATACGGTATGCCTCCCACCTCGGGTCTCGGAATGGGCATTGACCGTCTCACTATGTTCATGACGGGACAGACCGCCATTCAGGACGTACTCTTCTTCCCTCAGATGAAACCTGAAAAAGGATTATGAGAGAACTGCTCACGTCAGTCTGCAATCCCAAGATAAAACAGCTGCTCGCGCTACAGCAGAAATCTTCACTGAGGCGGCAGACCGGGCTCTTCGTCGTGGAGGGACGGCGTGAACTGGAACATTGTCTGGAAGGCGACTACGCCGTGGACAGTCTCTTCGTTTGTCCGGAGATAGCGGGAGAATTGCCCGCCGCCCTGACTGACTGCACGGACAGGATATTCGAGACAGGTCCCGAACTGTACGGAAAAATTGCTTACAGACAGGGGACCGAAGGCCTGATTGCCGAAGTCAAGGCCCGCAGGCACGGTCTGGAAGAGCTGAAGCTCAAGGAGAATCCTCTTGTCGTGGTGCTTGAATCCGTTGAAAAACCCGGCAACCTGGGGGCCGTACTCCGTTCCGCAGATGCTTCCGGAGCAGATGCCGTCATTGTGTGCGAACCGCTTACAGACCTCTACAATCCCAACATCATACGCTCCTCTCTCGGAGCTTTCTTCACCGTTCCCGTGGCCGTCTGCACATCTTCCGAGTGCATTTCGTTTCTCAAGGAACGGGGAATACGTATCCTGACGGCCCAACTTCAGGATTCCGAACTGTATTATGACTGCGATATGCGTCACGGCACCGCCCTGGTCCTCGGCACGGAGTCAACCGGACTCACTGAAGAATGGCGGAGAGCCGCAGACGCCCACATCCGCATCCCTATGCTGGGAAGACTCGACAGCCTCAACGTGTCAGTAAGCGCCGCCATCCTGTTGTTTGAAGCCGTGAGACAACGCCGTATATGAGCAGATTCGGTCTCATAGGACACCCGGTGGCACATTCCCTGAGCCCTGAACTCTTCGCCGAAACCTATGGAGAAACTCATACTTATGAGTTGTTGGACTATGAGGATTTCGAGCAGGCGTTCAGAGTTTTCAAGGACGGTTTCAAGGCCGTGAACGTGACTATGCCCTTCAAGGAGCAGGCGGCGGCAAGAGCTGATTTCAAAAGTCCGGAGGTGCAGAGAACCGGGGCGGCCAATATCCTCGTCAATTCCGAACGTGGCGTCGAAGCTCACAATTCCGACTACCTGGCGCTGCTGGGAATACTTGAAGGTTTCAGGCAGGAAATCGGAACAGCCGGCCCGACTCTGGCCGTAATCGGTATGGGCGGCGCCGGAAAAGCCGCTTTTGCCGCGGCCCGTGACTGCGGATTCAGGGTGCGCTGCTATCATCACGACGAGATAGCCGGGGGAGTCCGTGCGGAAGTCATAATCTACACACTTCCCTGCGCCGTGGAAGGTTGTTCCGGGCTGGATTGCCGCATTCTTTTGGAATCCAACTACAGGAACCCTTCATTCAGCAGGGACAGTCTGTCCCGCTCAGGCTGCCGCTATGTGGACGGACTTGTATGGCTCAGGGAACAGGCAAGAATCGGCTTTGAAATAATGACCGGATTCTGAAATTTTTTCTTAACTTGCAACACTTTCCGGCTTCACTCCGGAGATGCCCTTGAACGGGCCGGTAACGTATATATAAACAATTAAAAATTAAATAGTTATGTCAGTTAATAAAGTTATTCTGGTTGGCAACGCAGGCCGTGACCCGGAGGTTCATTACGGAGAAGCCAATTCCCAAGGAGGGCAAAACAACAAATGGGCTACGTTCACGCTGGCCACCACAGAGCGCTACCGTGACCGCAACGGAGAACCCCGCGAGAACACCGAGTGGCACAACATCGTGGCTTTCAGGCAGTCTGCCGACGTGGCTGAAAGATTCGTAAAGAAAGGAACCCAGTTGTACATAGAAGGGAAACTCAGGACCCGCACCTTCACCGACCAGACAGGAGCGAACAGAAAAACCACGGAAATAGTGGTTGACAATCTCCAGCTTCTGGGACGCAGGGATTCCACGGAAGGAGGCCAGCCTTATGCTGCTCCCCAGAGCGCCGCTCCCCAGGCCCCGGCTCCCCAGGACAGTTCTTTCCAGCCCCAGAGCGCGCCCGTCATCCCCGACGGCCCCACCGACGACCTTCCGTTCTAACCGCAACAACCATTTGAGATATGACTGAGAAGATAAGAAAAATGATGAACGACAACCCTGTCGCAAGGTTTACAGTACTCATCCTTGTGGCATCGATGATGTTCTTCGCATATATGTTCGTTGATGTGATGTCCCCCCTGAAATCAATGGTGGAGACGTCTCTCGGTTGGAACAGCAGCGTATTCGGAACATATGCCGCCTCTGAATACATCGTGAACGTCTGCGGATTTCTCATCCTCGCAGGCATCATCCTGGACAAACTTGGCGTCCGCTTTTCCGGAATCCTGTCCGCGGGAATGATGGTTGCCGGCGCCGCCATAAAATACGTGGGAGTGAGCGACTGGTTCCAGACCACATCCCTGGCACAATGGCTCGGGAGCTGGTGGGTTGAAATGCCGGCCAGCGCGAAGATGGCCTCGCTCGGATTCATGCTGTTCGGATGCGGTTGCGAGATGGAAGGGACCAATGTGTCGAAGATTCTGGCCAAATGGTTCAAAGGCAAGGAAATGGCTCTTGCAATGGGCCTTGAGATGGCCATAGCCCGGCTCGGAGTGTTCGGGGTGATGTGGATTGCCCCCATAATCTCCTCCAGGTTCGGCGGCAGCATACAGGCTCCGGTGGGCTTCTGCGGAGCACTTCTCTGCATCGGGCTTGTCAACTTCATCATATTCGCCGTCATGGACCGGAAGTTCGACTCCCAACTTACTGAAGCGGGGCTGGCTACCGAAGAGAAATCTCCCGAAGACGAATTCCACATTTCCGACCTCGGACAGATTTTCAAGAGCAAGATGTTCTGGATTGTGGCTCTGCTGTGCGTCCTGTACTATTCAGCCATTTTCCCTTTCCAGAGATATGCCACCAACATTCTTGAGGAAACCCTGAGAATGCCGGCGGAGGATGCGGCCAAACTCTTCAGCTGTTTCCCCATCCTGGCTATGGTGCTCACCCCCTTCCTGGGATTTTTCCTTGACAGGATAGGGAAAGGGGCTTCGATGCTTATGTTCGGCTCCGTCATTATGCTGGCCTGCCACCTGGGATTCGCTTTTCTTCTCCCGGCAGTTCCCCAGAAATGGCTCGCCCTCACCCTCATCGTCGTGCTCGGGTTCAGCTTCTCGCTGGTTCCCGCTTCCCTGTGGCCTTCCGTCCCCAAGATTATCGACGAGAAGGTGCTCGGTTCCGCATACTGCCTGATTTTCTGGATTCAGAACATCGGCCTCTGCTTCGTCCCCAAAATCATCGGGAACCTCAGGGAAACGACCGGAGGATATTTCGTTCCCGAACTGGTATTCGCCTTCTTCGGCGTCCTTGCCATCTTCTTCAGCATTCTCCTGAAGGTGGAGGACAGGAAAACCAAATACGGGCTCGAACTTCCCAACATCAAGAAATAGAGACCGCAGATGTCCGGATTGTTGGAACACATCGAATCTCCCGAGGACCTTCGCAAACTGAGTCAGGACTCTCTTCCCGAATTGTGCGCGGAGCTGAGGAAGTATATGATTGACGAGTGCTCCCGCAATCCCGGGCATCTGGGCTCCAGCCTCGGCGCGGTGGAACTCATCGTGGGCATCCACTATATATTCGACACCCCGTCCGACAAACTGATATTCGACGTCGGACACCAGGCATACGCCCACAAGATTCTCACGGGCAGGCGCGAAGCGTTCAGGACCCAACGCACGAAAGAAGGCATCAGCGGGTTCCCCCGGACAGACGAGAGCCCCTATGACGCCTTCAGCGTGGGGCACTCTTCCACGTCAATCAGCGCCGCGCTGGGTATGGCCGAAGCCGCCAGAATCAACGGCGGGAAAGACAGGAGGTTCATAGCCCTGATAGGAGACGGTTCCCTGACGGGAGGCCTCGCCTTCGAAGGGCTGAACAACGCCGGGGACAGCAAGGCCAACCTGCTGATAATCCTGAATGACAACGACCATTCTATAGACGACAACAAGGGAGGGCTCCACAAGCATCTTCTCCTCATCACGACATCCCCGAAATACAACGATTTCAAACTCAGAATCTGGAACATCCTGGGAGACAACTTCTTTAGAAGATTCATCCAGAGGTGGATACGTTCCCTCAAGTCCTGGTTTGTCAAGAAAAGCGGAGGAGACATTTTCGAAGCTCTGGGTATCAGATACTTCGGTCCGATAGACGGGAATGACATAGATACCGTTGTGAACACCTTGCGCAAACTCCGTGGGCTGGGAGGGCCTATGCTGCTTCACACGGTCACAAAGAAGGGAAAGGGTTACGCTCCGGCGGAAAAAGACCCCACCTTGTGGCACGCTCCCGGCAGGTTCAATCCCGAAACTGGAGAAAGGATTCCCGGAAACCACTACGCTGACCGTTATCAGGACGTCTTCGGAGAGGTTCTTCTCGAACTTGCCAGAAAGGACTCCAGAGTGGTCGGCATCACGCCCGCCATGGCATCCGGTTGCGGAATGAACATACTCCAGAAGGAGATGCCGGAGAGAGTGTTCGACGTAGGGATAGAGGAACAGCACGCCGTCACTTTCAGCGCAGGTCTTGCAGCGGAGGGGATGAGGCCCTTCTGCAACATATATTCGGCATTCAGCCAAAGGGCTTATGACCAGATAATACACGACGTGGCGATGCAGCGTCTCCCCGTGACAATCTGCCTTGACAGGGCCGGCCTTGTGGGGGAAGACGGCGCGACCCACCACGGAATGTTCGACCTTGCGGCATACAGGAGCATCCCTGATGTCATAATAAGTTCCCCCGCTGACGAGACCGAACTCAAGAACCTTATGTACACCGCGCTGGAAACAGGGCGGGGGCCCTATATAATAAGGTATCCCAGAGGGATGGGGGAAGGCCGGGACTGGAGGAACTCCAATCCCGAAATCCTTCCTGTGGGAAAGGCCTCCGAACTTCTCAAGGGAGACTGCGTGGCTCTGGTATGTACGGGGCCCTGCGTGAACAGGGCGCTGGAGGCGGCGGCAGGGTTCGAGGGCAGGGCCGGAGTGTACAATTTCCGTTTCCTGAAGCCCCTTGACACGGATATGCTGGACAAAATCGCACGCGAATACAGGCAAATTATAACAGTGGAGGACGGATGCATCAAGGGTGGCCTTTACGGAGCCGTGTGCGAACATCTGGCAGAGGAGGGCTTCAAAGTCCGCATAAGTCCGGTAGGTGTGGGAGACTTCTTCGTCCCGCAGGGGAAACAATCCGAGCAGAGGGCCGAATTCGGACTTGACACCGTGAGCTTGTCTTCGATGATAGCCGAGGCTCTCAAAAAAGTATAAAAAGTATTTGCAGAATTAGAAAGAATCGCTATATTTGCAGTCCCTTTGTAGAAAGGGCTTGAAATATCGCCGATGTAGCTCAGTTGGCCAGAGCACGTGATTTGTAATCTCGGGGTCGGGGGTTCAAATCCCTCCATCGGCTCAAACAAAAAATTAAGGGCAAGTACCAGAGTGGCCAAATGGGGCAGACTGTAAATCTGCTGGTTTT
>JAKSKF010000017.1 GCA_024401825.1 Bacteroidales bacterium
TGGTCACTGGAGTCGCAACCACCGTGATTGTACAGGTAGCGGTCTTCTCTCCGGCTTTCGCCGTTATAGTCGCAGTGCCGACCTTCTTCGCGGTCACGACTCCGTTGGAGACTGTCGCGACCGTTGCGTCGGACGTGGTCCAGGTTACGGTCTTGTCCGTAGCATCATCAGGTTTGACCGTCGCGGTGAGCGTTACGGTCTCGCCGGCCTTCAAGGAGGCGGATGTCCTGTCGAGGGATACACTGGTCACTGGAGTCGCAACCACCGTGATTGTACAGGTAGCGGTCTTCTCTCCGGCCTTCGCCGTGATGGTCGCCGTGCCGACCTTCTTGGCAGTGACAACACCGTTTGAGACTGTAGCCACAGCAGCATCGGACGTAGTCCAGGTTACGGTCTTGTCCGTAGCATTGGCAGGAGCGATAGTCGCTGTAAGGGTGATACTTGTTCCAGCGAAGATAGTGTTGCCTTCCGGGAAACCGCTGAGGCTGACCGACGTAACCGGGATTTCGTTCTTGTTGCAGGAGGGCAGCACCACCGCCATCACCGCCAAAAGTATAAGGAGCCTTTTCATACTACCAGTCCTCCTCTTCTCCTCCGAAAGGGTTGTTGACTATACTGCCCGCAAGGATACAGATTCCCATTTGCGAGGTGAGTCCAATAACATCCACCCTCGGTGAAACATACCCGCCCCGGGCCTCCGGATTTCCTCCGGTCCGTGCATCTGAAATTTTGGCTCGATTGTTTTTCATATCTCGTTGAATCTTATATTCTGTCGAATAGAAACAAAAAGACGAAGGAACTGCCACGTCCGATATTCTCTAAGTTGCTGATATGCGTAAAGTTATACCCCCCCCAGAGCCAAGGAGTATCCAGAATCTTTCAGTATTGAAGTTCACTTTCCGCATAATAAGACAAAACTACGAAAAAAATCCCGATACGTAAAGCAGAAACTGAAAGTAATTCATCGCCATTTCTTTGAATATAACGACAAAGCGGTGTCGGTCCATTCGCTCCTTGCGGACCGACTACCGGCTGCCGCCGGTCATCGTGCTGCCGTTGTGGTTTTGATGATATTGCTTTTGGTAGTAGTTGTCGTTTATGGAACCAATCGCAATACCAGATGCGCAGTTATTTACCTATTAGGAATAGTGGTACTGATGCTATCGGTGTTTCTCTACTATGTGGACTACTCAAAAATGTAGCCAACGTATCCTCTGTTAACGGCAAGTTTTGTATATTTCTGTTTATAAGCATCTGTAAATCAGTCTGCTAGTCAAACTTTTCGATAAGAATTGTCACTTTTCTTTGACGGTTGGCCGCTTCTTTGTTTGATTGTTCTCATTCCCGTCGATTGAATTCAATCCCTTTATAAACAATTACACTTATGCAATTATTTGATTCAATCGACCGGATGCGCCATACGGCAATCTATGTGCGCCTATGGTTATCGCATCTCCGAAGATATCACACTTGTGATAGATGAGAAGGAAGCTGCAGTTATAAGGAGAATCTTCGATATGTTCCTTCACGGAGTGAGAGTGAGGACAATCAAGGACACTCTGAATTCCGAAAACGTCCTCATTCATTGCCCATCAACGAGAAAATTGCTGGTGCACTTTTCAAAGGTGGGAAGGCCGAAGGCTGGGACCCATATAGAAACACCTTTGTAACATCGTAAGCCTCCGACGAAGTATCTTCCGCAGAAGGTCAGAGGCATCGATTACTCCGCCCTCCAGCCTTTCCTCGGCGGCCTTGCGGACTTGACTTCGGCTTCCGATGCGCTTGCGGGCAAGAAGAGGCGATTGCGTCAATGATGTCGGGGACTTAGAGTTTCCTCATCACTACCCTGCCGGCGGCAGCAGCAATATGCTCGGCGTCAAGTCCGTAATGGTGGAGAAGCTGCACGGGCGAGCCGGACTGGCCGAAGTTGTCGCCGCCGTTGATGAACTCTACCGGACAGGGACAGTTCAGGGCAAGCGCAGCCGATACGGCCTCTCCCAGACCTCCGGCCATATTGTGCTCCTCCGCAATGACGAACGCCCCTGTCTTCCGGGCTGACCTGACTATCGTGTCCGTATCAAGGGGTTTTACGGTGGCCACGTCGAGAACCTCAGCGCTGATGCCTTCAGCCTCAAGGATTTCGGCAGC
This sequence comes from Bacteroidales bacterium, assembly GCA_024401825.1. Classification (GTDB taxonomy): domain Bacteria; phylum Bacteroidota; class Bacteroidia; order Bacteroidales; family UBA932; genus Cryptobacteroides. The sequence continues at coordinate 2,149 of JAKSKF010000017.1, forward strand.
CTGCAGTGCCTCCCATACCATATGCCCGCAGGCCAGGAGAGTGACGTCGGTGCCGGGGTTCATCTCATATATCTTTCCTATTTCGAATTTACGGTCCGGGTCGGTGAAGTTCGGCATTGCCGGGCGTCCGTACCGGAGGTAAACGGGGCCCTCATACTCTGCTATCGCCAGAGTCGCCTGAAGGGTCTGGTTGTAGTCGCAGGGCACGACGACCGTCATTCCGGGGATGGCCCTCATCAGGGCGACGTCCTCCATTGTCTGGTGGGTGGCTCCGTCCTCGCCGAGGGTGATTCCGGCGTGGGACGATGCAAGTTTCACATTCGAACGGGCGTAGCCCACCATCATACGAATCTGGTCATACACCCGACCTGTGATGAACTCTGCGAACGAACCGCAGAAAGGGATTTTCCCGGCTGCGGCAAGACCTGCGGCAGCGCCTATCATATTGGCCTCGGCTATTCCGCTTTGGAAGAACCTCCCGGGGAATTCCCTGGCGAAGGACCCCATCTTGACCGAAGAGGTCAGGTCGGCCGCCAGAGCCACTATCCTTTCATCCTTGCGCGCAGCCTGGAGCAGACCTTCGCCGAATCCGCTGCGGGTGTCTTTCTTGCCGGTGTCGATGTAGTGTTTCATACTAATAGTCCCCCAAGGTTTCTTCGAGTTGGGACAGAGCAAGTTCGCACTGCTCGGGCTTGGGCGCCGAACCGTGCCACTTGTTGTCGTTTTCCATAAAGTCCACGCCCTTTCCCATAACGGTGTGGAAAAGAATCATCTTGGGTTTGCCGTTCTCTTTTTGCGCAAACCCGAAAGCGTCCAGTATCGATTCGAAATCGTGGCCGTCGGCCTCGATGACGTCCCAGCCGAAAGCCATCCACTTCCCGGACAGGTCGCCCAGGGCAGTGACGCTCTCCGTGGAACCGTCTATCTGCAGACCGTTCAAGTCGGTCATTGCAACCAGCCGGTCCAATCCGTGATGGGCTGCAAACATACCCGCCTCCCAAGTCTGTCCTTCCTCACATTCGCCGTCTCCGCAGAGCACATAGACTCTGTGAGAGTCGCCGGAAAGCCTCTTGGCGAGCGCTATTCCCGCAGCGGCGGAGATGCCCTGCCCGAGCGAGCCCGAAGGCAGGATGATGCCCGGAAGACCTTCGGCGGAGGAGGGATGTCCCTGAAGACGGCTTCCCAGCCGGCGCAGAGTAGCCAGTTCGGCGACAGGGAAGTATCCGCGGCGGGCGAGCACCGAATAGAGCACGGGGGCCAGATGCCCCGCGGAGAGCAGGAACGCATCCTGCCCTTCGGCCGTCGGCTTCCAGGTATCAGGATTGTGGTCCATTACGCTGAAAAACAGCGCTGTCAGTATGTCGGTGGAACTCAAGGAGCCGCCCGGATGCCCGCAGGCGGCGGATGTGACCATCCTCAGGATGTCGCGGCGGACCTGCGACGCCACACGGGTCAATTCTTCTGTCGTAGCCATAATACAAATATAGCGAAATTTGGATTATCTTTGCACTTATGGAGATGAAACACATCCGCAATTTCTGCATTATTGCCCATATCGACCACGGCAAGAGCACTCTGGCGGACCGGCTGCTGGAACTCACCAGCACTCTGGCCCAGCGGGATATGGAAGCCCAGGTCCTGGACGATATGGACCTTGAAAGGGAGAAAGGCATAACAATCAAGAGCCACGCCATCCAGATGAGGTACAATTTCAAGGGGGAGGAATACCGCCTCAACCTCATCGACACTCCGGGCCACGTGGACTTCAGTTATGAGGTTTCCCGCAGCATCGCATCCTGCGAGGGGGCCCTGCTTGTGGTTGACGCCAGCCAGGGAGTCCAGGCCCAGACCATATCCAACCTGTACCTGGCCATCGACCACGGCCTGGAAATCATCCCGGTCCTCAACAAGATTGATATGGATTCTGCGCAGCCCGACATTGTAGCCGACCAGATTGTCGACCTGATAGGATGCGACCCCGAGGACATTTTCAGGGTATCCGCGCGCACCGGGGAAGGCGTCGCTCCCATCCTGGACGCCATAGTGGAAAGAATCCCCGCTCCGAAGGGAGACCCGGACGCTCCCCTGCAGGCGCTCATCTTCGACTCCGTCTTCAATTCATTCCGGGGTATCATAGGCTATTTCAAAGTCAGCAACGGCAGAATCCGCAAGGGAGACAAGGTGAAATTCTTCCACACGGGAATGGAATACGAGGCCGAGGAGGTCGGAGTGCTCAAGATGAAACTCGTCCCAAGCGAAGAAATCGGCTGCGGTGACGTGGGATACATAATCTCCGGCATAAAGAACGCCGCCGACGTAAAGGTGGGAGACACCATAACCCACGTGTCCGAACCCTGTGACAAGGCCATAGCCGGATTCGAGGAAGTCAAGCCGATGGTCTTCGCGGGAATGTACCCCGTGCAGGCCGACAAGTTCGAGGAACTGCGCGCCGTACTGGAGAAATTCCAGCTCAATGACGCATCCTTCGTATATGAGCCGGAGAGTTCGCTGGCCCTGGGCTCCGGATTCCGTTGCGGATTCCTCGGCCTCCTCCATCTTGAGATAGTGCAGGAAAGGCTGTTCAGGGAATTCGATATGGACGTCATCACCACTGTTCCGAACGTATCCTATAAAGTATATACCACCCAGAAGGAAGTCATAGACGTCCACAACCCTTCGGGACTGCCGGCTCCGACATTGATTGACCATATAGAAGAACCTTTCATCAGGGCCCAGATAATCTCAAAGGCCGAATTCTTCGGCCCGATAATGAAACTCTGCCTGGACAAGAGGGGAACCCTGGTAAGCCAGCACTACATCACTGCGGACCGTGTGGAACTCAACTACGATATGCCCCTGAGCGAGATAGTCTTCGACTTCTACGACAAACTCAAGAGCATTTCAAAGGGTTACGCATCCTTCGACTATCATATGACAGGTTTCCGCACGGCCAGGCTTGTCAGGCTGGACATCCTTCTGAACGGAGAGCCCGCTGATGCGCTGAGCACCCTGATTCACGAAGACAACGCCTATGACTTCGGGCGCAAGATGTGCGTGAAACTCAAGGACCTCATCCCCCGCCAGCAGTTCGACATTCCCATCCAGGCCGCCATCGGAGCCAAAATCATTGCCCGCGAGACGGTGAAGCAGGTCAGAAAAGACGTCACCGCCAAGTGTTATGGCGGCGACGTTACACGTAAGCGCAAGCTTTTGGAAAAGCAGAAGGAGGGAAAGAAACGTATGCGCCAGATAGGCACCGTCCAGGTTCCCCAGTCTGCATTTATGGCTGTCCTCAAACTGGACTAGCCGTCCGCGGGGATTACTGAAGAAGGAATTCGCGCGCCTTCTCGACGTCGGCCTTGACATCCAGAAGCTGGCTGCGAAGCTGCTCCACGTTTATGGCGTTGATTACGTACAGAGGCTCGAGAACACTGTTGAGGCTCTCCATCTCAGGATAGTACTGAACCATCTTGGTCAGACCGTCGTGAACGCAGATGAAGTTGAAGGTGATGGTTGAAGCAAGTTCATCGTTGAACATAGGCATAAACTTGTCAACGTCACGGGTGAGGATGTAGATTTGCTCTACCATGGCGGCGGTGATTCCGTCCCAGAAGAAGTTCGCGCGGCCTTCCTCGTATTCCTGGTCCACGAAAATCTCGTAAGCCTCACGGTTTGACTCGATGTCGTATGAAGGAAGCGTATAGAAGTTCATCAGGGCCTCGTCATCGATGTCGGTGAGAAGTTTCAGGATGCTCTCGTTGTAGTCGGTGACGGGCATCTCATACATCTCGGCAATGTTCTTGTCTGCCGTAAACATACCTACGGCGCGATATTTCTGATACAGAGTTGCGAGGTCGTTTGCCCGTGAAGGGTTGAGAAGATAGCCGGGCTTGACCATTTTCTCCTTCTCTGAAAGGACGAGAGACCCGTCTTTCTGAGCTTTGATGAAAGGTACGGGCTTGATTTTCTTTGCAGACTCGATAAGTGTCGCAAGGTCTGCTTCAAGAGCCTTTTCGTTGATAGTCGCCTCTGTCGCGGTTTCAGGGTCGATGGCCTCTTCCGCCTGTCCGTTCTTCTGGTTGTTCTTGCAGGAAATCACTGAAATGAGCGCAAGAGCGATTGCCACAAATGTAAATTTTTTCATACTATAATAATGTTGTCATTTTCCGTAAACGCAAAGATATAAATATTTTTTCTTACTTCTGCCGGTCTTTTCTCATATATCTTCCGGGGATGTCGGAAAACAGCGCCGCGGCCAGAAGAATGCACATCAGGAACATCACGCCCATATTGAAGTACAGGGTGCTCACCTGAAGGGAGCCGAGACGCTTGACTCCGCTGTAGAAGGGCGCCCTTCCGCAGGTTGAGCGGGGAGTAAGGAAGATATAGCCGCTGCGCGGGACTATGCTGTTCCCGACCACGGCGTAGAGATGGTCAGCGTTGCGTTTCACCACCAGGTCTTCCAACTTGAGGTTGAAGTTCTCCTTCTTCATCCGCAGATATTCCTCCTGTCCGCGCTCCTTGACGAAGGAGCCGATGAACTTGTCGCGGGCAAGGGTTATGCTGTTGCTCCTCTTCGACAGGACATCCTTCGCCGTGTCTATGTAGTCCGTCAGGGATTCATAGCTCCAGTCTCCGTCATAGGCCCCGATGCCGGCCATTTCGGCCAGGTGGGGAAGTTCCTTCCGGACGATTTCCATATGAATGGGGTTCGCGCTGCCGGACTGCTTGATTTCGTCCTCACGGGTCTCCAACTGGGATTTCAGTTCATAGATGAAAGTCTGCCCGTAGTACAGGGCCTCATAGCGCCGCCTGTCCATCTCAAAGACGGGGGCTTCATATTCGGTCATAGAGAAACTGGAAACCGCCAGGGCCTCATAGGCCCATCTGGAAGGTATTATCTCCCCTATCAGGGGCACGTTGCCCGTTTCGCTGTTGGGATTGAGGTCCTCAAAGTCCACTACCAGTCCGCAGAGCAGAATCTGAGGGATGAGCAGCAGGGGGATGGTGATGTAGATGGCCACCACGGAATTGAGGCACTGGGAAAGCAGGAGTCCCGTCAGCGAAGACAGGAATGCTGACATAAACAGGACGGTCCACCATATCCAGAACATTCCGTGGACCCCGATTATGGCATTTCCGACTGCTATGAAGAGCAGGGTCTGCAAAAGGCAGACGCCCGCCATATAGATAATCTTTGACCATATGTACGACGCCCCTGAGAGCCTGAGGAACTTTTCCCTCTTGAGCAGGGCCCTGTCCTTGATGATTTCCTCCGCGCTTCCGCTCATTCCCAGGAAGATGGCCACAATTATGGCCATAAACAGATACGAGGTGAAATTCTCGTTCTCCATCAGGGTGTAAGAGCCTCCGTCGGGGACATATCTTGTGAGGACACCGCAGATGACCGCCAGGAGCGGCGCTTCCAGCAATGTCACCAGCATATATTGCAGGTTTGTTATCTTGGCGCTCACGTTTCTCCTCAGGAAAATCAGGGTCTGCTTGAGGGAACCGGGCTTTTTCTGCTCCGTATGGGGGATTTCCCCCGGCAGGGGAGCGCTGACGGACGGGCGGGACTTCAGGTACATCTCGTGCCATTCCTGCGGAGTCGTTTTCCTCTGTGTCGTGACGTGACCGGCGCTGTCCAGCCTCTTTTCCTCGATAATGTTTAGGATGACCTCGGGATTGACGTTCCCGCAGACAGGGCAGGAAGAGGTCTGCGCGTCCGCATAGTTCATAGCCCCCTTGAAATAGGACACCGCCTCGATGGGGTTTCCGTCGTATATCGGATATCCGCCCTTGTCCAGCAGCCAGAGCCTGTCGAACATCTTGTAAACGTCAGATGAGGGCTGATGGATGTTGGCCACCACAAGTTTTCCCTTGTAGGTCTGTTCCTTGAGCAGGCTGACAACGGTCTCGGTGTCCGACGACGACAGTCCGGACGTGGGCTCGTCGAGGAAAAGGATGGCCGGCTCGCGTATGAGTTCCAGGGCGATGTTCAACCTCTTTCGCTGGCCTCCGGATATGAACTTGTTGATGGGGGAGCCCACCTTGAGGTCCTTCGCCGCGTCCAGTCCGAGTGACTCCAGCACCTGCATCACCTTGAGGTCGAGTTCCTCGGCGCCCAGATCATTGAAACACAGTCTGGCGGTGTACCAGAGATTCTGGAAGACGGTGAGTTCCTCTATGAGGAGGTCATCCTGGGGCACGAACCCTATGAGAGACTTCACCGCGGGGTCCTCTATGCCGTGTCCGTTTACGGTGATGGTTCCGCTCTGGGGGCTGAGGTTGCCGTTGAGAAGGGACAGCAGGGTAGTCTTGCCCACTCCGCTGCCGCCCATTATGGCCACCATCTCTCCCCCGTGCAGGGTGAAACTCAGGTCGTGCATTCCGTTGTCCCCTCCCTTCTCGAAGCGGAAGTTGATGTCAACGCCCCTAAGTTCTACAGATTCCTTCCTCTGCCCGGGAGAATACATCTCCATTATCGTGGAATAGTACAGCGGACGGAAATCGTGCTCGCCCTTGAGCACGCTGCTCTGCTCCCATATCTGGAAGATTCCGGGCTCCACCCTCACGTCGTTCATCCTCACCTCGCAATCCCCGGAGAAGGAGAACAGCAGGAGGGATTTTTCCTTTAGGAAAAGAGTTTTGATTGTGCCGTCTCCGGCCGGAAACACCAGGACTCCGTCAGAGGGGTTGGAGTTGATGAACTGCGTGTAACTGAGATATTCCGCCTCACTTATGGAAAAACTGCCGGCGACGCGCTTCAGGATTTCCGACTCGGCGTCAACGGACTTTGTCTCCATACTCATAAACTCCATCAGACGGAGCAGCACCAGACCCTTGTCGGACTCCCGTATCCTTGTTCCGAGGTTGGAACAGAGCTTGTCTATCACCCCGACCTTGTCAAGTTGCGGAAAGTCATCGTAGAAATCTCTCAGGGACAGATACAGCCTTTCATAGGAACCCGTATTCCGGATGCCGTAGAATTTGGTGAGGTACTTGTCGATGACCTTGATGGAAGAGCGCGACTCTATGCCGTTTTCCGCCCCGAACAGGGCGAAAAGATTGAGTATGGCAGAAAGGATGATGTCATTCATTGCCTGCGCCTGTTTCTAATGTGTCGGGGTACTCCGACTCGAACGGAGGACCATCTGGTCCCAAACCAGATACGCTAACCAACTGCGCCACACCCCGAAACCCCAAAGGGGTTGACAAAGTTAATCGTTGTTTGCAAATATTCAAAATATCGGCGAAAATTCATATATTTGGAATATGATACTGGAAGCAGAAAACATTCACAAGTCCTTCGGCCGCCTGGAGGTCCTCAAGGGCGTTGATTTTCACGCGGACAATGCGGAAGTCGTGGCTATTACCGGAGCCTCGGGCGCAGGCAAGACCACACTTCTCCAGATACTGGGCACGCTCTCGACTCCCGACTCGGGAAAGCTCGTCATCGATTCCAAGGACGTCCTGTCAATGTCCTCCAACCGGCTTTCCGCCTTCCGATGCCAACGAATCGGCTTCGTATTCCAGTTCCATCACCTCCTGCCTGAATTCAATTCACTGGAAAACGTTATGATACCGGCTCTCATAGCAGGGCGCAGGGCTTCCGATGCCAGGCAGGCCGCCACCGGGCTGCTCACCGACCTCGGGCTGGAAGACAGGTTGAAGCACAAGCCCGCCCAACTTTCCGGAGGGGAACAGCAGAGAGTGGCGATTGCCCGCGCGCTTGTGAACAATCCGGCAGTTCTCTTTGCGGACGAGCCCACCGGCAATCTGGATTCCGTCACCAAACAGGAAATCCACAAGCTTTTCTTCAACTTGAGGGACAGGTTGGGGCAGACAATCATAATAGTAACCCACGACCCTGAGCTGGCCGGGATATGTGACAGGAGCCTGATGATGAAGGATGGACAATTTGTTTAAATTCAAGCAGTTCAGTATGCACAACAGCCGGGCCGCAATGAAAATTGGCACGGACGGGGTCCTGCTCGGAGCGGCTATGACTCTGAAGAAGGAGGACAGGAAACTGCTCGACGTGGGCACGGGGACGGGAGTCGTCTCAATGCTGGCCGCCTGCCGTCTGGACGAGGCGGGAGCGGACTGGCGCATATCGGCGCTGGATACGGACCCTGAATCCGTGGAGGAGGCGGCCCTCAACTTCAGAGAGTCTCCCTGGGGTGGAAGGATGGAGGCAAGACTGCTGCCCTTGCAGGAATTCGGGCCGGAATCAAAGTTCGACTGCATTTTCTCCAACCCTCCCTATTACGACTGTTCCCTGACCAACCCCGACGAACGCGAGAAGAACGCCAGGCACAGTTGCACCCTCTCCTACAGGGACATATGCGAATTCGCCCGTGCGTACCTTTCAACCTGCGGAAGACTTTCCCTGATACTGCCCTCCGAACTTGAGACAATCCTCCGCAGGACAGCCGTTTCCTACGGACTGTATCCGTTCCGGACAGTGCGGATAAGGACAGCGGCCGGGAAGAAGCCGGCGAGAATCCTGGCGGAATTCTGCAAGGAAGCGGCCGGGAACGTTTCCGAAGAGGAAATCCACGTTAAGGACAACCCATACACAAACAAGTTTTATCTATAGACTTATGAAGACATCAAAGTTAATGGTATCGTGCCTTGCCGTTCTGGCTTCCCTGTGCCTGAACGCCCAGACGGTCACGGAGCGCGACTGGCACTGGACGGACCTGAAAAACGGAATCCGGACCGCCTGTCTGCAGGATACGCTCTGGGGACAGCCCCGCTACATCGCCGTCGTTGAATACGACCCCCGGATTTACGGGACTTTTCTCCTTGACGCTGAAAGGGAAAAAGCGGAATCCACAAACGTTCTTGCCGCCAGGGCGGGAGCCAGAGGCGCAATCAACGGCTCCTACTTCGATATGAAGGAGCTCACCCCGGTCACTTTCTTCTCCCTGAAGGGCAATGTCCTTGGAGAGACCTCTCCCGAAGAGGGTTTCCGGACTGACGGACTGGTTGCAATCAAGGACAGGAAAGGCCATAAGGTTTCCATACAAGCCTTCGACAGCGCAAAGCGGAACAGGATTGCGGCCCGGAATCACGCCGTCCTGGCGGCAGGTCCTCTCCTTCTGAAGAAGGGCAGACGCCTCACCGCTGAAGATGAAGGAGGATTCGAGACGGGGCTTCATCCCCGTTCCGTGATAGGAAAAGATGCCGAAGGCAAAATCTGGATGATTGCGGTTGACGGCAGACTGGGAGGAAATGCCGTCGGGATGTCCATCAGCATGCTTACGACTCTCTGCGAGCAGTTGGGGCTCGTCGATGCCCTCAACCTGGACGGAGGCGGTTCCACCCAACTCTGGACTTCCGTTCAGGGAACGCTCAACCATCCCAGCGACAACAGGACGTTCGACAGGGAAGGCGGACGCAGAGTCCCCAACATAATCTATTTCAAGTGATTCCGATGCACGACAGAATAGTGATTCAGGACCTGTCCCGCATCGACGGCTGCGCCGAAGAATTTCTGAAGCGCATAGGACAGAACAGACTGGTGGCCTTCTACGCTCCTATGGGCGCCGGGAAGACCACTTTCACGTCTGCAATATGCAAAGCCCTGGGAGTCAGGGACGACGCAGTGAGCTCCCCCACCTTCGCCATAGTGAACGAATACCGGAGCGGCAAGGGGGAGCCCATCTATCACTTCGACTTCTACCGCATAGAAAAAGTCGCAGAAGCCCTTGACATAGGTTTCTACGACTATATCGACAGCGGATGTCTCTGCCTTATGGAATGGCCCGAAAACGTGGAGGAAATTCTGCCCGAGGACACTCTGAAAGTCAGGATTTCCGTTCTGGAAGACGGGGCCAGGGCCGTCGAATGGTAGAGGGACGGCCTTCTTAGAGGTTCCTGTTCATCTTCTTCCATTCAGACACGGGAGGAATGATGCCCAGGGACACTATCTCGTCACGCATCCTGCAGAGATGTTCATAGGACGCCTTCAGGCCGGCCATTTCCTCCGCGGTGCCCTTGGGGGCCTTGTAGCTTACCCCTTCCGCAGTGATTACTGTGGGCATAGCCATCATCACGTTCTTGAAACCGCAGGCGTCGCAATTCACGTAACATCCTGCAGGCCAGGTGAACTTCTTTCCTCCCATTGCCGCCTCAATCATCTTCACGGCATTGTATGCCGGGCTCTGGAACGAACTGCGTCCGCGAAGCTTGATGATGTTGGAACCGCCCTGAACGGTGTTGTACTTGATTTCCTCCCATCTCTTGGCGCTTAGCTTGAAGTCCTTGAGAGGTTTCCCGTCAATCTTCGCCCTTGAAGCGAACACCGCCATATGCTCTCCGTGACCGCCATAGGTATAAGCCCCCGTGACCTTGCTCTGGGGAACCTTGAATTCCCGGGAGAGAGCCTCCTGCAGACGGGTTGAATCCAGCGCCGCAAGCGAAGTGAGCCTGCCTGGCTGCAGTCCGGAATGGATGAGGGCTGTGAGCGCGGTAACGTCGGCGGGGTTGAATATGACCACGACGTGCTTTACCTTGGGGCAGTATTTCCTGATGTTGTCTCCGAATTCTGCCGCAATCTGACAATTTCCCTTGAGAAGGTCCTCACGGGTCATACCTTCCTTGCGGGGAGCGCCGCCGGAAGATATTATGTAAGCGGCGTTCCTGAAGGCCACGGCAGGGTCTGTCGTCCAGGTGACGTTGGCGCCTTCGAAGGCGCAGTGATTGATTTCACAGGCGACACCGTTGACACCGGGGCCGTAGATGTCGTAAAGGCATACATTGGGGGTGAGCCCCAGAAGAAGGGCAGTCTGAGCCATATTGGAGCCAATCATTCCGCCGGCCCCCACGATAAGCAGTTTTTCGTTGGAAAGGTATTTCATCTTACAAGTACATCTGTTTCAAAAAAAACGGCGCAAATTTAACAAATTTCAAGCATTTAAAAAAAGTTATTATCTTTGCGGAGTTATAAACGACTTATGGCATTATATCTCATCAAGGATCTTGACGACGACTACCACTCGAGAATAGGCGTCTGGCAAATCTCGGAGTCAGAAGAAGAACTTCGCTCCATATCATCGGTTCCCAGTGACGAACTGGAGGAAATATCCTACATCAAGAATGAATCCGTCCGCAAGCAGAAGCTTGCCGTGAGGGCGTTGCTTGACGCCATGTTTGAGGAAAAGGTTTACCTGAGTCATCACGACAACGGCAAGCCCTACATTGAAAACAACGCCATCAACATCAGCATCACGCACACGGACAAATACGTGGCCATTATTCTGGCGGAAGACGAGGAAGCCGGGATAGACTGCGAGTCAATGGACCGCGATTTCTCCGCAGTGGAGAAAAAGGCGCTCTCTGAAGATGAAATAGATGACCTTGACGACGACAGACGCAACGAGCAGCTTGCAATCTACTGGTGCGCGAAAGAGGCCATCTACAAGAAGATGTCCCAATACAAGCTCGATTTTGCCGAGCAGATAGAAATCAGCGAGTTCTCACCCAAGGGCGAGGGCGAACTGGAAGCCACCTTCATCAACAAGGACGGTTTCGAAGAGGAACTGGACCTCCAGTATATGACCTTCGACCGGCACGTCCTTGTGTGGGTCGTGGCCTGATTTGTTCCAAGTTTACTGTAACCACGATTCAGGATTCTGGGGAGAAGTCCCTTTCCAGAGTTCGAAGTGCATCTGCGTCTCGCCCGAGATGGTGTCCACCGTGCCTATGGCCTGCCCGGTGGTGACGGTCTGGCCGCTCTTGACGGCAACCGACTTCAACTTGCAGTAGAATGTGAAGTAGTCTCCGTGCTGGACCAGGACGCACTGGTTGTATCCCGGCATAACGACCACCTGCGCAACCGTACCGTCGTACACCGCCTTGACTTTCGAACCGGGATTCACGGAGAGGGTCACTCCGTTGTTGAAAGGCATCTTGACCGATTTGTAAACGGGATGGTTGTGCTGGCCGAAGGTCTCTATGACGGCTCCGTCCACCGGCCAGGGAAGTTTCCCCCTGTTGGCAACGAACTCTCCAGTCAACTTGTCATCCAATGCGGAACTAACCCTTTTTCCACCCGAAACCCCGGACTCGGTACCTCCCGACCCGCCGGAGTTCTTTTTCTTCATCGCGGCGGCTATGAGTCTCTGAATTTCCTTGTTGAGCTTTTCCACCTGCCGCTTCTTCTCGGCCAGCTGCTTCTCATAAATATTCTTGTCCTTCTTCAACTTGTTCACTACGGCCGCTGACTGCTTCTCGTCCTTCTGCAGGTTAACCAACTCGGTCTTCCTCCGGTTCCGGACCACCTGGGCCTCGGATTTCAAGCCTTCCATCTCTTTCTTCTGGCCGTTGAGCTCGTTCCTGACATCCTTCAGCCGGGCCGCGGAGACGTTCATCATCCTGGCCACCCTTTTGAGGTAGGCATAACGCCGGGCCGCCTGGGGGAAATCCCTGGAAGCAAGTATGAACATATACCAGACCCTGGTGTCCCTCATCTTGTAAGTGTTCCGGACCAGATTGTCATATTCGGCTGACATAAGTGTCAACCTTGAAGACAGAGAATCTATGGAATGCTGCTTTACGCCTATGCTGCGGTCCAGTGAGGAAATGCGTTCTTCGCTCTGTTTGACCAGTTCTTTTCTGGAAGAAACCTTCTTGCGTACCAGCGCAAGGTCGTTCAGGGCAGATTTTCTCTTCTTCGCATTCTCGTTGAGCTGCCTGTTGATGGTCTCTATCTCCTTTTCCAACTTGGCCTTTCTCTCCTGCTGCTTGGAGGTGTCCTGAGCCTGTGCCGGACAGGTCAGGCACAGGACAAGAACGCCAATGAATATCGTAGCCCTAATTTTCATCTTTCCTTTGTTCTGCCAGAGACCTGTAATGGTCTGCCAGGTCGTTCTCCCCAAGCGCCTTCAGCACTTCGGAATAGTGTTCGAGTATGACTTTGCTGTCCTTCCCGCCGTATATCATCGCGCGCTTGAACTGCAACTTGGCCTGAGAATACTTCCCCTGGAGGAACAGTATCCAGCCGTAGGTGTCGAGGTAAGTCGCATTGTCGGGAGCCGCATCGACCGTAATCTTGGACATCGAGGCCGCCTTTTTCAGCTTTTTTCCCTTAAGGCTGAGAAAATAGGCGTAATTGTTCAGCACATATACATATTCCGGGTCTATTCTCAGCGCCTTTTCATAGCACTTGAAAGCGGCGTCATAGTCGTCCGTCCCGGCATAGGCGTCTCCCATCATCCCCAGGACGTTCAACTTCAGTTCAGGACGGGCATTCTTCAGTTTCAGGATTTTCCCGCAGATTCCGAACATCCTCGGGTAATCCTTTTCCACATAGGCAAGTTCGGCCTGCAGTATGAGAGCGTCCTGATTGTCCGGGCAAAGAAGCGCCAGCTTGTCAAAATAACGGATGCCCTCCTGCTTCCTGTCAGTCCCGTAGTACCAGGAACCGGCAAAACGCAGGGCCGCAGTGTCCGACGGAGACAAATTGACAACGTCGGTCACCATCGAATCCAACTGGGCTCCCCATACGGAAAAGAACCTTCCGTCCACGTATTTGAACATATTGTTCAGATAATCCACCTTGAACCTGGTGGAAACGGCTTCGGACGAAGTCATCTTCCTGATGGAGGCCATATATGCCGGGAGATTGCCTTCAGTCCTGTAAAGTTCGGACATCCCCATCACGGCCGGGATGTAATCCGGGTCCATCTGCAGGGCCTGCCGGTACAGTTCCCTGGCGGAAGAGTCTCTGCCGGCGTAGAAATCAAGGTCTCCCAGGCGGGTCAGGGTAACCGAATTCCTGTAGATGCCGGGAGCCTCCTTCAGAAGCCTGACATAGAGTTCGGCGCCCTTCCGGGTCTGGCCGGTCTCCGAATAGAAATCAGCAAGCGCGCTCAGGTACCAGTGGTTGGACGAATCGAGGGCCACCGCCTTCTCAAATTCCGCGCAGGCCCCTTCCCTGTCGTTGAGGGCATACCTGCACATACCTGAGTAATAATAGAGAGCATCATTGTCGGGGGTATATTTCTTCAAGTCTTCCAAAGCCTTGAGAGAAGCCTCAGGAGACTTGTCGTACAGGGAGGAGACAATGTCTGTCAAAGCGTTGTCCACAGCGGCCTTGAGACGCCCGTCATTCTGAGCGGCGGCGCCCAGGGACAAGAAAAGAAATATGCAGATTGTGAACTTTCGCATTGTCGATTGCAAAATTAGCACAATTTGGCTATTTTCGTAAATCAAACTCTGATTTGGGATGCAACTTTTTGGCCAGAAGAAGCATCTTATAAATCGGGACAATCTTGAGCAGATTCTGAATGACTGCAAAAAAGGTGACCGACACGCGCAGAAGGCCGTTTATGACTTCCTGGCGCCGAAGATGACGGCGCTGTGCCTCCGCTATATGGGAGACAGGGATTCGGCGGAAGACGTTCTGCAGGACGGGTTCGTCACACTTTATTCCAAACTGGGCAGTTATTTGGGAGAAGGTTCGTTCGAAGGCTGGGCCCGCAAGATCTTTGTCAACACTGCGCTGATGAGCCTCAGGAAGAATGACGCGCTGAAGCAGTCCGAAGACGTGGATGCCGCCCGGGACATCGCAAGCCCCGAGCCCACCGTCCTGGACAGGCTTTCGTACGCCGAACTCACCCGGCTTGTGGCAAGTCTCCCGCCCGGATTCAGAACCGTTTTCAATATGTATGTGGTGGAAGGCTACTCCCACAGGGAAATCGCCGGGGAACTGGGCATTTCCGAGGTTACGTCCCGCTCGCAGCTGATGCGGGCAAAAGCAATGTTGCAGGAAAAGATTAAGAATTTATAAGATGCAAGAGAACAATATCGACAATATGGACTCCAAGCTGAGGTCTATGCTCCGTGACGCCGAGATGAAACCGTCCGGCAGGGTATGGAAGGGCATAGAGGCAAGGCTGGGCGCTCCCTCCGGACAGGGGCGCAGGGGCGCGTGGATATGGGGAATTTCCCTTGCGGGCGCAGCCGCGGCGCTGGCGGCGGTCCTTGTCGTTTCAAATACAGGCAATTCTAACCGATTGTATATTTCAGAGGACGCCGTAGCTCTCACGCGCGAGCCTGAGGCTACGGCCCTGCCTCTGTCCTCCCTGGTCCCCAACGAACTTCCCTCCGTTGAGGAAGTTTCCGGCAGAGTCTCCGCTCCGGCGTCCGAAGTTCCGGCCCGGATTTCCGAAGTCTCCGCCCCTCTCGGCGACGGACAGGAACAAGTTTCCGTAACGGATGACGGCTACGGGGCCAGTACTTCCGCAGACTCCGAAGGCGCCCGGGAGATTTCTTCCACCGGCGTCGCCGGCACGGACACCGGTCGTTCCGGGGAAAGCTCCGCAATGCGCCGGAACCGGCACGGGAGAGACAGGCTGGACTCCACCGACGGGCTGGACCCTGAAGAGGCGGTCTCCACAAGAAAAGGGCCCCTCAGATTGACGGCAAAAGGCTCTGTCGGGCAGAACATAGGCACGGGCTATGTCCCGAGCAGACCTATGAGAGCGCCTTCGACATACAACCCCACGCAGACTGCCACCGGAATTTTCGAGACGGGTTCGTCCACCTACGGAGCCCCCGTCACTTTCGGAATCGGCCTCAACATTCCCATAAGCGGAAGAATCAGCATAGGAACAGGAATAGACTACTCCCTGCTGACACGCAGTTTCAGCGGCATCTACTCCGAAATGGAAAATATGAGCATAGAAGGCAACGTGATGCACAAGATGCACTATGTGGGAATTCCGCTCGACGTGAACTTCTCCGTTTACCGCAACAGATACATAAATGTCTATGCCTTTGTCGGAGGTGAAATTGAATATTGCTTCTCGAACACATACACCATCAGGGGAGGCGCTTCCGACATCGTTTACAGGGAGCCCGTCAAGGGTTTCCAGTTCTCCACGGAAGCGGGCGCCGGCGTGGAAGCCCGGCTCAACAACTATATGGGCCTGTTCCTTGCCCCCGCAGTCCATTATTACTTTATGGGTAACCAGCCCAAGAGCATCCGCACCGAAAAGCAGTTTATGGTGGGTGTTTCGGCGGGCTTGAGATTCGACCTTAAAGAAAAACGCTGAAAAAAGCGATAAATAAAAAATAATTCCGTTTTGGTATGTTCCAAGACGGAATTTTTGCATTTATTTGCTCCCGATTTCCAGACTTCAACTTACTTGGATTATGAAAACTTCATTTCTAATTGCAATGGCAATGGTCTTTGCCACCGTTTCCTGCCAGACGCTGGACCGGCACACATACACGGGGAAACGCAGGTCAGAGAATTATGCGGGGTCCACGGGCATACCGGAGAAAAAGGGCGGAACCCCCGGGGAAGCAGGCCCGCAGTCGGACACCGCCCTGTTTTTCTGCGCGGTCAATTTCATCGGGGATTATGACTGGCGGCGTGACAGCAGCTACGGAAACGCAGAAGCGGAACTCATCCTTTACAGGAACTTTCTGCCGCAAGTCAGGATACGGGCGGGGGAAGAGTGCTGCATAGGAGCCGAACCGGGAACCCATCACCTGATAGGAGGGCAACTTTATACGGAATACACCAGTTCCACCCACACCGTAATCAAGCGCAACGGGGCGGAGATTTTACGCTATCCCGGGCGGGAGGTCCTGAAAGGAATCGTACTGAAGGAAGGGGACCTGTGGACTCTGGGACAGGACAAGAAAGGGGAAGGTTTCACCCTGCGCCGCAACGGTGAAAGCGTCTTCAAGAAAAACGAGGGGAAGATTTTCGGAGACCTCGACGGCAGCGCGCACCCGGGGCTGTATGAGGATGACGGGAAACTGTGTTTCTGCTACTGTTCGGAAAGCGACGCCTATCCAAGCCTGTTTGCGGTCAGGGACGGGGCTGAGAATTATATGCAGGCGCCGGAGGCGGTGGTTCACGATATGTTCCTGTACCGTTCCGACACCTATGTCCTGTGCTCGGACAAAAGCGGTCTGAACCACGCTCTGTTCAGCGGAAGCGCCAGCACCCCCATAAGGATTGACGGGTATTCCGTGCATCAGGCCTGCCTGTTGGAATGCAACGGGACAATCATTGCCCAGATAAATGCAAGAAAGGCGGGAGAGGACTGTTCGTTTGTATGGAGGAACCCCGCACTGATAAGTCTCGGGAACTGCAAGATGAGCTATATCTATTCCGCCGACGGAATGCTGGCTTACGTGACGGTGTCGGACGGACAGATACGTTGTATGAAACAGGGGGAGAACCCTCCGTACGAAATCGCGGAATCATTTCTGTTCAACAGGGCCTGCGCGGCGTTCCCGGACAGGGGATTCTTCCTTGCCCTGACTCCGAAGAAGGCCGGGGGAAAACCTCTGATAGTCCGCAACGGCGCCCAGACGGAGGTTGACGTGAACGGATACATATCGGCTGTGGAACTGTGCCTGGAGAAAAAGGAGGAGGAAGAGTTATGATAATCAGAATCACGTCTGCCAAATGCATAGGGATAGATGCCGTCAAGGTGCTGGTGGAGGTAAACATCTCGCCGGGGATAGGAGTGCACCTTGTGGGGCTGCCTGACGTTGCTGTCAAGGAAAGCCTTCTCCGGACATTCACGGCCCTGGAGTCGATGGGGTTCAGCATACCGGGCAAGAAGATAGTGATTAACCTTGCCCCCGCCGACCTTCACAAGTACGGGAGCGGATATGACCTGCCCATCGCGGTCGGCATACTGGCCGCCGTCGGGAAAATCGATGCCGACCGCGCGTCCGGATTCCTGATTATGGGGGAACTGGGCTTGAACGGGGAAGTGCGCGCAATCCCGGGCGGGCTTCTTTTCGGGGAGCTGGCCCAGAAAGAACGGTGCCGCGGGGCTGTGCTGCCGGCGGATTGCGCGCGGGAAGCGGCCGGATTCTGCGACATTCCCATCTATGGTGTACGGTCCCTTTCGGACGTGCTGAGGATTCTGTCGGGCGACGAGGATTTCTCCGACTTGAAAATCGGCGGGAGCAGGGACACTCCTCCTCCCCGGTCCGGTGAGATTGACTTTGCCGACATCATAGGTCAGGAAGCCGCCAAAAGAGGAATCGAGATTGCCGCGGCAGGAGCCCACAACGTAATTATGATTGGCAGTCCCGGAGCGGGGAAATCGTCTATCGCCAAAGCCCTGGCGGGGATTCTGCCGCCAATGACGCCGGAAGAGGGCCGCCTTACGGAAAAAATCTGGTCCGTGAGCGGAAAGACGGGGAGCAGGGCCTCGGGTTCAAGGCCGTTCC
This sequence comes from Bacteroidales bacterium, assembly GCA_024401825.1. Taxonomy (GTDB): domain Bacteria; phylum Bacteroidota; class Bacteroidia; order Bacteroidales; family UBA932; genus Cryptobacteroides. The sequence continues at coordinate 20,368 of JAKSKF010000017.1, forward strand.
GCAGCCCTCATCACAGCGCATCCATCGCCGCCATCGTGGGAGGCGGCGGAGGAGACAACATACTTCCCGGAGAAGTCAGCCTGAGTCATAACGGAGTGCTCTTTCTTGATGAATTCGGACAGATACCCAAAAGCGTAATAGAATCTCTCAGAGGTCCGTTGGAAGACAGGAAGGTCACCATATCCAGACTGCGCTCCTCCGTGGAATTCCCCTCTTCGTTCATGCTTGTCGGGGCCTCCAATCCCTGCCCCTGCGGTTATTGGGGAGAGGGCGACAGATGCAGATGCACCCCGTCCCAGAGACTGGCATACCTGTCCAGATTGTCCGGCCCCATAATGGACAGAATAGACATACACCTGTGGCTTCATCCTGTGGAATCATCCAGGATTTTCACGACGGCGAGGGCCGAGAGCAGCGAAACGGTACGGAAAAGGGTGTGCGCCGCCAGGCAACTTCAGACAGCCAGGTTCAAGGGCTCGGGCATACATACCAACTCCGAAATGGACAACCGAATGATAGAAAAGTTCTGCCGTCTGGACGAGGGTTGCAGGAAGGTGATGTCCCAACTTATGGAAAGAGAGGGACTCAGCATGAGGTCATATTTCAGGATAATCAAAGTGGGACGCACCATAGCGGACCTTGCCGGGAGCCCGGACATAGAAAGCGGACATCTGCTGGAAGCGGCCTCTTTCAGGTTTCTGGACAGGGCGGAACTCTTCTGAGGCCTCGTGTCAGAGGGCTTCGATGCGGGTTACGGAGCGGACCCGGTCGCGGGTGGCAATCATATTGTCATAGTCGGACTTGTCCTTCCACTCTTCCCTGCGGTTCTCCCATTCCCTGACCCTGACTGTGGCATAACTCTCCGTCAGTTTTCCCGGCAGGGTGCACCACAGGAACTCCAACCGGGGTTCGAGCATCTTCTTGATGCCGTTGACGTCCCTGACAAAGCAGAGCGAGACGGCAAGGGCCAGGCGGGTGTTCTCCCTGTCCATATTGGAAACCGCATTGCCCATCGAGTATATCACGGGGATGCCGTTGACGTGGCTCGTGTCCTGAACAACGTGGGGATGGCTTCCCACAATCACGTCGGCCCCCTTCTCCACGAAGTGTTCCGCCCATTTCTGTTGGTCGGCGGAGTGCTTCAGGTGATATTCGAAGCCCCAGTGGGGAAGGACTATGACAAAATCAGCGCCCTTCTCCGCGGCCTTCTTCATCATCGAATCCGCAATCTCCACGGTCATATAGTTCACCCTCTCGTCAAAGAGGCCGTTGGTTCCGTATGTGAGGTTGACCAGGGCGAGCCTGAAGCCTTTCACGTCAAGAATCAGAGGCTCGTGGCCCGTGCCCGTATGACTTGTCCCGGCTGTTTCCCCCAATCTGTCATAATAGCCGACCGTACGGTCAATCCCGGCGGCATTCCTGTCGACTATGTGATTGTTGGCCGTCAGAAAGACATCCGTACCCAGGGAAGCCATATAATCGGCGATATGGTCAGGGGCGCTGAAACGGGGATAGCCGGAATAGGGCCTGCCTCCAAGGGAGAACTCCATATTCGCCACGCACAGGTCCGCCGCGCCCATATTACCGCTGATGTCACGGAAGAAAGAGTTGCAGTCATACTTGAATTGGGGAGAGTGCATCATTACGTCCCCTATGAGATAAAGTCTTACGCTATCCATCCGGTATTCCTGGTCCCGAGTCCCGTTGAAAGCGAAAATCAGGGCAAGTACCGACAGTGCCAGCTTCTTCATACGCTCAGAACACCCGCTTCCTGAACCGGGCCGTCCAGTCCTCGAGTTCGTCTCCCCTGGAACCGTGACGGACCCTGTAGAACCTCTGGTTGGTCGTTTCCTTGTCCAGAGGGCCGAATTCGTCGATGAAAGGGCCCACCTTGATGAAGTCAAGTTCAGGAATAACGTCCCCGGCCTGTTCCAGGGAGCGTCCGGAATACCAGGATGTCTTGAGCCCGGGGTAATTGCTGCGCACCCAGACGGCAAGGTCCCTGATGTACGACGGGTCTGCGTCCCCTCCCATAAAGGAGACGCAACTTATTCCCTTGTTCGAATCTATGAGACTTTTCAGGGAAACGGCGTCCAGAATCTCTCCCACGTCACGGACCAGATAGGATGAATGGCATCCCGGGCACCTGACGGGGCATCCGCTGATGTTTATGGCCAGCGTGACCTCCTCCGGGACCTCCCTGAAAACTACTTTGGTGTCAACGTATTTCACTCTCCCGTCTCCTTGGCGTAGTACCTTGTCTTCGCCTCAATCCTGCGGTACTTGTCAAAGTCGTCGACAGGACGGAGGAAACCTATCACCCTGGTCCACTGGCGCATCCTGGAGCCGCACTTCGGACAAACGTCCAGGGGCTGCTTCACAATGTGGTGGCACTGTTCGTTGGTACACTCGCTGTTGGGGACGTTGAAGGTGAAATAGGATGTCCCCTGCTCTATCGCAAAGTCTATCAGCTTGAGATACTGATGCTTGCTCAGGTGTTCCTCAAGATTGCAGTGGAGACCCACTCCGCCGTCCAGGAGTTCGGTGAATTCCTTGCCGTGGAGTCTGAACTTGTCAAGGACGGAAGTTTCAGGGTCGCTGGCGATGTAGAAGTAGGAGTTGTACAGAACCCTGTCCTCCGGCACCCAGTATCCGTCTTCCTTGTCCCAACGGTAGTTCTTCGAACTCAATCCCTCCGCAGGCACGAATTCCTGGTTGAACAGGAAGTTCTTCTGGTTGTGGGCCTTGTTCTGCTCGCTGATGGTTCCGGTCACGAGCCTGCAGAACTCCATATAGTCCTTGTTGTAGTTGCAGGTGAGACCAAGGAACTCGGCCGCCTCGTTTATTCCGTTTTCTCCGATGGTGCTGTACAGCTTGTTCATCTTGATGTATCCTGCGTTGGATGCATTCAACATCTTGGCGCGCTCCGTCTCGTACAGCAGGGTCTTGTATGCGATGTGGTACTTGTAAACCCTTTCGAGCAGTTCCACAAGGTATGCCTTGAAGTCCATTGCCAGCTCCTTCCAATGCTCCTGGGCGTACTCCCTGCTCATCTCCTTGCTCTTCGCCCAATCCTGTACGATGCGGTTCAGATTCAAGGTTATGACATTGGCGCTTCCCGTCTGCACGCCGGTGAGTCCGTTGGTGAAAGTGAACACGTTCTCGGTAATCTCGTTGCGGAGACGGCAGCAGGAGGCAAGTCCGTTGGGGTTGTCGGAGATGTACGTGAAGAAAGAATGACCCTCGGCGTACATCTCGGCAGTGAAGTTCTTGTATTCCTGGTCAAGGATGTCGCTGCCGTTGGAAAGCAGGGCCATTGTCTCGACAGGGAAAGTGAGCAGGGTCCTGCCGCGCTCGGCATTGAACCACTTCATAAAGGTCTTCTGCAGGAAAGACACCCTCTCCCAGCTGGGCTTTGTCCCGTCGGGGAAGCAGAAATCGTCGAACAGAGCATGCCAGTAGTTGCTGTCATAGTAACTGATATTGGTGAACGGAGACTGGTAACTGCGGTTTCCTGCAGGCTGGTTGATTCCGTACACTATCTGCTGGAATGACTGGTGAAGGGTCTGGAGCAGGGTCCTCTTGGGAAGAAGGGATACAGGTTCGTCGCATCTCTTGTGGTAATCCTCACCGAAATCCTTCACGCAGTAGTAGTCGAACACATTGAAAAACTCACCGAAAGCCACGGCTCCCTTGCACTGTGCGGAGAGCAGGAAGGCAAGGTTGCAGAACTGCCCGCAGAAGCTGCTGAGGTTCTTGGGCGCAGAGGCTCCGAGCCCGTCGAGTCCGGAAGTGCCGTCCAGGACAAAAGGATACAGCGACACCGCCTCGCAGTAGTTCTTGACTGCAGGAGACGAGGCCTCGTCGTGCACGTATATGCAATGGTGGACGAGGTCCTTTTCATATTGTTCCGAAACCTCGGGGAACAACTCCTTGAGTTTCTTCTTCATCCTGTACCTCTGAATCTGGCGGTTCAGGGTCTTGAAGACCTCGCCGTCAAGATTCGCCACATTCTTTATGGCGACGTTGGCGTTCGCGTCCGTCTCGGAAGATGACGCCGCGTTGTCGGTGGAACTGGCATAGTTGTCCATATAGTCCACCCTCTCCTTGATGAAGCGCAGGTCCTTGTGCTTCTCGCGGTAAAGGATATACGCCCTCGCTTCCTCGAAGAACTTGTCATACATCAACTGATTCTCCACAATGTCCTGGAGCTGCTCCACACGGAAAGTGTATTCCTTGTTGAACAGGCTCAGCATATGCAGGAGGTTCTCCAGGAAGGAGTCGGGAGCCCTGTCTTTTCCACAGGCCACGAATGCGGAGTTAACAGCAGTTTCGATTTTCGAGAAATCGAAATTTTGGATTTCGCCGTTTCTTTTGATGACTTTCATATTGCGTCGATAGGTTTAGTTTTTTCGGAATGTGGGAGGCTAAGTTACGCAGATTCGTACTATAAAAACGAATATTTTTATTAACATTTCTTTTCTACTTTTTAACAATCCGCGTTCTGCCGCGCTCTGGCGGATTCCATTCGCAGGGAGGGGCGGAGGTTCCTTGAAACCCCCCGTCCCGTCTGCGTTTTCAGTGTAACAAAGGTGTTATTGAAAGTGGGGAAAATTTTCCCCTATTTTTTGTTGTTTATTCAAAAAGTTTCTATTTTTGCAGTCCCTATGGGGGTATAGCTCAGTTGGTAGAGCACCTGCTTTGCAAGCAGGGGGTCAGGAGTTCGAATCTCCTTATCTCCACCAAATACAGCCCTGCAGATATCTGCAGGGCTTTTTTGTGCGATAATGCCCCAATTTGGGCTTTCGGTATGCTTTATTGATATTGCAGGAACCCGGAAACAATCCCCTTGTCACCGGAGGTTGAACAGAATCATCCGCTCTATCGCCCTCTGACAGACCGGGCAGAAGGCCGGAGCCTTGTTTGTACGCATCCTGCAGTCTTCGGATGCCCTCCACACCCCTTTCGACTGGTATCCGGCTCCCTCGTGAAGACCTGCTCCGGGGATTCCCTCATCCATCATATCCTGCCACTTCGAAGCGAAGTCGCATTTCGTGGTTATGTTCTGTTCCCAGGGCTCCACGTCGGGGAAATAATACGGGTCGTCGTAGGAATCGTAATCATATTCATCCGCAAGGGCGCCGAAAGAATGGCCGAATTCGTGTACCACCACAGGCTTGAACATCTGATGACGGGCTGTGGTGAGAGTGTAGGAGTTGTATATTCCCCCTCCTCCGTAAACGTCGGTATTGGCAAGTATGATGATATGCTCATACGGCAGTCCGTCAAGGATGTCGTGAAGGTCGAAGATTGACGAGGTGGTGAGGTAACGCTCTATGTAAAAGGTGTCGAAATTGGAATGCAGGGCCGAGTTCTTCCACAAGCCGTCGCGGGGCACGGAGACGCCGCTGTCCCCGGAGTCGGGAGCGACGGCGAGGAAATTCAGGTTCGCCGCATACCGGCCGAACGGCTGATGGCTCAGGATGGCCTCGACTGCATCCTGCGCATCTTTCAGAAAGGTCTGTCTCTCTGCAGTGGAATAGCCCTCCGCTACTATCGCGACGTCGATTGCCTCCCCGGGTTCCGCTCCCTTGTGGACGTATTGCGCGAAGGCTCCCGATTTTTCCCGACGTTCTATCAGGATGTCTTCCGGATTCACCTTGTGGGTGAATTCACAAGCGACATTGTTCGAATTGTCGAACAGTCTTATGCAGACAGTGGCCTGGGCCGCGGGCATCGGGAGCAGGAAGGTGTTCTCGAACGCCTTGACGGTACTCTTGGACTCGTCGGTTGTCAGCCATTCCTGAAAAAGGGTGGAGAAGCTGTTTGCATATATCACTTCCGAACTCTTGTCGTCGGTCAGGATTATTTCGCCGTTCCCCCGGACGGGGACACGGTCCATATTGACGCCGCGTCCGTACCATCCGTCGGTCACGCTCATCGAATGAAGGGCGATGGCGACAGGGGAGGTTCCTCCCGTAAACACATAGTTCAACCTCAGTGTCCGGTCAAGGCACTTGACCTGCGCCAAAGACGCGGCTGACATCAGCGCCAGGGTCAGTATCAGGATTATTCTTCTCATAACAGATTCCCCCGTTTCAGACCTGAGGGAGGGTCTTTGCTATCGCGTGCTCCAGCCCGCGGAGTTCGGCAAGCGAACGGAGGCGGCCGTAGAGACTGTATCCGGGATTGTAGTCCCTGTCGAGGTCACCGCACATCTGATGGCCGTGGTCGGGACGCAGATATATGCTGACACGCCTCTGTTGCTCGACCTCAAGCATCGCCTTCATCATCTCATACACCGGGACGTCGCCTTCAAGAAGGTTGGCCTCGTGGAAATTGCCCCCGGCATCGCGTTTGGTCGAGCGGAGATGCACGAAGTCTATGCGCTCCCCGAACTCCCTCATCATTGCCGGACAGTCGTTGTCGGCGCGCACGCCCAGACTGCCTGTACAGAGGTTGAGACCGTTGGAAGGATTCGGGACCGCGGCAACCAGCTTGCGGAAGTCATCCGCCGTGCTCATTATCCGCGGGAGGCCCAGGATGGGGAACGGCGGGTCGTCGGGATGTATCACCATCCGGGAGCCGACCTCGTCGCATACGGGGCAGACCTGCCTCAGGAAGAAAATCAGATTCGAGCGCAACTGCTCCGCATCGATATCCTTGTACCTGTCAAGAACCTCCTGGAATTCCCCGAGGGTGAAACTCTCTTCCGAGCCCGGGAGTCCGGCGATGATGTTCCGGGTGACAAGTCTGATTTCCGACTCGTCCATCTGCCCGTATCGGGCTCTCGCCCTCTCTGTTTCCTCTTCCGAATAATCGTTCAGGGCTCCGGGCCGTTTGAGGATGAAAAGGTCGAAGGCTGCCAGGGCGGCCTTTTCGAAGCGCAGGGCCCTGCTGCCGTCGGGCATCGGGTACGCCAGATTCGTGCGGGTCCAGTCCAGAACGGGCATAAAGTTGTACGTGATGGTATGGATGCCGCATTCCGCAAGGTTGCGTATGGTCTGCTTGTAATTCTCGATGTATTTCAGACAGTCACCTTCGCGGGTCTTGATGTGCTCGTGCACGGGCACACTTTCCACTACGCTCCATACAAGGCCCTTTTCCGCGCACTGACGCCTGCGTTTCAGTATTTCCTCCACAGGCCAGACCTCCCCGTTGGGGATATGGTGCAGCGCGCTCACTATGTCCGTGACGCCGGCCTGTCGTATGTTGTCAAGGGTGACGGAATCCCCGGGGCCGAACCACCGCCAGCTTTGCTTCATCAGATACATAGGCTAAATGCTGAAAGTGTTGAACCCGCCGTCAACTGCGAGTATGGTTCCCGTAACGGCCCCGGACGCATCGGAGGCCAGATAATGAAGGGCTCCGCACATCTCGTCGGGTTCCAGGAAACGTCCGAACGGTGTATGTCCGATGATTTTGTGGGAACGTTCGGTCAGGCTCCCGTCCTCGTTGGTGAGCAGGCTCCGGTTCTGGTTGGTGAGGATGAATCCGGGGGCAATCGCGTTGACACGGATGCCGTCTCCGAATTTCAGCGCCATCTCGCCGGCGAGCCATTGTGTCCAGCTCGCGAGAGCCGACTTGGCCATCCCGTACCCGCAGACGCGGGAGAGAGGTCTGAAAGACGACATCGAGCAGAAGTTTATGATGCTGGCCTTCTTTGACCGGACCATAGCCTGCGCAAAGACCCTGGTAGGGAGGATTGCGCCGAACAGGTTCAGCTCAAAAACCTTCCTTGTGGCTTCGATGTCCATATCGAATATGTTCCCGTCCGGGTTCACGTTGGCCGCGGCCAGGTTGCCCCCGGCGCAGTTGAGCAGCACGTCTATGCTCCCGTATGTCTTGAGAATCTCCTCCCTGTCGGCGCAGAGGGACGCCTCGTCCATAACGTCCGAAGGAAGGAACATGGCCTCCTCCCCTCTGGCCTTGATTGCGGCGACGGCCGCCTCCGCCTTCTGGCGGGAATGCTCACGGGCGAGCAGGACCACCTTGCATCCCTGCGCGGCGAAATAATCCACGATGGTGGAGCCCAGGACGCCGCACGCCCCGGTCACAACCACAACCCTGCCCCTGATGTCAAACAAGTCTTCCATATCAGAACCTGAAATAATTTTTTGCATTGTTGTACGATATGTCCGCCACCATTCCGCGTATGCGTTCAATCTCCGATATCGGGAGCTTCCCCTGTTCGACGTCAGCGCCGAGCAGGTCGCACAGGATGCGGCGGAAATATTCGTGGCGCGGGTAAGAAATGAAACTGCGGCTGTCCGTGAGCATCCCGACGAAACGGCTCAGAAGGCCCAGGGAACTGAGGACTTCCATCTGCCTGCGCATACCGTATTCGTGGTCCAGGAACCACCAGCCGCTGCCGAACTGCATCTTTCCGGGAACGGTGCCGTCATTGAAAGTGCCGGCCATTGCGGTCATAACCTCGTTGTCCTTCGGATTGAGGCAGTAGAGAACGGTCCGGGCCAGTTTCCCGGCAGAGTCCAGACGGTCGAAGAAACGGTGTCCGGAAGCGGCCATCTCCCTGTCGTGGATGGCATCGAATCCGATGTCAGGACCCGCAATGTCGAACATCCTGGTGTTGTTGTTGCGCAGAGGTCCGATATGATACTGCTGGGCCCATCCCGCCTGCGCATCCATCACCGCCTGGTCAAACAGGAACGCGCTGCGGAACTTTTCAATCTCGGAAAGTGTCGGCTGCCCGCCGGACAGAGCCTTCCTGAAAATCGCATCGATTTCCGACTGTTTATAGCCGGCGGCGTAAAACGTCTCCATACCGTGGTCTGACAGGGAGCAGCCCGCCGCGGCAAAATAATCGTGACGGCGCTGAAGGGCATCCTGAAGGTCCGTGTATGAGCGTATCTCCATTCCGGCCGCGGCGCCGAGTTTCTCCAGATACAGAGCGTAGGGTCCCGGATTTTCTATCGCCATAGCCTTGTCCGGACGCCAGGCGGGAAGGACTTTGGTTCCGAACGGGTTTTCCGCTATCATTTTATGCCAGCGCAGGTCGTCTGCGGGGTCATCCGTGGTGCATATCACCTCAACGTTGAATTTCCTGATGAGAGACTGGCCGCGGAAAGTATCTTCCGCAAGTCTGGCGTTGCATTCTTCAAAAATCTCACGCGCCGTCCCCGGATTCAGAATCCTGTCTATTCCGAACACGCGTTTGAGTTCCAGGTGAGTCCAGTGATACAAAGGGTTGCGCATCAGGTACGGCACCGTTTCAGCCCATTTCTCAAATATCTCCCAGGAACTGTGAGAGCCGCCGGTGATGTATTCTTCCGCGACTCCGTTCCCCCGCATAGCGCGCCATTTGTAATGGTCTCCCGCCCCGGAATCCACCAGCCAGAGTTGGGTTATGTCGCGGAAGCGGACATTCTGCGCTATCTGCTGCGGAGACAGATGGCAATGGTAGTCGATTATGGGAAGTTTCCCGGCCGTTCCGTGATACAGCTCGCGGGCCGTATCGTTGGAAAGCATAAAATCATCGTTGATGAAGGACATTGTCAGACATTTACAGTTTAACTTCCTTATACTTCGGGACGAGGAGCTTCATTATGCTCCAGGCCAATACATATGCGAGACCGCAGTAACAGAACACGACGAAGTATCCCGCTGACTTTCCGCTGAAACCCAGGAAAGTGAAGGCTTCCCCGGCGGCCTCGGAATAGGTGAAGAGAACACCCGCAACCTTCTGGACAATCATAGAACCCACACCTCCGGCCATTGCGCCTATCCCGGTGACGGTGGCTATCGCGCTCTTGGGGAACATATCGCCCACGGTCGAATACAGGTTGGAACTCCAGGCCTGGTGACCGGCCGCGGCCAAGCCTATGAGGACGGCGGGATACCAGGGGCTGCCAAGGTTGATTCCAAGCGGTTGGGCGAAGAGCGAGGCAATGGGGATGAATGCGAATATGAGCATTGAAAGCATACGGCCCGTGTAAGGGTGCATCCCCTTTTTCTCCACGAAGAGCTTGGGGAGATAACCGCCGGTGATGGACACCACGGTGACTATGGCATAGAGGGTGAAAATCAGTCCCTGTCCCAGCGGGGATGTGGCCGGAGCGTGGAACTGGTTGCTGAAATAAGAGGGGGCCCAGAACAGGAAGAACCACCACACTCCGTCGGTAAGGAACTTTCCGCTGACAAACGCCCAGGTTTGCCTGAACTTCAAGGCTCCCCACAGGGTAACACCCTTCTGTTCTGACGGGATGTCCTTTTCGGAAGGTTCGGTTCTGTCATCCTGACGGATATATTCCAGTTCGGCCCCGTTGACTCTGCGGGACTTCTCCGGCTTGTCATACATAAAGGCCCAGAAGAACATCCAGGCAAAGCCCAGGGCGCCGATGATGATGAAAGCCGACTCCCAGCCCAATCCAGCGGCGAGGGGAGGGATGCACAAGGGCGCGGCAAGAGCTCCGACGGAGGCCCCCGCATTGAAGATTGAAGTTGCCAGGGCCCTGTCCTTCTTCGGGAAATATTCAGCGGTGACCTTGACGGCGGCGGGGAAGTTGCCGGCCTCGCCGAGAGCCAGGATGCCGCGGCACAGAAGGAAAAGATAAACCGACGTCGTACTTATCGCGAGGGTTACGTCCGCCGCAGTGTCCACCTTTGAGAGGGCGGAGACGTCAATGCCGGTGACGAGGCTTGTGGCCCAGCCGCAGGCGGCGTGCAAACAGGCGGCGGCAGACCAGATTCCGATTGAAATCAGGTAACCCTTCCTGGTACCTATCCAGTCCACGAACTTCCCTGCAAAAAGGCAGGCGATGGCATAGAAGATGGAGAAAAGGGACGTTACCGTTCCATAATCGGAGTCAGTCCAATGAAATTCCGGCTTTATGAATTCCTCATAGGTCAGTGACAACACCTGCCGGTCCAGGTAGTTGACGGTCGTGGCGACGAAAAGCAGGGAACAAAGCCACCAGCGCCAGTTGGTCATCAGTTTCCCGTTGGTTGACATATACGTTATCTATTGGTTGATGCTATTATTTCCAGACATTCCCTGCATTTTTCCGCAATCCAGTTCCAGTCTCCGGCCTCAATCCTCTCTTTGGGGAAGAGTTTGGAGCCCATCCCCACACAAAAGGAACCGGCTTCAAACCATTTTCTGAGATTGTCGGCTTCGGGAGCCACTCCGCCCGTCACCATAATCCTGGTCCAGGGCATAGGGGCAAGCACCCCCTTGACGAAAGCGGGGCCCACAACGTCGCCGGGAAAAACCTTCGTCAAGTCACAGCCCGCCTCCTGGGCCCTTCCGATTTCGGTGGGGGTGAGACACCCCGGGCAGTATGTCACACAGCGGCGGTTGCACACCGCGGCGACTTCAGGGTTGAAAAGGGGGCCTACCACGAAGCTTGCTCCCAGTTGAAGATACAGAGCCGCCGTGGGGGCGTCTATTATAGAGCCTGCGCCCAATGCCAGGTCGGGACACTCCCTGAGCGCCCACTTTGAAAGTTCGCCGAACAGTTCGTGCGCAAACACGCCGCGATTGGTGAACTCGAAAGCGCGGACGCCGCCATCATAGCAGGCCTTGACAACTTTCTTGCATATATCTATGTCCCCGTTGTAGAAAACGGGCACCATAGGAGCGGCCTTGATTTTGGCCATCACATCGGACTTTGTCATAATTTGCTGATTGTTAGCGTTGAACACGGCCATTGGCGCTGCCTCCCGCAAGAGAGAGGACCTCAGCTTCGCTGACCATATTGAAATCTCCGTTGATTGTCTGTTTGAGAGCGGAAGCCGCCACTGCGAACTCCAATGCGGAGGCAGGGTCGTCCGGGTACTTGAGCATTCCGTGGACAAGGCCTCCGCTGAAAGCGTCTCCTCCGCCCACCCGGTCTATCACGGGATTTATTTCATAGCGTTTGCTCTGATAGAATTCCCTGCCGTCATACATCATAGCCTTCCACCCGTTGAAACTCGCGGAATACGATTCCCGGAGAGTGGAAGCCACATACTTGAAACCGAATTCCTCCTTCATCCGGCGGAAGATGCCCTTGTAGCCTTCCGCATCCGTGAGGCCGCTTTCGACGTTGGCGTCCGGCTTGAAGCCCAGGCACAGCTCGGCATCCTCCTCGTTGCCTATGCAAACGTCAACGTATTTCATAAGGGGGCGCATAACTGAAACGGCCTTCTCCGACGTCCAGAGTTTCCTGCGGAAATTGAGGTCGACGGACACTGTGGCGCCGTGTCTCTTTGCCGCTTCGCAGGCCAGACGGACGAGCGCCGCGGCATTGTCCGACAGCGCCGGGGTGATGCCGGTCCAGTGAAACCAGGAGGCCCCTTCCATAATCCTGTCGAAATCGAAATCCGCGGGGGAGGCTTCGGCGATGGCGGAGTGCGCCCGGTCATAGATGACCTTGGAAGGGCGCATAGAGGCTCCCGTCTCGCAATAATACAACCCGAGCCTTTCCCCTCCGAGAGTTATGTAATCCACCTTGACACCGTATCGGCGGAGCGCGTTGACGGCCAACTGACCTATTTCGTGTCCGGGCAACTTCGTGACGTAGTATGAGTCGTGCCCGAAATTGGCAAGGCTCACCGCGACGTTGGCTTCTCCTCCTCCGGGAATCGCGCGGAAGGTTTCCGCCTGGACAAGGCGGTCATTGCCCGATGGGCTGAGACGCAGCATTATCTCACCGAATGTTACTACTTTTGCCATAGGGAGTGATATTGAAATACGCTTGTAAATATAAACATAAAAAAGACAGGTTGTCAACACCGGGCAACTTATCTCCAAGGCCACTCTCCACCCTCTTCGGGGTCTTCCACATTGTCTTTATCCTCGACTGTCACCACACAGCCCGCCTTGAATCCTCCGTCTTTCGAAGTGACTTCCACAGTGGCGGTTCCCTCTTTGACGGCAGTGACTTTGCCGTCCCGGTCAACCGTCGCCACAGAACTGTCGGTACTGCTCCATACAACGGCCTTGTCCGTTGCGTCCGACGGGCTGACAGTTGCGACAAGGGTCACAGTCTCCGTCTTCCGCAGGGTCACTTCCGTCCTGTCCAGACTCACTCCCGTCACAGGTACCGCCTTCGCGATTACCGTCACTTGGCACTGAGCCGTCTTCCCGCCGTCCTCGGTCCTCACCGTGATTCGGGCCTCGCCCGCTGAAACTGCCGTCACCCTGCCATCGGTTACCGTTGCCACCGCCGGGTTGTCCGTCGTCCAGCCGACGTTCCTGTTGTCGGCGTTCGCAGGTTCAACGCTCGCGGTAAGCTGTATGCTTTCTCCTTCGGTCAGAGACACTTCCGTCCTGTCCAGACTCACCCCCGTCACAGGTACCGCCTTCGCGATTACCGTCACTTGGCACTGAGCCGTCTTCC
>JAKSKF010000018.1 GCA_024401825.1 Bacteroidales bacterium
GCTTTACGTCTTCCAAGGGCGTGTGTCTGTTCCATTTGCTCTGTTTAAATTTCGTTCAACTTGATTGTTTTGGGGTTCTGTGCCTGATGAGGATGCTCGGGACCTGCATAAATGAACAGGTTGCCCAGAAGGTCATCACCGAGGCGAGTCTTGGGGAGCATACCCTTTACTGCTCTCCTGATAAGCTCAGTAGGCTGTTTTGCAAGAATCTCCTTGGGAGTCGTGAATCTCTGCCCGCCCGGATATCCGGTGTAGCGGGTATAGACACGGTCCGTCATCTTGTTTCCCTTGAGAGCCACCTTCTCGGCGTTGATTATGATGACGTTGTCACCACAGTCGACGTTGGGGGTGAATCCTGCCTTCGTCTTGCCACGGAGGACAAGAGCGACGCGGGAAGCCAGACGACCAAGAGCGAGATTCGTAGCGTCGAGCACTACCCACTGCTTGTCTACAGTCGCTTTGTTAAGCGATACCGTTTTGTAGCTTTGTGTCTCCACTGTCTTGATCTTTAATAGGTTAATAAAAATTGCGATCCCTACACAAAATAGGGGTCGCAAAGGTATAAAATTATTCTGTAATATCAAAAAGAATGCTCAGCAGCCTGTACACCCGGCCTGGATGAAAGCGTTGACCGCCACCACGGCAAAGGCAAGACATATCAGCGTCGCCACTATGATGCCTATGACCTTTATTCTCTTGAACCAGGTCTGTCCGTCCCAGCCCACGGTCTGGAACATGCTCCAGAACCCGTGCGTGAGATGGAACCACAGGGCGACGAACCATATCAGATATATCACGAGGTTGAACGGGCATCCGAAAGTGCGCGTCAGAAGGACGTAGGGATTGGTCTCTTCCCCTCCGATGAACATCTGCAGCTGCATATTCCACCAGAAATGTGTGAGGTGGTAGAATATGATTCCCAGAACCACGATTCCGAGCACGAGCATATTGCGCGCCGACCAGGAATCTGCCGCGCCCTTGTTGGAAACCGCGTAACGGTTGATTCCTCCGCGGGCCCTGATGTTGCACAGGGTCAGCCAGATTCCATAAAGTACGTGAACCAGGAAGCCTGCGGCGAGGACAGGAACCATAATGGTCACGATGGGAAGGGCCATAAAGTCACAACCCTTCTGGAAGAGTCCGTCAGCGGCTCCGAACCTGCCCGTGAAGGAGTCTATGACGGAAAATGAGTTTATTGTGACGTGAAGGCCGAGGAATACTATCAGGAAAGCTCCGCTGACGGCCTGTATGAACTTCTTTCCTATGGAAGAATTGAATATGAACATCTTTTTCTTTTGTTCGTGTTTGAATGTGCAAATATAAGCCGAATATTGCAAGTTTGAAAATTTTCAAATACTTTTGTTCTCCACATAAACGCTTGTATATGTATAAGAGAGTCTTGTTGAAACTGAGCGGAGAAAGTCTCGGCGGTCCCGGAGGAAAAGGCCTGGATGAGGAGAGCCTTCTCAAATTTGCGAAAGAAATCGCCGAAGCCGTGAACGCCGGTTTTCAGATTGCCATAGTCAACGGGGGAGGAAACATCTTCCGCGGACTCCAGGGAGTCGGGAAAGGCTATGACAGGGTTACGGGAGACCGTATGGGAATGCTCGCAACCGTCATCAATTCGCTGGCTCTGGCCTCCAGCCTCAGGGGACAGGGGATAAAGGCGGAAGTTTTTACGGCGACGCCAATGGAACCCATCGCCAAGGGTTACGTCCGCGAGTCGGCTGTCAAAGTCCTGGAAGAAGGCGGAGTGGCTCTCATAGCCGGAGGAACCGGGAACCCGTTTTTCTCCACTGATTCGGGAGCGGCGCTGAGGGCTCTGGAAACGGGAGCCGACGCTCTCTTGAAGGGGACGAAGGTGGACGGAGTATATACCGCCGACCCTATGAAGGACCCTAACGCCAAAAAATATGACGAAATCAGCTTCGAAGAGGCCATCGTCAAACATCTCAAGGTGATGGACCAGACCGCATTCGCCCTCTGCGAACAGGGTCCCGTGCCTCTGGTGGTATTCGACATCAACAAGCCCGGAGCCCTGCTCAGAATCCTGAAAGGGGAAAAGGAAGGCACATTGGTTCACGCTTAAAATCATTCCGACATATGTTAACCGACAGAGCAAAAGAAATCATCAACGGTGCGGACGCAAAGATGCAGAGCGCTGTGAAATTCCTCGAAGAGGACCTGAGGAACTACCGTGTAGGCAAGGCGAATCCCGCCGTGTTCAACGGAGTCAACGTGAATTATTACGGCACTCCCACACCTCTCCAGCAGGTATCTTCAATCACTACTCCCGACGCCAGGACACTGGCAATCCAGCCCTGGGAAAAGAGTCTTATCGGAGCCATCGAGAAGGCTATCCTCGACGCCAACATAGGTATGACCCCTTCCAATAACGGAGAAATCATACGCTGCGTCGTTCCCGCCCTCACCGAAGACAGGAGAAAGGAACTCATCAAGAAGGCCAGGGCCGCGGGAGAAAACGCCAAGGTAGTCGTGCGCAACTCACGCCGCGATGCGGTGGAAACGCTCAAGAAGGCCCAGAAAAACGAAGGAATGTCCGAGGACATAGAGAAAGAGGCCGAGGCCGAAGTCCAGAAAATCACGGACAGGAACGTCAAGACGGTCGACGATATCGTAGCCGCCAAGGAAAAGGAAATAATGACAGTCTAGCCCAGTCCTTCAAGGACCTGAGCAAACAGAACCTCCTCTGCCGAATCAAGGAAACGCATCTTTATGGGTGCCACGAAAAGCCTTGACAGCAGAGGTTCTTCCGTCAATGCGGACTCCGGCAGTCTCTGCGCATCCTTCTCAGTGGTCACTGCGCAGGCCGTGGGGTTCTCCAGCAGCGAACGGGAAACCTTGTCAAGGTCTGCCCAGGAATACCGGTGATGGTCCGGGAACACAAAGCGACGGATTATCTTGTAAGACCCGGACAGATATTCATACAGTTGGGAGTCCTTGGCTATTCCGGAGAACATAATCAACCTCTTGGAATATATGAAGCGCGGGTCTGTCTTGTCGTTCAGAGTCTTGAACGGCAGGTATTCGGTCGTGGCGAAGAGCAGCAGCTGCCGCTTCCCCCCTTTTGCGGTGACCAGGCAGGAAGGCATCGAATAATCCCCGTACCCCAAACCTAGGGCAAAGGATTCGCGCTCGGAATCCTGAAGGTCCACCGGGCATTTGGTGACTACCACCACATCCGCATCGTACAGACGTTCCGGCAAGTCCCTCAACTCTCCCATCGGGAGGAGACTGTCCTTGAAAACAGGACGGTTGTAGTCCACCAGGACAATGTTAAGGCCGGCTTTGAGTTCCCTCGCCTGATATGCATCGTCCAGCACTATCAGTTCCGCGCCTTCCCGACTTGCGAGAATCTCCGCCCCCTCGGCCCTGTTCCTGCACACGGCCACCGTCATTTCAGGGAACTTCCTCTTGATTTGGAGAGGCTCGTCACCATATTCGGCGGCGGTTCCGTCCGGCAGCACCAGCCTGAATCCGGCAGTCTTTCTCCTATATCCCCTTGAAAGCACCGCCAGCCTGCGGTCCTTCCACTTGGGAGACTTCCCGAGCATTTCCACCACCATTTCAGTGAAAGGGGTCTTCCCGGTACCCCCTACGGTTATCCCACCCACGCAGATTGTGGGGACGGATGCCGTAGCCGACGTCTTTTTCCCCTTCCTGTACAGGGAATCCCTGCTTTTCAGGACGAGATAATATGGGAACAACAATATCCGGTCAATCATATTGCTTGCAAATATAATCCAAAATGCCGTACAATTCGTCCAAATCCAGGGTAGTAACCATCTTCATCCTGACCGGCTTGAAATCCGGGAGGCCCTTGAAATAGCAGCTCAGGTGGCGGCGCATCTCGTAAATGCCCCTGGGCTGGCCCTTCAGCGCCACAGAAAGGTCCAGATGACGGCGGGCAAGTTCGACCTTCTCTCTGACGGAAGGCTCCTTCATAGGCTCCCCCGTTGCCAGGTAATGCTTGATTTCCCTGAATATCCAGGGATGACCGAAACTCGCCCTGCCTACCATTATCCCGTCCACACCGTACCGGTCGAAGGCCTCCCTGGCGCCGGGACCGTCGGTGATGTCTCCGTTGCCGATTATGGGGATGTGCATCCTGGGGTTGTTCTTCACCTCTCCTATTAGGGTCCAGTCGGCCGACCCGCGGTACATCTGGCACCGTGTCCTGCCGTGAATCGTAAGGGCCTGTATGCCGACGTCCTGCAGACGTTCCGCAAGTTCCACGATGATTTTGCTGTCATCGTCCCACCCCAGTCTCGTCTTGACAGTCACCGGCTTGTCCACCGCCTTGACCACAGCCTCGGTTATCGCCACCATCCTGTCCGGATAGCGCATCATTCCCGAACCGGCTCCCCTGCCTGCAATCTTGGTGACGGGGCATCCGAAATTTATGTCGATGACATCGGCGCCGTGGCCTCCGGCTATTTCCGAAGCCTTGTCCGCCATCTTCGCTGCCTCCACCATTGACTCCGGGATATGCCCGTAAATCTGTATTCCTATCGGAGCCTCGGAAGGCGAAGTCCTCATCTTGGCTATGGCCTTGGCCGCATCCCGTATCAGCCCGTCGGAAGGTATGAATTCAGTGTAAACCATATCGGCTCCCTGTTCGCGGCAGAGCACCCTGAAGGAGGCGTCTGTGACATCTTCCATAGGTGCCAGGAACAGCGGTTTGTCTCCCAAATCCAGATTGCCGATTTTCATAGACGCAAAATTAATAAAATATTATCTTTGTAGTGATATGGACAACATTTATGCGCAAAGAATCGAACAGCTCAGGACTCTGATGCGTTCCAAAGGCTGGGATGCCGTCATAGTGACAGGCTCCGACCCCCACAACAGCGAATTTCCCGCGCTCCGCTGGAAACAGGTGGAATGGCTTTCCGGCTTTACCGGCGAGGCGGGAGACCTTGTCATAACCCTGGACCACGCGGGGCTGTGGACGGACACGAGATATTTCATCCAGGCCGAAAGACAGCTCGCAGGCACGGGAATCACGCTCCACAAGACACGTGTCCCGGAACAGGTGCTCATCCCCGAATGGCTTTCCATACAGGCTTCCGGATATCCGGAATACATAGTTGCGATTGACGGTCTGTGCGTAAGTTCCGACTTTGCAGACAGCCTGGAGGGAGTCTGCATCGTCAGCGTGCCCGATATGCTGGACCTCTTCCGGAAAGACCGTCCGCAAATCCCCCAGACACCCATTTTCCAGATAGAGCCGGGGGAAAGCAGGGCGGAGAAGTTGAAATGGCTGAGGGAAGTGCTGGTGGAGAACGGATGCGACTCAATCCTGATTACGGCCCTGGACGAGATTGCCTGGCTTCTCAATGTCAGGGCTTCGGACATAGACTACAATCCTCTGGTGATTTCCAACCTGACGGTAAGTCTGGACAGCGCGCAATGGTTCGTCCTCAGACAGGACGTGGAAGACCCTGAGACGGAGGACACTCTGTTCGCCGTCGGGCAGGACGGGGTGGAAATCCTCCGCTACGACGCCCTGCCCGAGTGGATTGAGGACAATGCGGAGAACTGCGGAAGGATGTGGGCCGACAGGGGGAGTCTCAACTTCCATCTGGCATCCCTGATACGCGGGAAGGGGATTCCGCTTTCCTTCCTTGAAAGTCCGGTCCGGCTGAGGAAGGCGGTGAAGAACCCTGTGGAAATACAGAACATAAAGAAGGCTCACATTTTGGACGGCGTGGTGATGGAGAGGTTCCTCTTCTGGCTCGAGAGGCGCATCCAGGACGGAGACGACGTCAGCGAGTGGGATGCGGCAGTCAAGTTGGGCCAGTTGCGAGCCACGATAGACGATTACCGGGGGGACAGTTTCGAGACCATCTCCGCTTTCGGGGAGGATGCGGCCCTGCCCCATTACGTCACCCCGAAGACAAACGCTCCCCTGATAGGGAGGAACGGACTGTACCTGTGCGATTCGGGAGGTCAGTTCCTGAACGGAACGACCGACATCACCAGGACCGTGCCCATAGGAAGGTGCAGCCAGCTTGAAAAGGAAGACTACACCCTTGTCCTCAAGGGTCATATCCAATTGGCGATGGCAGTGTTCCCCGCGGGAACGGCGGGATGTCAGATTGACGCCCTGGCGCGCGAGCCGCTGTGGAGACGCAGACGCAATTTCGGCCACGGCACGGGTCACGGGGTCGGATATTTCCTGGGATGTCACGAAGGGCCGCAGGACGTGCGCCAGAACTTCAATTCCACCGCGCTCCTGCCGGGAATGGTCATTTCCGACGAGCCGGGGATATACCGCGAGGGACAGCACGGAGTGCGGCACGAGAATCTGCTTCTGACAGTCGAGAGCGGGGCGAACGGCTTTGGCCGCTGGCTGGAATTCGAACCGCTGACAATGTGCCATTTCGACACTTCCGCCCTGCTGGCGGAACTGCTGGACAATGATGAAAGGGAATGGCTGAACGCCTACAACGGGAAAGTCCGGCTCAGCCTGTCGAAATACCTCAGCCCGGATGAGCAGGAATGGCTCAGGGACAAGACCAGGGCTATATAAGTTCCGCTATTATGCCGTCGGAGACAAACCACTTGTCTTCCGGAATGGCCATCCCGTCCACGCCTTCCGCGGTCCTCAGGCCGAGCATTTTCCTCTCTTCCTGAATCTGGGCGTCGCTCAGGTCCTCCCCTTCGGAGGTCCATCCCTGAAGGACGCAGCTGTTCCAACTGCGCCGGCGTCCGATTAGGGAATGGGCTCCGGGTCCGAGCCCCACGTATTGTTTCCTCAACCAGTAGGCTGAATTGTGCGCCGCCCTTGCTCCGGGACGGGCCCAGTTTGAGATTTCGTAATGCTCGAAGCCGGCCCTGCGGAGTCTTTCGCACAGGAAATCATACTGTCTGCGGCATTGCTCCTCGTCAGCCTCGACATACCGGCCGGTCTCCACCATTTCCGCCAGGGAACTTCCATCCTCGACGGACAGCTGGTAAGCCGACAGATGCTCGGGCCCCCAGGAAAGCATTTCCTCAACCGTATCGCGCAGCGTCTCTCCTGTCATCCCTTCCACTCCGAATATTATGTCCAGACTGATGTTCCGAACTCCGCATTTCCTGAGAATCCTGAAAGCCTCAGCCGCGCAACGGGCGTCGTGCCTCCTGTTCATCCATTTCAGGATGCCGTCGTCGAACGACTGGACCCCCATACTTATTCTGTTGACTCCCATTTCCGTCAGTTCCCGTACATAGGATTCCCCCCTGCCTACGATGTCCTCCGGGTTGACCTCCACGGTGAATTCCCCGAATCCGGTGTCCACCCCGATTCCGGCCAGGGCATCCACGATGCGCCTGAATGCGGAAGAAGGCAGCACCGACGGGGTGCCGCCTCCGATATACAGAGTGTTTGTTTCCAGAGTCAGGAGTATGCTGTCCTTTCTCGAAACCGTTTCAGACTCTATGCCGCAGAGATATCTGTCGATAAGTTCCTCGTCCTTTCCCCTGCACGCGAGTTCGGAATAGAAGTCACAGTATGTACAGAAACTTCTGCAGAAGGGGACGTGGACGTATATCATTATTTGAGGCTGAGCGCTGAACTTCCGAGTCTGCCGCTTTCCGTGAACGCCTCCATAGTGTAGGTGCCGGGGACGAACTTGACAGTGGCGTTGATGTAGATGTTCATATCGACCTCGCTGCCCTCGTAGTCAACCTCACGTGAAGCGGACGCGTCAAGCGTGGTGTCCCCCGACGTGAAACTGGTTCCGCGGCCGTCTGAAATCAGGTTCCCTGAAGGGTCGAGCACCCTGACATAGACCGTTACGGGACCGTGCTCCGCCAGGGC
Source organism: Bacteroidales bacterium (assembly GCA_024401825.1). GTDB lineage: Bacteria > Bacteroidota > Bacteroidia > Bacteroidales > UBA932 > Cryptobacteroides. The sequence continues at coordinate 7,829 of JAKSKF010000018.1, forward strand.
GTTCTCTATGAGGCTGAGAGAAACCATCATCCTTGCTGTCTGGCCCGCCTTGTTGGTGACTTTGCCGTTGTTTCTGTATGCCGCCAGGCTCAATCCCCTGGCCTTTATCACAGAACCCGTCTTCACCTGGCTGGAGAGATTCTCCACCTGCTGGTTCAGCGTTTCATTCTTCCGCCTGCTCTCCGCCGCATCCCTCTTTGCCAGGGCAGCCTCCTCCGTCAACTTGTGATTGAGGGTGTTGAGAGAATCTATCTGTGTGATATAGTTGCGCATTATGCTGCGCAAGGTCCCGAGTTCAGCCTGGTATTTGCGCATCATAGCGCGGTTGGTGGCGTCCGTTGACTTGAGTTTGTCCACCAGCATACTCACTTCCTGCCTTGAGGAATCCAGAGACGCGTTTATGTTCTCGTAGTCGGAGGTCAGATTGGCGTAGTCCACCTGCAGGGCCTCGAACTGTCTGGTAAGGGAATCCTTCTCCACGTTCAGTTCGGTCACCAGCCTGCTGTAGCCATTGTTCTTTATCATCTGGTAAACGAGCACTCCGCCCAAAACGGCAGCGACGGCCGCAAGAACGGTTACAACCTTCTTCAACCCGCCGGCATTTCCTTTCTTCTGGCTTTCCTCCCGGGCTATTCTTTCAAGGGGGTCTTCTCTTCCTTCCATAATGAGATGATTTTTGGTATCGATTCGCAAAAATAACAATTTTATACTAATTTTGACCCTATGAAATATCTGGTACGTTCACTGAAGTATTTTGTGCAGCTGATTGTTATGCTCGCGCTCTTCATCACTGTTCTGGTCCTGCTCGGGTTCATTGACGCGGACATAAACAGAATGTTTGTCGGAGGGGCTTCATCCGTTTGGAAAATTGCCGGCATAGTGGCCGTTTTCGCCGCCGTTTATCCAAGATTCGGCTATACGTCCCGCAGGATATTCGCGGCGGGGGATTTTGCCGAGGCCTCGCCCTCGGTGACGCAGGAAATGGCCGAAAGGGGATATGTCCTTGAAAAGACCGAAGGGGAGGATATGTCCTTCAGACTGAAATCCCCCGTGGCCAAGGCCACAAGACTGTGGGAAGACCGCATCTGTATGAGCAGGACGATGAACGGTTGGGAAATAGAAGGCCCGTCCAAGGACGTAATCCGCATTGTGAACGGATTCGCGGCTAAGGCTCGGGACCCAGAAGATGAGTAGCCGCCGCGCACAAGGCATCATAGAAATCCCGTCCGTACGTTTCCGTCAGAGGTTTTTCAAGGAACCTGTAAACCCTTGTCCCCTCTTTGCGCCCCTTTTCGAAGGCACAGGCGCAGATGTCCCATTTGTGCAGGTTGAGAGCCTGTCCTCCCCCTGTAAGTCCGGTCACGCGTATGGGATACAGACTGCAGGAAACCGGTTTTTTCAAACCGGCCTTCTCTATTGAGCACAGGCAGGCCCCGTCCGGCCGGAAATGGCAGTACGCGCATTCCGCGCCGCCCTTGACAAGAGGGGTCACTATGTCGTTCTGCCTGTCTATTTCAAAGAAACCTACGCTTTCAACGGCCACCCGCCCCTTTTCCGTCATAAGATGCCTGAAAAAGGGATAGTCCCTTTCCAGCCGGGCCGTTTCTTCCTCTTCCAGGGGAGCGCCGCTGTCCCCTTCTATGCAACAGGCGCCGCGGCAGGACTCATAGTCGCAGGCGAAATATTCCATTATGACATCCTCCGAAACGAGGATGTCCCCAATCTGGATTATTGTCCCGAAGTCAGAAGCCGCCATTACTCTACAAGGTATTCCACGTCCGTTCCTTCAGAAAGAGCCTTCATAAGTTCAAGGACATCGGATTCGCTGACAGCGTCAATGGCCTGTTCCAGGCCTGACAGCAGGTCCTTTCCGTCCGAAATCCTGGACATTATGGATTCCACCTGCGCCTGTGCGGAAGCCCCGGCAGCCTTTGCCCGGATGGCATATCTTTTTTTCAGGCCATTGAATTCCCCGTCCGGCATCCCGTTGTCCACCAGTTCCCGTATGGCCTTGCGCGCCGACTCCACGGCGGAAAGGATGTCTGCGGGGCCGACCCCTTTGGGGATTCCCGTTCCCGGACATTTGACACAGTTGACCGACAGGCCCATAGTCTCTATGGGAACGACCTCGCAGGAAGTCTCCACCCTGACGTACATCCCGGAGGAGGCCAGCTCCCTGACCAGAGAGGAACGGAGGGCGTCAGCCGCGATGTTGAGGGCGGCGAGCCGGGTCAGGTTGAAAGGCAGACGGGCCGACAGGCTGATGTTCACTGAAGGGACCGGCTTTCCTACGCCGGCGCTGTCAGACACATCGTAAAGCATAGTGCTTGCGGAAGACAGTTTCTTTTCCGCAGTTATCCTGTGACGGGAGCTCTTGCCGGGACGGAACGAGCCCAGGGTCTTGGAGAGATAATCCTTGAGGGCCACCTCGTCCACATCGCCCACAATCACTATGATTCCGTCCGACCAGTTTGACAATCTGGAAGACAGGTAAGACTCCGTCTTCGAGGGAAGCCGGTCGGTCAGGTAACGTTCCACACGGTGGGAGCCGTACTCATATCCCGGGTAGGTTGCAAGGGACATCAGGGAAGCCACCCCCTCGTCCGAGCGCTTGTTCTCCTCGAACAGCAGGTACTGGCGGCTCCTGTAATAGTCGAAGGCCTTCGCGTTGAACTTGCGGGCCGTGCTCAGGGAATGCATCGCCTTGAACAGGGTGGGCAGGGACGGGGTCGGCGCCGAACCAGTGACCCTGAAATCGGAGAGGCCGATTCTTGCCGAGATGCTGATTCCCTTCGAGCCCAGATAGTCCCGGAAATCCCTGTTGGACATTCCCTCCACGTCATACAATGACAGCAAATCGTTTGCAAAGGGTAGTTCTCCCTTGACAAAACCTCCGTTTTCCGTGCAACCGCCCCTGAACAGGAAGCCGTAGTTGAACGTCCTGTCGTTTCCGGACTTCTTGAAGATGACCCTGAGACCGTTTGCAAAGGTCCACAACTTGCCTCCTGAACGGACATCGTCCGTGACCGTCTTCAGTTTGGTCTTGGAACCGGCGGAGGAAATCTCGAATTTCGAACTGTCTATCCCGCTTCTCCATCTGCCGGGCTCCGCAAGTTCCCTGTCCCAACCCCTGTGGAAAGCGTTGACCATAGAGTCCCTGCAGAAAAGATATTCCGGAGAACTGTAACGGAGAATGATGTTCCGGTCACGGTCCAGAAGAGAACTCATATATCCGTTCAGAAGTTTCCTCTCCTGGGAAGGGTCCATATTCCTGCCTGCAAAGAAGGCGGAACGGTCAGAATCTTCCGCGAGGGACGCGCCGAACAGGAAGGCGGATACACACTTGTCCACATAGGAGGAATTCAAGCCGTCCGGAAGGGCCTTTCGGGCCGACATCATCAGGTTCTTCTTGGCCATATCGAACTCCGTCCTCCCGATTCCCCTTCCGTCGATGGATGCCGCCACCCTCCCCAACAGTTCCGTAGCCTCGGCAAGCCGGTCCTTGTCAACAGTAATCAGCGCGCTGTATCTTTCTTCCGTGACGGAGGACCCGCTTCCCTGATATTTCAGGCTGACGGAGCCGAGCGGAATCCCGGCCTCCCGGAACGCGTCCTCAATCCTGCGGGCCGCGACGTATCCGGCCTCCCGGGCGAACATCTCCACTATCAGGGGCTGCACCGTATTCATATCCGGACGGGGGATGCGCGGGGTGAAATACGTGAGTTCCACACGGGCAATCCTGTGCGAGGGAATCTTCTTGCATTGGAATATTATGCTGTCGCAGGATTCCCGGGGGGCTTCCCCGGACCCGGCAAGCGGCTCTCTGGGAGAGACTATCATAGACAATGTCTGGAGGCGTTCCAGGATTTTGTCGGGCGAGATGTCCCCGCTGATTACGAGAGCCTGCTCCGAAGGATATGTCTGAATGAGGTCGAAAACCATAAGGAGCAGAGTATCCGCGACAGATGTTTCATAAACCGGGACGTCCCGGAAACGATAGACAACCCCGTACGGGGACAGCGACGCCAAACCGGACACCGAATAGCCCACACCCTTGGAGGCCAGGTACTCATAGGGTTTGACATCTCCGAAATGGGGGAGCCTGTCAAGAGACTCGCCTACGGTCCGGGTGTCGAAGTTCCCGTTCTGGACCAGAGCGAAGTCCGCATAGGGCCCGGATGCGCCGTTGCGCACCAGATAATAGGAAACCCCGTTGGGAAGGACTCCGTTGATTATGTTCGGAGAAGTCCCGGTGTAGGACACGGCTTGTCCGGACATCAGGACAGGGACAAGAAATGCCAATATCGACAGAAGATGTTTCATAGCGAGTGCAAAGTAACACAAATTTTTACTACTTTTGTAAGTCGAACGTCAATAAATTCAATCACGAAGATATTATGAAAAAGATTTTTTTGACCATCGCTACCGCAGCGCTTGCGGCGTCCATCTCATTCGGACAGGACTTGGCGGAAGCCTTCCAGGTGGCACAGGAGGCCAACGAAGCCTGGACATCCAAAAATTATACCCAGGCTCTTGCCGGATTCCAGAAGGCAATCTCCATAGTGGAGGCCTGCGAGGAACAGGGTGGAGAACAGGGGAAGGAGCTCATCGGACAGTGTAAGAACGCCATTCCTTCAATCGCAAAGTCCATCGGCATCGAGAAGGTGAACGCAGGAGACTTCACCGCCGCAATCGAAGCGTTCAACAATGCAAAGGCGCTGGCCGACAAATATGGTGCGGATGACGTTGCGGCCGAAATCGAGGGTATCATCGAGACCGTCAACGAATCTGCGCAGAAAGCCAAGGGCAAACAGCTCTTCGAAGATGCCGAGGCCCTCTATCAGGAAGGAAAGCTCGACGAAGCCCTCGACGCATTCAAGATTGCCCGTGAGAACGGATTCGAGGAAGCCGCCAAGAGAATCATCACCATCTGCGTGAAGAAGGCCAACAACCTCTACACCGAAGGCAAGTTCACCGACGCCGTGGATGCGGCCAAGGAAGTTTTCCTCAACCCCGATGCTTCCGAACAGATAAAGACTGCCGCCACAGGCATCATCGCCGGATGCTGCCAGAAGCAGGTGGCTGCGAACAAGCTCACGGATGCCGGCAAGTACTTCAACGTACTGAGCGAACTCGATTCCGACAACGCCAAGCTCGGTCAGCTTGCATACGCCATCGGAGCCACCTATTTCAAAGGCAAGAACACCGCTCAGGCCAAGACCTGGCTTACCAAGGCTCTCAAGGACCCCAAGGTTGCAGCCAATGCAAAACAGATTCTCGGCCTGATTAAGTAAGTGATATGACTGCGCTCGAGCTGCTCGCTCCCGCGCGTAACGCGGATATCGGCATCGCGGCTGTACGCTGCGGTGCCGATGCCGTTTATATCGCCGGACCCGACTATGGCGCCCGCAAGGATGCCGGCAACCCCATCAGCGAGGTGGAACGCCTGTGCAGGTATGCCCACCGGTTCGGCGTAAAGGTATTCCTGACAGTCAACGTTTCCCTGAAGGAAGAGGAACTGGAACGGGTCCACCGCCTTATGCTCGAGGCGCAGGAGGCGGGAGTGGATGCGTTCATCATAAGGGAAAGCGCCATAGCCGCCTGGGATGACATTACAGTCCCCCTGCACGCATCCACCCAATGCGCCATCAGAACCGCAGAAAAAGCCAGGCTCTATCAGGACCTGGGCTGCGGGAGGATAGTGCTGGAAAGGGAACTGTCTCTTGGGGATATCAGGGAAATACGTCGCGCCGTGGACTGCGAGATTGAGTTTTTCGTGCACGGGGCCCTGTGCGTGGGATACAGCGGGGAATGCCGCCTGTCGCAATATCTTGACGGGCGCAGCGCCGACCGCGGAGAATGTGTCCAGGCGTGCAGGTCACTGTACACCCTGGTGGATTCGAAGGGCGGAATCCTGGCCAGGGACAAGGCCCTTCTTTCCCTGAAGGATTTCAATCTCAAGAACAGACTTGAAGATTTGGCCCGGGCAGGAGTGATGTCCTTCAAGATAGAAGGCAGGCTCAAGAACGCCTCCTACGTGAAGAATGTGGTCAGGGATTATTCCGATGCCCTCGACGCCCTGTGCGCAAAATATCCCGACAGGTATTGCAGGGCTTCCTGGGGACATCCTGCCGGAGGTTTCGTCCCCGACGTGGACAAGACTTTCAACAGAGGATACACGCAGTTGTGGATTGACGGCAGGAAGGGGAAATGGTCTTCGATGGACACGCCGAAGTCTATGGGCGAATCCATCGGGGAGGTTTTGGAAATCAAGCCCCTTCCCGGCAACGACTGCCTTGTCAGAATCAAAGCGTCCAAACCGGGGCTGACTCTTTCCAACGGAGACGGCTTTGCCTTTGTCACCAAAGACGGAATCACCGGATTCAGGGCCGACAGGGCGGAAGGGGACAGCTTGAGGTGCAGGCGCCAGCCGGACCTGAAAGTGGGATGCACCCTGTTCAGAAACATCAATGCGGCTTTTGAAAGGAGTCTGGAGAACAATATGTGCGAAAGACTGGTGAAAGTCAGTCTCAAGGCGGTACTGGGCAATGGGGAAATCCGGCTGTCGGCGCTTACGGAAGACGGAAGGAGAGTGTCCCTGCGGCAGAGTTTGCCCGGGGAGACGGCCCTCAACCCTGAAAGAAGCCTTTCAATGCTTCGAACCGGCCTCTCGAAGATATCCGACATTTACAGTTTCTCCCTGGAAGAGACGGTGACGGAAAACATCGGGAGTTTCCCGCTTCTGAGTTCAGCGTTCATAAACGGGCTCAGAAGGGCGGTGGCCGGGAAGATTGATGAAATCCCGCCGCCTGCAGAAAGCAGAAAAATCTGCGAAGACAGCAAACGATTTGAAAATGAACGGCAGGCAGACGGGACAGATTGTCTGTTACGGTCAAAGTACTGCATCAAATATGAGTTGGGGCTGTGCGAGAAACATTTCGGGGTTCCTCCCTGCGGCCCCCTCCAGTTGGTCAACAACGGACGCAGGCTGGCTCTGAACTTTGACTGCGGAAAATGCGAGATGACCCTCACTCCAGTTCAAAAGTGACTTTCACGTCACCGAACCGTCCCTGCACCCTGGACTTGTCCTTGAAATAGGAAGTGGCTATGGAACCTCTCCACACAATGTCGTCGTTGTTGTTGTAGGGTATCTGCAAGTCGAATCCGTAGGTCTTCGACTTTATCTTGACGGAAGCCGAGCATTTCCAACTGGTCTTCGGGCCCCCGTCATCTTCCGTCATAAGGAACGCGACGTTCTCAAGTTTCTCGTCCATCCCGGGGATGAGGATGGCGTCCAGCGGGATGACCTTGCCCACGTCCTTTCTCTTCACTGAAATCATCATATCCGTGACTGAGGGATAGAAATCCTTCAGTTCTTCCTCCGTATAGGAAGTCTTCCCCTTGAGATAACCGCATTTTATGAAGAACTCCGAAGCCCCCGCAAACCAGGAATCGTAGTTCCTGAGCATAGTGAAGTCCTTTATCAGGAGGTTGCCCGAACCCGATGAGGTGACGGGGTAGGCCGGGCCGTTGAGAAGTTCCCTGTCGGACCTGAGCATTTCCAGGGGAGTGAAGGAACTGTCGTCATTGGAATTGATTACCCAGACAGGGCGGGTGCGCGCTGTCTCCTCGTCAACCAGGACAGAATCCACCACCCTTATTCCGTCAGGGGTCTCTTCTATTTCATAGCCGTAATTGGTTTCAGCCCCGTACCCCGGGTCGAAGGTTATTATGGGATAACTTTCCCCGTCCCATCCGTCGCAGTAAGGCCAGTATATCTGGATGTCCGATTCCTTGAGTTTGTCAAGATACTTTTCCACGGGAGACTCCCCGGCCCTGGTGCCGTAATGACTGATTAAGTATGATGTTATGAGGTCTCTCAAGGGCGATTCCACCGCCTTGGAAGCCTTGGTTTCACCCACTCCCGAGCCGGGAGAGCTAAGAAGGTCAGTCATAGTGTATTCCTCATCATAGCCGTTGCCGCTGGAAGAATTCACCGCCTGATACACCTCGTCCAGATGTTCCCTCCTCAACGGCAGGGATGATATCATCCTGGCCACCGAAGCCTTGGAAAAATCGACATTGTCCTGCTCCGGCTGAACTTCAGGCCGGACGCTGCCTTTTTCACAGGAGATTCCCGTCAGAAAAATGACGGTAAAAGTCAATGCAAGTCTAAAAGTTTTCATAGTTGTCAAAAGTTTACGATGCAAAGTACGGCATATTTAACCGTTTTCCTTGCAAAGTACACGGATAAGTGCAAAAAAGGGTCGCCGGCAGGCTCCGGTCAGGTTTTCTGAAAATGCAGATATCTCTGTTTTCCGGCAAAATCTTCGGAAATTCCACAATCCGCCATCCCCTCTTCCCGGAAAATTGAGAGGGTCTGGGGCCCGAGGGTCTCGTTGATTTCCAGAAAAGCCTTGCCTGAAGGTTTCAGGAGTTCCCGGGCTCTCACGGCAATCGCCCTGTAAAAGAGCAGGGGGTCACCGTCGGGTACGAACAGCGCCAGTCCGGGCTCATATTCCAACACGTTGCGGCGCATCGATGATTTTTCACGGTCCATCACGTAGGGAGGATTGGATATTATGACGTCAAAGCTGCACTGCGGCAAGTCCAAGGGCTTCAGGATGTCGGCGCAGATGAAGTCGGGGCCGGGGCCTTCAAACTGGCCTGCGGCGGTCTCAAGGGCTTCGGACGAAATGTCCACGGCGAAGACCCGCGCCTGCGGACATTCAAGGGCGACGGTCCAGGCGATGCACCCGGACCCGGTGCAGAGGTCGAGCACGCGGGAGCCGGAGCCCACACAGGACAGGGCCATACGCACAAGGTCCTCGGTTTCAGGCCTGGGGATGAGTACCGAAGGGTTTACCTTGAAACGGCGGGAACAGAAGTCGGCGTAACCCAGCACATATTGGAGAGGCTCTCCCGCAAGAAGCCTGGAGAATGCGGACTCGAGTTCCGGCAGGCGGGAAGGCGGGAGCTCCCTTTCTGGATTGAGTATATGTTCCACCCTGCCCGTGCCCAGGAAGTCTTCACATAGGCGGAGCACTATCTCCCCCGCCTCCCTTTCCGGATACAGCTCAAGCAGAGCGCGGGAGGACTCCCTTATGAATGTGGAAAGGAGCATCAGAGGATATTCAGGCGTTCTCTATGATGACTGACAGGAATTCGGTGACGGACATTCCGGCCTCCCTGACCATCTGAGGGACGAGCGAGGCGGACGTCATACCGGGAATGGTGTTGACTTCCAGGAAATACAGTCCGTCCGGACTGAGAATGTAATCCACCCTCACCAGCCCGGAACAACCCAGTCGGGCGTATATTTCCGCGGTGGCCTGCGCTATGACTGAAGATTCTTCCTCCGATACGGGAGCGGGGCATATTTCCCTGCTCTTGCCGTTGTACTTCGCCTCGTAGTCGAAGTATTCGTTCTCGGTGACTATTTCTATCTGGGGGAGAGTCCTGACTTTGCCGGCATCGGAATAAACCGCACAGGTAAGTTCCCTTCCCGTTATTCCCTGCTCCACGAGTACGGTGTCACCCTCTGTGAATGCGAATTCAATGGCCGCGGGCAGGTCTTCCGCCTTCTTAACCTTCGTCACCCCGAAGCTCGAGCCGCCGCAGGTGGGCTTTACGAACACCGGATATTGAAGCCGTGAATTGACAAGCGCGCAGAATCTTTCCAGGTCGTCTCCCTTGCGGACGAATGCGTCGGGCGCAAGCTTGACGCAGTCAAGGGTGCGAATGTAGCTCTTGCAGGAGAATTTGTCGAAGGCGACGGCCGAGACGAATGAACTGCAGGTGCTGTACGGAACCCCCACCAGTTCGAAATATCCCTGAATCAGGCCGTTCTCTCCCGGAGTGCCGTGCTGCATTATGTATGCGAAGTCGAACTTTACCCTGCGTCCGTTCAGAATGACGGAAAAATCACTCTTGTCGATGTCAGGACGGCAGGATTCCTCAATAGCCACCCTTTCACCGTTCTTCTCCCTGTATGCCGTGAGTTTCCAGGTCCCGAATCTTGCGAAAATCTCATAAACCGCGTATGCGGAGCCGTCTATGCTCGAAGCCGTGAACTCTCCGCTCCTGACGGACACCTGCCACTCGGAGGTGTCGCTGCCGTATATCACCGCCACGGTGTTGTATCTGGACATTCCCGTTTGAATTTTCAGTTGAAATAATAATCTTCGGAATTGTACTCTGAATTCCCATCCTCGTCGAAGCCGGGGTCGTATTCGTCATCCTCGACCGTTCCTCCGAGATAGGTTCCTCCGTCCGGACAGCCGGGGTCATAACCTACATCCTGGGGTGAGACGAAGGTGTCGGAGGAACTGATTCCCAACGTGCCGTCCTCCAGTATCTTCTTGTAGAACCTACCCCAGATGGGAAGCGCCATGGACGCGCCCTGACCGAGACTCGTGGACTGGAAATGAATCTCCCTGTCTTCTCCCCCCGCCCATACTCCGGCTGTTATCCCGGGGGTGTAGCCCACGAACCATCCGTCGGAGTTGGAGTTGGTCGTTCCCGTCTTCCCGGCAATCTCTCCGGAGAGGCCGAACCTTCCCCTGAGCCGGTATCCGGTTCCGCTGTTGATTACGCTCTCCATCATATCGATGACCTCCCTGGTCTCCATGGCGCCGAGCACCTCACGCCTCTGGTTGGTGAACTCGGTCAGAGTGTTGCCGTTGGAATCCTCTATCCTCTTCACGAACAGGGGTTCCACATACACTCCGCCTGAAGGGAAGGTGTTGTATGCCGCGACCATATCCTTGACGCTGACGTCGGCGCTTCCCACGCACAGGGGATACACTTCGTCTATGTGTCCGGTGATTCCCATATTGTGCATCAGTTCAACCACGGCGGCGGGTCCGAAAGTCTTGATGAGGAACGCCGAAACGTTGTTGTTGGACTTGGTCAGCGCCATCTTCAGGGTAAGGATGCCTCCGCTTCCTCCCCTCGGCGTCCACTCGCGTCCTCCGGGCAGGGTGAAAGTCTGGGGGACGTTGGCCACCTGGTCGCAGGGAGAGAATCCGTGAGTCATCGCAAGGGAGTAGAGGAACGGTTTTACCGTGGAACCTATCTGACGCCTGCCCTGGGAGACGTTGTCATATTTGAAGTACCTGTAGTTCGGACCGCCCACATACGCCCTGACATAGCCGGTCTCAGGCTCCATCGCCATCATCGCGGCGCGGAGTATGGACTTGTAGTATATTATGGAGTCGTCCGGGCTCATTGTAGTGTCCGCGTAACCCTTTGAATTCCAGGCGAACACCCTCATCTTCCGGGGCTCCTTGAAAGAAGCCAGTATCTCCTCTTCCTTCAATCCGGCCTCCTTTTCAATCCTCCACCGGTCCGACCTGGTGCGGGCGGCCCGAATCAGCCTTTCCCTCCTTTCGGCGGGGACGTCGTTGGAGAAGGGGGCGTGAGTCTTGCTCTTGAGGTCCTTCCGGAAATATCCCTGGAGTTCCTTCCCCAGATGTTCGGCAACCGCCTCCTCCGCATACCTCTGCATCCTGGAATTGATGGTGGTGTAGATTTTCAGACCGTCCTTGTCAAGGTTGTACTTCTGTCCGTCCGGCTTCTTGTGCTTGTTGAGCCAGCCGTACAGGTCGTCGTTCTCCCATCGCAGGGAGTCTGCGGAGTAATCCTCGCGGGTGCGATATCTGCTCCTCCTGGGCTTGGAAGCGTTCATATCGCGGCGGAGCATATCCCTGAAATACGGAGCCGAACCGGTGTTGTGGTCCATCACCTTGTAGTTGAGCTTGATTGGAATCTGACAGATTGAATCCCGCTCCGCCTTGGTTATGAAATCGTATTTGGCCATCTGGGCTATCACGAAGTTCCTTCTCTTGAGGGACTGCTCCGGATTCAGGGAAGGATTGTATCTGGTAGGTTTGTTGACCATTCCTATCAGCGTGGCGGCTTCCTCTATGGTGAGGGCGGAAGGCATCTTGGAGAAGAAGGTCTGGGATGCCGTCTGGATGCCGTAGGCGCTGGAGCCGAAGAATATGGAATTGAGGTACAGCCTCATTATCTCGTCCTTGGTGAAATTCCTTTCAATCTTGACCGCCGTAATCCACTCCTTGATTTTCACCCAGACCATCACGAGTTTCCTGCTGGTGTCAGGACGCGGATAGAGGGTCTTTGCCAGCTGCTGCGTGATTGTGGAACCTCCTCCCTGACTGGACCTGTGCAGGGCCAGGGTCTTTACCAGAACCCTCGCAAGGCCCTTGAAATCTATTCCGGAGTGCTTGTAGAAACGTATGTCCTCGGTTGCAAGCGCGGCGTTGATGACGTTGGGCGAGATTTCTTCATAACTGATGAAGGTCCTGTTCTCTATGTGGAAGGTTGAAAGTACCACGCCGTCGTCCGATATTATCTGGGTCGCCTGCTTGCTGTCGGGATGCTCAAGTTCCTCGAGGGAGGGAATTTCGGCGAACAGACAGACGGTCAGGACGGCGAGTGCCAGAAGCGCGAAAGGGGCCAGCACAATGGTCCAGAACCATTTCGAAAGTTTTGTCTTGTTGTTCTGCGGCATCTGAAAAATGTTCATTTATAATGAAAGGACAAAATTAGTCATTAAATTTTGAAAAGTCCCTTTTTTGTGATTTTCTTTGCAGAACGAAAAATGAAAATCTTCAACAGGATTATGGAGGGAAATCTGGTTATCGTGGAGTCTCCCGCAAAGGCGAAGACCATACAGAAATTTCTGGGGGACGGTTTTACCGTCAAGTCCAGTTTCGGACACATCTGCGACCTTCAGGATAAAGCTCTGAGCATAGACATAGAGAACGGGTTCAAGCCCGAGTACGTCATACCTTCGGACAAGAAAAAGGTTGTGGCGGAACTCAAGACCGCGGCCGCGGGGGCACAGACCGTCTGGCTCGCCTCCGATGAGGACCGCGAGGGAGAGGCCATTTCCTGGCATCTGAGCCAGACGCTGGGGCTCGACCCTGCCAGGACCAGAAGAATCGTTTTCCACGAAATCACCAGGGAAGCCATACTCCACGCGGTGCAGAACCCCAGGGAAATAGACATCAACCTTGTGAACGCCCAGCAGGCCAGGCGTGTGCTGGACAGGCTCGTGGGATTTGAACTTTCCCCCCTGCTGTGGAGGAAGGTGCAGCGCGGGCTGTCGGCCGGAAGGGTGCAGTCCGTCGCGCTCCGGCTGGTGGTGGACAGGGAGAAGGAAATCATAGGCTTCAAGTCTGAAAAATATTACAGGGTCGAAGCGGTCTTCAACGTCGGAGGAAACCGGGTCAAAGGGTTGCTGGACACCAGGTTCGGTACTCTTGAGCAGGCCCGCGGGTTCCTGGAGGACAGCATAGGCGCCATCTATAGGGTGGCTTCCGTAGAGAAGAAGGAAATCCTCAAGATGCCCGCCGCGCCCTTCACGACTTCCACCCTTCAGCAGGAAGCCTCACGCAAACTGCATTTCTCCGTCAGCCAGACTATGAGAATAGCGCAGGGCCTGTATGAAAAGGGTCTGATAACCTATATGCGTACCGACTCGACCAATCTCAGCCAGCTCGCAATATCCACCTGCAAGAAACTCATCACCGACAACTTCGGTCCCGAATACCTCCACTCCCGCCAGTTCCGCACCCAGAGCAAAGGGGCTCAGGAGGCGCACGAGGCCATAAGGCCCACCTACATCGCAAACGAATCCATAGAAGGGACGGAGCAGGAGAAGAAACTTTACAACCTCATCTGGAAAAGGACGGTAGCGTCCCAGATGGCGGAGGCCCGGATGATGTCCACCACTATCAGGGTTTCGTCAGACAAACGCAGCGAAGGATGGACAATACAGGCGGGAGAAATCCTGTTCGAAGGATTCCTCAAGCTCTATCTGGAAGGTTCCGACGACCAGGAGGAGCAGGAGGAGACCATTCTTCCTCCCGTAAAGGAAGGGGATTTCCTGGACTTCCTGCAGATGAACGCGGAATGCAAGTTCACCCAGGCGCCATACAGATATTCCGAAGCCACTCTCATCAAGAAACTGGAGGAACTCGGGATTGGGCGTCCTTCGACCTACGCTCCCACCATCAACACCCTGACCTCCGAACGGGGATACATAACCAAGGGCGACAAGGAAGGCCGGAAAATCCAGGTGAACAACCTGACTATGAAGAACGGCCGGATTGATTCTTCCGTGAAGACGGAGACCGTGGGCGCGGAAAGGGGAAAACTCCTGCCACAGGACATAGGAATCATTGTTTCAGACTATCTGGTAGCCAATTTCAGCGACATCGTGGATTACGACTTCACGGCCAACGTGGAGAAGGAATTCGACCTGATAGCTGACGGGAAGATTGCCTGGAATTCCCAGATTTCAAGGTTCTACTTCCCTTTCCACGAGAAGGTGAAGGGCGCAATGTCCGACAGGCAGTTCAGCAACAAGGTCCAGCGCGAACTCGGAGTGGACCCCGCCGACGGGCAGATGGTCATCGCCAAGTTCGGACAATACGGAGCCTATGTCCAGAAGGGAGAAGGTGAAAACAAGCAGTTCGCCAATATGAACAAAGGCCAGCTGATAGAATCCATCACCCTGGAGGAAGCCCTGAACCTGTTCCGGCTGCCGAGAACCGTCGGAGAGTATGAGGGCGCACCGGTAATTGTCAGCAAAGGACGGTTCGGGCCATACATCAAATACGGAGACAGGAACATTCCGCTTCCGAAGAAGGCCGACCCAATGAAAGTTACCCTGGAGAACTGCATCGAAGCCGTCCGCGCAGAAAACACAAAGCCCAGGAACGCCCCGGTCAAGGAATTCCCCAACAGGGACATCTGCATAATGACCGGTCCTTACGGCCCTTACATCAAGCACGCCGGAGGCAACTACAAGCTGCCCGACGGGACTGACCCCGCCGCCCTTTCCGAAGAAGATTGCATCAGAATCGTGAACGAAGGCACACCCACCGGAGGCAAAAAGAATTTCAGGAAGTTCAAAACCAAAAAATAATGGCAAATTATCAACTTGACGAAACTGACAGGAAGATTCTGTCTCTGCTGGTCAACGATGCGCGCAAGCCCTTCCTGGAGATTGCCAGAGACTGCGGTATCTCAGGGGCCGCCGTGCACCAGAGATTCAAGAAGATGGAGCGCTCCGGGATAATAACCGGTTCCCGGCTTCAGGTCAAGCCCAGCGCGCTGGGACTCAACGTGTGCGCGTTCATCGGACTCGAACTGCTGGAAGACAACAAATACCAGGAGGTAATCAATGCTCTCAAGCACGTCCCCGAAGTTGTGGAATGCCACTTCGTGACAGGAAAGGCCGCCTTGTTCCTGAAGGTGTACTGCATTGACAACGACCACCTTATGGAAGTCCTGCTGAATACCATCCAGCATATTCCCTACGTCCAGTCCACGGATACGATGATATCCCTCGACGAAGCGTTCGGAAGACAGGTCTGGGTCAAGGAATACCAGCGAAAGGGATTTATGACCGTCAGAGAAGAAACTTCTGAGCAATAACCATATCCTCGGAAGTCGTAATCTTGATGTTCCACCTCTCTCCCTCAATGTAGGAGAGAGGGATATTTTTTGCCCTTGCGACGGACGCGTCGTCCGTAAAGGACAGGTCAAAAGCCTGGTTGTAGGCGGCCCTGATGTCTTCCGACCTGAAAATCTGCGGTGTCTGCGCGCAGTATATCCCGCTTCTGTCAGGGTCGGGCGAGGCGGATGTCTCAAGTTCTCCCGACTCCCCCTTTGACAGGGTCTTGAGACTGTCGAAACAGGGGACGACTGGTATCAGGGCGCGGCAGGTGCCGCTTCTGTCTATCATCCTCCTTATCAGGTCCACGCTGATGAAAGGACGGACTCCGTCGTGAATCAGGACGGTTGTCCCGTCGGGAATCTTGTCAAGGGCGTTCTTGACGGAATGGAACCTGGTCAGGCCTCCCTCGACAAGAATCTGCTTGCGGTTGAAACTGTTCAGGGTGCACAAATCCTCCCAGGTCTGGAAATGCGCCTTGGGAAGCACCGTGACAATCTCTATGGAAGGATAGGCCTCGATGAATTTCTCCATCGTGCGCTGAAGCACGGGGATGCCGTTCAGTTTCATAAACTGCTTGGGAGTGGAACTCCCCATCCTCAATCCGGAGCCGCCGGCGACAAAAATTCCGTAAATTTTTCTTTCCATCGCTTTCAAAATTGTCACAAAAATAGTTATTTTTGTATTTTCAACGAACACCCAAAAGATTACGCAGATACAATATGGCTTTTTCTTTCATGAACCAGGAACTGGCGATGGACCTCGGAACCGCCAACACAATTATCTACCAGAATGACCAGATTGTGCTTGACGAACCCAGTATCGTAGCCGTTGCCAATGCCACCGGGAAATGCCTGGCAATAGGTCAGAAGGCCAAGTTGATGCAGGACCGCACAAACCCGGCCATCCGCACGATACGCCCCCTGAAAGACGGCGTGATAGCGGACTTCAATGCGGCGGAAACTATGATTCGCGGTTTCATCGACCAGGTCAGCACCAAGCATTTCAGTTTTTTCACCCCGAACATAAAAATAGTCGTCGGAATTCCTTCCGGGTCAACGGAGGTTGAAATCCGAGCCGTCCGCGATTCTTCGGAGCACGCCGGAGGAAGGGACGTTTACCTGATATACGAACCTATGGCCGCCGCATTGGGCATTGACCTCAACGTCGAAGCGCCCCAGGGCAATATGGTTGTGGACATAGGCGGAGGAACCACCGAAATAGCGGTCATCTCCCTGGGCGGGCTTGTGGTTCAGGACAGCATACGCGTCGCCGGCGACGTCTTCACGGAAGACATCAGCCAGTATCTGCGCCAGCAGCACAACATCAAGGTGGGAGACATTACCGCAGAGAAAATCAAGATTGCGGTGGGAGCCGTGGTCCAGGAGCTCGACGACGAGCCCGAACCCTTCAAGATTCACGGACCCAACCTGATGACGGCCCATCCCGTGGAGGCTACGGTGACCTATCAGGAAATAGCCCACTGTCTTGACAAGTCCATCGCCAAAATCGAGTCCTCAATTCTCCAGGTTCTCGAGGAGACTCCCCCGGAACTGTACTCGGACATTGTGGACAACGGCATCTGGCTTTCAGGAGGAGGCTCGCTGCTCCGCGGTCTGGACAAGAGGCTCGCAGACAAGGTCAACATACCTTTCCACGTTGCCGACGACCCTCTCCACGCAGTAGGGCGCGGAACCTGCAAGGCCCTCAAGAACACGGACCACTACTCATTCCTAATGAGGTAATGCCAAGAGGGAAGAGCAGATACCTGAACCTCCTGAGCGCGGCAATTTTCATTGGATTGGAGTTTGCCGCATTGGGGCTTCTGTCATCCAGCGCCCCCATCCAGAATATCTGGCTCAACCGATTCTCTCACAGGACGATGGCCTTTCTCTGGGGAGGAGGAGAGGACCTGCGCGGCTACATAGGACTTGCCAGGAGAAACGAAGCCCTTGAAAGGGAGAATGAGGAACTGAGCCGGATGATTCGCGAATATTCTCTCAGGAAATTCGAGTCCGAGGCTGACAGCCCGGAAGACCTTCACGGTTTCCGCTTCACTCCCGCTACCATCGTCAAGATGAGCAGGAACAACCAGCACAATTACATCATCCTGGACAAGGGCAGCGCCGACGGAGTGAAGACCGAGTGCGGCATAATCACGGCGAACGGCGTGGTCGGAATCATAGACGCGGTGGACAAGCACTTTTCCTACGGGAGAGCCTTCACCAACGCCAATATGAAACTCAGCGCCAGAATAGGCAGGCTCGGCTCCGTGGGGCCTTTGACCTGGGACGGAATAAGTTCCGGCTCGGCAATACTCAAGGAACTGCCCCTGCAGGTGACGGTCCACCCCGGAGACACCATCTTCACCAGCGGATTCTCATCCATTTTCCCCCCTGACATCCCTCTGGGAATCGCGGGGGACACCCGCGTAGCCAGCGGCTCCACCACGGAAGTCCATGTGTCCCTGTTCCAGGACTTCTCCCAGTTGAGATTCGTGACCATAGTGGAGAACCTGAAACTTGACGCCATCAAGGAACTGGAAAACAAAGTGAACTGACGATTATGAGAGACAGCAGATTCTTCCTATTGTTCCTGCTCACGGTGGCTGTGCAGATTCTGATAAGCAACTTCCTGAATCTGTCGCAGTTCGTTATGATAAACCTGATGCCGGCGCTTATTCTCTGCATACCCTACAGGATTTCCAGCCCCATCCTGATGCTGATAACCTTCATCGCCGGATTCTTCGTCGACCTTATGGCCGGAGGGATGCTCGGGCTGACGCTGGTCGCGCTGCTTCCCGTGGCCTTCGCAAGGAACATAATGCTGAACCTTGTGCTCGGAAGCGACACCCTGTCCCGCCTGGATTCGGTTTCCCTGGCCAAACACGGCTCCACCAGGATTTCGCTGGTACTGCTGATTCTCCTGATGCTGTTTATGCTGATTTACATCTGGACAGACGCCGCCGGGACCAGACCTGTCTGGTTCCTCCTTGTCAAGTTCCTGTGCTCCACCATTGTAAGTTATGCCATTTCCCTGCTTCTGGTCAAGATAGCCGCCCCGTAGAATGTCTCTGGATTCAAGCAACAAATACAGGAAACTCATCCTCGGTCTCTTTCTCGTGGCGGTCGTCCTCCTCGGCAAGATTTTCTATATCCAGATAATCGACGACAAGTACAAGATAAGCGCATCCAACAATTCGATGTACTATGAAGTCATCAACGCCCCCAGGGGACTGATTCTGGACAGGAACGGAGAGGTGCTCGTGGGAAACCAGTCCAGTTATGACATTCTGTGCACCCCCAGGGAGGTGGCGGATTTCGACACCCTGCAACTGGCCAAGACGCTTGGAGTCAGCGTGAAGTATGTCAGGGACAAGATGAAGGAATACAGGTACAACCGGACCAGGATAGGATTCCAGTCCGTTCCTTTCATCAAGCAGATTGATGCGGAGGCCTATATGCACTTCGCCGAACTCGAATACCGTTTCCCCGGATTCAAGGGGCAGGTCCATACCATCAGGAAATATCCGTTCAACGCCGGTGGCAACCTTCTGGGCTATGTCTCCGAGGTTGACGCAGCGTTCATCGACTCCCACCCCGAATACAAGTCGGGGGACTATGCGGGACGCACGGGGCTGGAAGCGGCCAGGGAGGATGACCTGAAGGGGGTCAAGGGATACAGAATCTTCCTGAGGGATTCGAGAGGGAGGATTCAGGCCTCCTACAAGAACGGAGAATTCGACAAGGACGCAATCCCCGGCCGTGACGTGGTGACAACGATAGACGCGCGCCTCCAGCAATACGGGCAGGAACTGATGGACGGAAAAGTGGGAAGCGTGGTGGCGATAGAGCCCAAGACGGGGGAAATACTCGCGATGGTCTCTTCTCCCGGAATTGACGTGAGTATGCTTGCTGACATCGGGAAACACTACGGAAAGATTTCCAGAAACAAATACAAGCCGATGTTCAACCGTACGGTCATGGCCTCCTACCCTCCCGGTTCGGTGTTCAAACTGATAAACGGGCTCATCGGGCTTGAGGAAGGAGTGCTCAGACCCTCCGACACCTATCCCTGCTCAAGGGGTTACAGTTACGGAAACGGACGCAAGCTGGGCTGCCACAACCATCGTTCTCCCCTCAACCTGGAAGAAGCCGTGATGATGTCCTGCAACGCCTATTTCTGCTATGTCCTGAAAGACATACTCGAGAACAGGAAATACGGCTCGGTAGAAAAAGGCTTCGACACCTGGAGGGAATATGTGCTGAGTTTCGGATTCGGCAGGAAACTGGGCAGCGATTTTCCGGGGGAACTCAGCGGCAACATTCCCACTTCCAGATTCTACAACAAACGGTACGGCAAGGGCTCCTGGAAGTTCGCCACAATAGTCTCCCTCTCCATAGGGCAGGGAGAAATAGGCGCGACGCCCCTTCAGATTGCGAACCTCGCCGCAATAGTCGCCAACCGCGGGTTCTATTACATTCCCCACATAGTCAAGGACTCCGATGACATCACCATCGACGCCAAATATCACCATAGGGTTTACACCAAGGTGGACACCGCCAGATACAACACTGTAATCCAGGGGATGTGGAGAGGCGTGAACGACAGGGGCGCCGGAGGAACGTCCAATTCTGCCTTCGTGGAAGGGCTCGACATCTGCGGAAAGACCGGAACGGCGCAGAACCCGCACGGAAGGGACAATTCCGTATTCATCTGCTTCGCGCCCAAGGACAATCCCAAGATTGCGGTAGCCGCCTATGTCGAGAACGCGGGATGGGGCGCAAGCTATGCCTGTCCCATCGCCTCGCTGATGGTGGAGAAATACCTGAACGGAGAAATCGGAGAAGGCAGGAAGGAACTTGAGGAAAGAATGAAAACAGCGAATTTCATAAACTGATGTCAGGAAACAAAGACATACGGCACGGCATTGACTGGTCGTTGATAATAATCTGGGCGGTCCTTATGTTCCTGGGGTGGGTGAACATCTATGCCTCAGTGCACAACTCCACCAGTCCGGACCTGGTCAGCAGGCCGGAAAAACAACTCCTCTGGATAGGCACCGCCCTCATACTGGCCGTGTTCATCCTCTTTGTCTTCAAGCCGAGGATGTGGGCCGTCCTGTCAACTCCGGGCTATATCCTTATCCTGATTCTGCTGCTGGCGACCATCTTCCTGGCCTCGGACATCAAGGGGTCACGTTCCTGGCTCACCTTCGGACCCATCAGTTTCCAGCCGGCGGAGATATCCAAGATAACGACGTCGCTGGCCCTGGCTACGCTGCTGGGGACAAGCAGTTTCAAACTGAACAATTTCAGGAACTGGGCCACCACTCTCTTCGTGCTGGCTCTTCCCGCCCTGGCGATTCTCGCCGAAAAGGAGACCGGCTCGATGCTGGTTTACGCCGGATTCATCTTCGTTCTCTACAGGGAGGGAATGTCCGGCTGGGTGCTGGGCTTCATGGCTCTTGTCATCCTGCTCTTCATTTTTACCCTCACCAGTCCCAGATGGGTTCCCTTCACTATTCTTGGCGTCTCTGTGCTGGCCTATGTGATTTCCAACCTGGTGTCCGGGAAGCGCTCGGTCCAGAAGAAAAAGAAGAAGAAATCCAGGACACTCCTGTTCTCACTCATTGCCCTTGCGGCCGGCACCGCCTTGATTTTTACCACGAACTTCGCTTTCAACCACGTTCTTCAGGAGCATCAGAGGAGCCGAATCGAAGTCCTGCTCGGAATGAAGGAAGACCCCAGCGGCGTAGGGTACAACGTGAACCAGTCGATGATTGCCATAGGGTCCGGCGGGTTCTTCGGGAAAGGGTTCCTGCACGGCACCCAGACAACTTACGGCTTTGTCCCCGAACAAAGTACGGACTTCATCTTCTGTACGGTGGGCGAGGAATGGGGATTCTTGGGATGCCTTGTCATCATCGCCCTTTATGTCCTGCTGATTGGAAGGATAGTCCTGGATTCCGAGTCCTGCCGGGAACCGTTCGCCAGAATCTACGGATATTGCGTCGCATCGTGCTTCTTTATGCATCTGTTCATAAACGTGGGTATGACAGTGGGACTGATGCCCGTCATAGGTATTCCTCTGCCTCTGCTGAGTTACGGAGGGTCCTCCCTTTGGGCCTTCACCATACTGCTGTTCATTTTCCTTTCCCTGTACAGGCACGAGAACACTTATTGATTACCGAATCGAATCACAATGAAAAATTACATCATAGCGCTTGACCAGGGAACAAGTTCTTCAAGAGCCATCATCTTTGACAGGGACGGCAATCCCCGCGCTGTACGTCAGAAAGAATTCACCCAACATTTTCCGGAACCGGGAATGGTGGAACACGACCCGGAGGAAATCTGGAAGACAGAATCCTCTGTGATGAACGAGGCGGTAGCGGAGCTCGGCCTTACCGGGAATGACATTGCCGCAATAGGTATAACCAATCAGAGGGAAACCACCGTGGTCTGGGATGCCCTGACAGGCGTCCCCGTTTACAATGCCATAGTATGGCAGGACAGGAGGACTTCCGCTTTCTGCGATTCTCTCAAGGAGCAGGGACTCACGGACACCATACGCCGGAAAACCGGTCTTATTCCGGACGCATATTTCTCCGGAACCAAGATACGGTGGATACTGGACAATGTTCCGGGGGCGAGACAGAAAGCGCTGGACGGAAAGCTCCGTTTCGGAACAATCGACAGCTGGCTGGTATGGAAACTCACGGAAGGGCGCATACACGTCACGGACGTGACGAACGCCTCCAGGACAATGCTGTTCAACATACACACCTTGGAATGGGATAAGGAACTGCTGGAGATGCTCGATATCCCGGAGTCTTTGCTGCCGCAGGTCAAGTCCTCTTCGGAAATCTACGGATATGCCCGGATGGCGGGAGGTGAAGTACCCGTGTCGGGGATAGCCGGGGACCAGCAGGCGGCGCTCTTCGGACAGATGTGCGTCAGCCCCGGAGCCGTGAAGAACACTTACGGCACCGGATGTTTCCTGCTGATGAATACCGGCGACCGGCCCATACTGTCCGACAACCGGCTGCTGACCACCATCGCCTGGAAAATCGGGGATACAGTGAATTATGCCCTTGAGGGCAGCGTGTTTGTTGCCGGCTCCGTGGTGCAATGGCTCAGGGACGGGCTTGGCATCATCCGGAGTTCGTCTGAGATAGAGGCCCTGGCTTCGAGCGTCCCGAACAACGGCGGGGTATTTATGGTTCCCGCCCTGACAGGACTCGGAGCTCCGTATTGGGACCCGTATGCCAAAGGCAGCATCACGGGAATAACCAGGGGAACCACCGCAGCCCACATTGCAAGGGCCGCCCTGGAAGGCATAGCGTTCCAGACGATGGACATTGTCTCCGCAATGGAAAAGGACGCCTCGGTCAAGTTGAAGGAACTCAAGGTTGACGGAGGAGCGTCCAAAGACAATTTCCTGATGCAGTTCCAGTCCGACATACTCGGCGTGGACGTCATACGGCCGAAGCTGACGGAAACGACAGCGCTCGGGGCGGCGTATCTGGCGGGGCTTGCAACCGGTTTCTGGAAGGATATAGACGATATCCGCAGCCAATGGCAGGCAGAAAGGATTTTCACTCCGGAGCCGGATGAAAATACGGACAAGGCCAAAGCCGGCTGGGCCGATGCCGTTTCAAGAACTTTAAGCAAATAACGATATGACAGCTTTATCAGCAGAATTCATAGGTACACTTGTGCTCGTCCTTATGGGCGACGGTGTTTGCGCCTGCACCGGTCTTGAAAAATCCAAAGGAAAGGGGGCGGGCTGGCTCACTGTCACATTAGGCTGGGGGTTCGCCGTTATGTGCGGCGTATTCATCGCCGGGCCCTGGTCAGGGGCTCATCTCAACCCGGCTGTCACTCTGGCGCTGGCGCTGGCAGGCAGCTTCTCCTGGTCAGCCCTTCCCGGTTACATACTTGCGCAGATGCTCGGAGGTTTTTTCGGAGCCGCGCTTGTATGGGCTTTCTACAAGGACCATTATGACGCCACAGCCGACCCGGACACCAAACTCGGGACCTTCTGCACTATGCCGGCCATCCGTAACAACTGGAGAAACCTGTTCTGCGAATTTGTGGGGACCGCCCTGCTGTGTTTCTGCATTCTGCTGTTCTCCACCAAGGGGAACACCCCCGAAGTCGGGATGGGCAGTCTGGGCGCCTTCCCTGTCACAATGCTCATTATGGCAATCGGCATGTCACTGGGCGGGGCCACTGGATATGCCATCAATCCCGCCAGGGATTTGCCTCCCCGCATTGCGCACGCCATTCTTCCTATGAAGAGCGAGAAACGGGACAGCGGCTGGGGATACAGCTGGATTCCTGTGGCCGGGCCGCTGCTCGGAGCCGCTTTCGCCGCCCTCTGCTTCATCCTGCTCTTTTAGGCGGGGCCGCGGGAGGAGCAAAGGCCTTGTCAGACTGTCTCCCTGGAACTAATCCGAATTTCCGGACCACACTACATCTCCGTCGATAATTGTAGCAACGACTTTGACGTTCGGAATCTTGTCGATGTCTTCTTCCAGGAGGTTCTGGTCAAGAATGGTAAAATTGGCAATCTTGCCTGCCTCGATGCTTCCCAGCCGCTTTTCCTCCTT
>JAKSKF010000019.1 GCA_024401825.1 Bacteroidales bacterium
CCGCAGCTGCAGAACTGAAAAAGAAAAGCAATGAAAGTGGAGCCGGAAGGTTTACTGATTTCAATTTGCCGCCCCTGACATTTTATGAATACATCCACATTAGAAATTTCAATCACCTTGTAAAAGAGGCCACAATTCAATGGTATGGTCGGAACATCCCATACAATGCGGCAATTGATATTGACAAGTTCAATGAACTGTTCGTTGATTACATCAACTACGGAGGTTACCCTGAAGTTGTGTTTTCTGAGGCCATTCGCGAAGACCCTGGGCAATTCATCCGACACGATATCATTGACAAAGTACTCTTAAGGGATTTGCCAAGTATTTATGGAATTACCGATGTTCAGGAATTGAATTCGTTATTCACAATGATTGCATATCATTCTGGGAAAGAGTTCTCGTATGAGGCTTTGTCCAAGGGATCTGGAGTTAGGAAAGACGTCTTGAAAAAGTACATAGAGTACCTTGAAGCGGCATTCTTAATTAAAGTTATTCACAGAACGGATGATAATGCAAAATCTTATCAACGTGAAACGAGTTTCAAAATATACCTTACCAATCCGTCCCTGAGGTGTGCGTTATTCCAGCCGATCAAAGAATCCGATGAAGAGATGGGGGACATGGTTGAGACCGCTGTATATGCACAGTGGATACCTCGCAACGGAGCCAACATCAGTTACGCGAATTGGAAGAACAGCAGAAAGGATCAGGGAGAGGTTGATATTGTCGGAATCAATGCCGCCAAACTTAAACCTGATTGGGCCGTTGAAGTAAAATGGACTGACTATATTTTTAATAAACCGTACGAATTGACTTCATTGAAAACCTATATGGAACGGAACAATATGAATTATGCTATGGTGACAACTAAGACTGAAAGCGGCTTGAAGGAACTGCAATTCGGTAAAGTACAATTCATTCCTGTTGCCTGCTATGCGTATACCGTAGGTCAAAACACCCTTAATTCTGTCAAAGACTCGTTCGGTTTATAATTTAGCATCCATAGAAAAATCATCATAGACTCCAACCGGAGTCCAAGAATTACCCCGAAAATTCATAGATATTCGTTATCTTTGCTTCGTTATGGCCGACTCTAATTTCATAGACTACGTCAGGATATTCTGCGCTTCGGGACACGGAGGCGCGGGTTCGTCCCATCTTTACAGGGCGAAGTATGTTCCCAAGGGAGGTCCGGACGGAGGCGACGGCGGAAGAGGGGGCCATATCATTCTGAGAGCCAATCCCCAGTTCTGGACGCTTATCCACCTGAAATACCGCAAGCACGTCAAGGCAGACGACGGACAGAAGGGAGGCGGAGCCCTGTGCACCGGAAAGAACGGCGCGGACATCATTCTTGACGTACCGGTGGGGACAGTGGTCAAGGACGGAGAGACTGAGGAAGTCCTGTTCGAAATGGTCGAGCCGAACGAGCGGAGAATCCTCTGCAAGGGAGGCAAGGGAGGTCTGGGAAACAACAATTTCAAGACCTCGACCTTGCAGACACCGCGTTACGCCCAGCCGGGAGAGGAAGGTCAGGAAGGCTGGTTCATCCTCGAACTCAAGTTATTGGCCGACGTAGGGCTGGTGGGATTCCCCAATGCCGGAAAATCCACCCTGCTTGCGGCCACCACCGCGGCAAAGCCCAAGATTGCCAATTACGCATTCACCACCCTGGAACCGAATCTGGGCATCGTCAGATACTATGACGACAGGTCTTTCGTTATGGCTGACATCCCCGGCATCATCGAGGGCGCCCACGAGGGAAAGGGCATAGGCCACCGTTTTCTGAGGCACATCGAGCGGAACTCCGTTCTTCTGTTTATGGTATCGGCCGAGGAAAACGACATCGGGGCCGGATACAGGACCCTGCTGAACGAACTGAAACTGTACAATCCGGAACTCCTTGCCAAAGACAGGGTCCTGGCCGTCACCAAGTGCGACCTGATTGACAAGGAAATGGAATCCGAACTGGAGAAACTTCTTCCGAAGAAAATTCCCCACGTATTCATCTCCTCCGTCACCGGAGAGGGCCTTGACGAGTTGAAGGACATTCTCTGGAAGAGCCTAAGTTGAGGCCGAAGCCCCGGGCGCAGGGTGTCAATCCCCTATTTTCTCTGAAATCATATCCAGAATCCTCTTCTGGTTCTGTTCGATTGTGCCGGGATAGCCGTCCGCTTCATAATAGTTGCCGGCTTCCTTATAGAACTGTATGAGAGGTTCGGTCCTGGTGTGATAAGTGTTGATTCTGTTGGTGATGGTCGACTCGGAAGCGTCGTCGGCGCGGCCTTCTACCGTGGCGCGGTGACGGATTCTCTCACGCACGATGTCATCGGGAATCATAATGGATATCACGGCATCCACCTTCTCTCCCCTCTTTGCCAGAATCCTGTCAAGGTCCTTTGCCTGTCCGAGGGTACGGGGGAAACCGTCAAGCAGGAATCCGTCATATCCCTTTATTGTGTCGAACGCATTTTCAATCATACCCTCGACAACCTCGTCAGGCACGAGCGAA
This sequence comes from Bacteroidales bacterium, assembly GCA_024401825.1. GTDB lineage: Bacteria > Bacteroidota > Bacteroidia > Bacteroidales > UBA932 > Cryptobacteroides. The sequence continues at coordinate 2,516 of JAKSKF010000019.1, forward strand.
CCTGCTGAGATGAGCTCCTGGGCGTGCTTTCCCAATTCAGTGCCCGCGGCAATCTCTGCGCGGAGAAGTTCTCCGGTGGAGATATGCTTCATATTGTACTTCCGGCCAATCGCTCCCGCGTGTGTTCCTTTTCCGGCTCCCGGAGGGCCGAACAAAATAAAATATCGCATATTCACTTGATAATGTATATGTCCCTCAGGCCGCGTCCCAGTTCATCATAGTCCAGGCCGAAACCCACTATGAACTCGTTGGAAATCGACATTGCGTAATAATCCACCTTGAAATCCTTCCTGAACATTTCAGGCTTGAAAAGCATAGAACAGATTCTGATATCCGACGCGCCGCGTTCCTTCAGATAAGCGCGCAGGAACTCCATACTGTTTCCGCTGTCCACGATATCCTCGCAGACAATCACTCTCCGGCCTTCAACGCCGCCGTTCAGAGCGTCAACATAACTTACCTTGCCGGTACTGTGCGTCCCTTCATAGGAACGTATCTTGAGCGAGGCGAATTCAAAGTCGAAATCCAGCCTTCTCATCAGCTCGGATGCAAAAACCACCGCCCCGTTAAGGACACAAAGCAACACCGGGACATCACTGCAACCCCGGAAGTCTCCGTTAATCTTTTCAGCTACACCGTCTATTGCCTTGAGGATTTCTTTTTCTTTCAGGTATGTCCTGAAACACTTGTCCTTCAGTTTGATTGTTGACATTTCGTGGATATTGATATGTAAAGATACAACATTTTTCACTATTTTGCCATAACTGGCTTAATAACTATGACAACTTCGCTTTCATTCTGTCTGGCGGCGTTATTTTTCAGCTGCTCCAGTCTTCCGGCGATGCCGCTCCAGTCTGCGGCCGCATTGTTTCTCAGCGGAGCCTCCTCCCGGGAGGACCTTGACTCCGACACCATAGAATCCCTTGACCGTCTTTCAAGGCGTCCGCTCCTCCTCAACAGCGAAAGCGCGTCGGGCCTGAGGTCCTGCGGACTGTTTTCAGCCTATCAGATTGCCTCCCTCCTTGAATACAGGAGGCAGAACGGAGACATTCTCTCCTTCGGCGAACTGGGCAGGCTGGACGGCTGGTCAACGGAGTTCGCGGAAGCCCTGCGCGAGTTCGTGAGCCTGGAAAGCAGGGTCGCGCCCGGCCAATCCTCATCAGGGAGCAGGTTCCGGGGTGACCTCTGCCTCAGGTACGCCTCGAACGGATATATGGGAAAGATTGACGCGGGCTCGACAGGGCGATGGGAAGTGTTCCTGAGCAGCAAGACGGGCAATCCCCTGAACGCAAGCGCGAGCCTGTACGGAAGAAGGAGTCTCGGGAAAATCATTATCGGGGCATACAATGCCCGATTCGGACAGGGACTCGTGCGATGGTCAGGGATGACCACCTCAGGCTTCGGGACCGTGGACGCACTGTGCCGGCGGGCGTCAGGCCTTTCAATCTGCACCTCCGCATCCGACAGGTCCGACGGACTGGCGGCAGACTTCTGCTTCGGAAAATGGACCGTCTCCGCGGCAGGAGGCGTCAAGTTCGCCGGAAATCAGGGAAGAATACAACTTGACGCCCTGGTGAACGTCAGCCATCTTGGTCCCGGGGCCCAATGGGGTCTCACCGCATCTTTCCTGCCCTCCCAACCGTTCGTCTCCGCAGATTACCGGGGTCGGGCAGGCAAAGCCGACATATTCGGGGAGGCGGCCTGGGATTTCAGGAATTCCGCCCCCGCGGCTGTTCTCGGCGTAAGGGCGGACCCTGAATACCAGGTATGCTGGAGCGTCGCCGCGAGGTACTATTCCCCAAAATTCGACTGTTCCATGGCGGCGGGTCCCCGGGCGTCTTCAAAGACTTCGGACGAAGCGGGCCTGTGCGCCGCCTACCGCAGGAAATGGCTGCAGTGCACCCTGGATGCAGTTTATTTTCAGAACAAATCAACGGCGCAGGGAAAATTCATCCTGACCGCGGCGCCTGCGTTCAAGGCGGGAGGGCTTTCCCTGAAGCCCGGTCTCAGAATCTCCCTCACGGGGAAGGCATTGCGCACGGATGAGGGGTTCAAGCCGGACTCGCACCGTTCGGACCTCAGGGTGGAGATTGACTCCGAATCCGGTCCCTGGAGATTCAATGCCCGATGGAACGGATTGTGGGCCAAGGGGTTCGGCAACCTCGCGTACATCGAGGGAGCATTTGTCAACAAGTTCCTGACCCTGTGGATGAGGGGAGGTGTTTTCCGCATAGACAACTGGGATGACAGGATATACGTATATGAGAGGGACGTGAACGGAAGTTTCAACGTTCCGGCGTATTACGGGAGAGGCTGGAACGCGTCCCTGTACGGAAGTTTCAGTTTCGAGTCCGGAAGACGCGCCCACAAGCTGGGGTTGCGCGCGGCCGCAGTGTCGTGCCGCCGGGAGAAGGAGAGAGCCGACAAACTGGAATGGCGGCTCCAATACAGTTTCAGCTGGTAGGTCAGAGATACTCCAGGACCTTTTCCATACCTATGCTGTGCGAGCCCTTCACAAGAACGGTCCTTCCGGAGAGGAACAGGCTTTCAAGACTTGTGCAGAGCAGTTCGGAAGTGGCGTACCAGTTATCCGCAGGCAGTCCCAGGCTCTTCAGCGCGCCCGAGAATTCTTCCCCGACCAGGCAGGCCTCGATTCCGTATTCACGGAGCTGTGCCAGCACCTTTTCGTGCTCCGCGAGTGATTCCCCGCCAAGTTCCCGCATATCTCCCAGCAGAGCCAGCTTGTTTTCAGCATCCAACGCGGCGAAATTCTCCAGCGCGGCCTTCATCGAAGAAGGATTTGCATTATAGGCATCCACTATCACGGTATTGCGGGCCGTCTTTACAAGTTGCGAACGGTTGTTCCTGGGCACGTACGAGGCTATCGCTTCTGCGGCATCATCCTCTTTCACCCCGAAGTACCCGCCTGTCGCGAGAGCGGCAAGCACATTGGCGCTGTTGTATGCTCCCACGAGATTTGTATTTACCACCCTACCTGACCTCAACCGCAGCCGCAGGAATGGATTTCCGACACTGGAAGGAAGGACGGACACCCCCTGGTACTTCAGGCCGTAGGGCCAGATATGACAACTGACCCAATCCCTGGCCATTTCCCTCAGGTCAGGGTCGTCGTTGTTCAGGAACACTACAGAGCCGTCCCTGGAAGAAAGCCACTTGTACAGTTCTCCCTTCGCGGCCTTGACTCCGTCGAAACTTCCGAAACCCAGCAGATGGCCGCGTCCCACGTTGGTTATCAGGCCGTAGTCCGGCTGACTGACTTTCACGAGTCGGGCTATGTCGTCAGGATGGCTGGCGCCCATCTCTATGACCGCAATCTGGGTATCGGGAGTTATCTTGAGAATGCTGAGGGGGACGCCGATATCGTTGTTCAGGTTGCCCTGCGTTGCCACGACCCTGTATTTCTTTGAAAGCACGGCCGTTATCAGTTCCTTTGTGGTGGTCTTTCCGTTGGTCCCGGTAAGACCTATGACGGGAAGCCTCTTTCCTTCCAAAACGTGGTTCCTGTGCCAGGCGGCCAGGTCTCGAAGAGTCTCGAACGGGCTGTCAACCCTTATGAACCTGTCATCCGCAGGGAGTTCCGCATCGGAATTTACCACTGCCCAGCGGGCGCCTTTTTCCAAAGCGGACTGCGCATAGGCGTTCCCGTCGAAATTCTCACCCCTGAGGGCAAAGAACATCTCACCGCCCTCGATTGTCCGGCTGTCAGTCGCGACCCTGTAACCGCAGCCGCAGTATTTCCCGTACAGTTCCGTCATTTTGTCCCGGTACTTCCGAATCCGCCTTCTCCGCGCCCGGAGCAGGCAAGGCTCTCACTTTCCTCCCACTCTATCTTCTCGTGCTTTGCAAGCACCATCTGAGCTATCCTTTCTCCCTTTTCTATTACGAAACTGCTGTCCGACAGATTCACCAGAATGACACAGACCTCTCCCCTGTAATCGGCGTCGATTGTGCCGGGGGCGTTCAGCACCGTGATTCCCTTCTTTGCGGCCAGCCCGCTGCGGGGACGAATCTGAACTTCATATCCGGCCGGTATTTCCAGATAGAGACCGGTAGGGACAATGGCCCTTGCCAGAGGTTCCAGCGTCACGGATTGGGGTACCGCGGCGCGAAGGTCCATACCAGCGGAAAATTCCGTGGCATAGGCAGGCAGTTCGAGTCCTGACTTGTTGATGACTTTGACTTTCATTATTTCGGTGCGAGTTTATATAGTATGACGGCTATTACGGAGAACAGGACGTTCGGAATCCACAGCGCTATGAACGGCGGAAGCATTCCGGTAAACACGAACATCTGCGAGAATCGCATAAAGAGGATGTATGAAAAAGCCAGAGCTATGCCCAGGGCGATGTTCCACCCTATGCCTCCCCGTCGCTTCTGAGAACTCAGGGATACGCCTATGATTGTGAGGATGAAAGCCGAGAACGGGAGGGCGAAACGGTTGTTTCTCTCTATCTGAGCGTATATCACGTTGGAATCCCCTCTCATCTTCTGTGTCCTGACAAGCGTGTTCAGGTCTTCCATCGACAGAGTCTCCACCGTCTTCTCGTTTCTGTAGAAATCCACCAGCGTCAAGGGGATTATGGTATCTTTCCTGACCCCCACGCTGACGCGGTCATAAATTCCCTCTCCGTACTGGCGTATAAAGTAATTCTCCAGATGCCAGCCTGCCATAGTGCTGTCCCATACCGCCCTGTCAGCGGAAATCTTGCTGGTGAGTTTTCCGTCTTTTATCTCCTCCAGCGAGAACCTGTAGGCAGTCTTGTTCCAGTCGCTGAAATTCTCGACGAACACAAACTGTCCGGGGGCTATCTGATAGTGGATGTTGCTCCGCTTGAACGTGATGTGGGAACGCACGTACTTCGACTCGAAGTCAACCCTCGTGGCGTTTGCCCGCGGTATCACGTATATGTTCAGAGCCAGGGAGAATATGGCTATCACCGTTGCCGAAAGCATATACGGCACCATCATCCTCTTGTAGCTTATTCCTCCGGAGAGGATTGCTATGATTTCGGAATTCGCCGCCATCTTGGAAGTGAAGAAGATGACCGTGATGAACACGAACAGGGGCGAAAACATATTTATGAAGTACGGAATGAAGTTCAGGTAGTAGTCGACGATAATCTCCTTGAGAGGGGCCTTGTATTCGACGAACTTGGTAATCTTCTCGGAAATGTCGAACACTATCACTATGGTGATAATCACAAGAAGGGATATGAAGAAACTCACGATGAACTTCTTCGCTATATACTTGTCTATCTTTGTGAGCAACGGTCCGTTCATAGTCTCCGCGAAAGTTTTTTGACCGCGGCTTCCTTCCAGGAAGAGAAGTCCCCGGCTTCGATATGGGCCCCTGCCTGACGCACGACATCAAGGTAGAAGGCCAGGTTGTGCTCGCTGGCAATCATACCCGCAAACATTTCCCCTGCTATGAACAGGTGCCTGAGATACGCCTTGGAATAATGGTGGTCAACGAAAGAAGTGCCCGACGGGTCCAGTTCACTGAAATCATCCTGCCACTTTGCATTGCGCATATTCATAATGCCTTCCCAGGTGAAAAGCATCCCGTTGCGTCCGTTGCGGGTGGGCATCACGCAGTCGAACATATCCACTCCGCGCGATATGGCCTCCAGCAGATTCTCGGGAGTGCCCACTCCCATAAGATAACGGGCCTTGTCCCCCGGCACGACCGGCATTACAGTCTCGAGCATCTCATACATCACCTCGGTGGGTTCCCCGACCGCCAGGCCGCCTATCGCTATCCCCGATTCGGCATAGTTGAGAGCGTGTTCAGCCGCCTCGATGCGCAGGTCGGGATAGGTACAACCCTGGATTATGGGGAAGAATGTCTGCGAATAACCGTACAGGGGTTCTGTCTGCCGGAATCTCTTCCAATAGCGCTCGAGCCAGCCCTTGGTGAGGTCCAGCGACTTTCGCGCGTATGAGCGGTCAGCGTCTCCGGGGCAACATTCGTCAAGGGCCATCATTATGTCCGCTCCTATCACCCTTTGCGTATCGACATTGTTTTCAGGCGTGAAACAGTGCCTGGAGCCGTCGATATGTGATTGGAAGGTGCAGCCTTCCTCCGTGATTTTCCTTATCTGCGTAAGCGAGAAAATCTGGAACCCGCCGCTGTCCGTAAGGATGGGACGGTCCCAGCCCTCGAACCTGTGCAGACCTCCGGCCCGCTTCAATGTGTCCAGCCCGGGACGCAGATACAGGTGGTATGTGTTTCCAAGAATTATCTCGGCTCCGACATCATCTTTCAGGTCTCGGTGGTAAACTCCCTTGACCGAGCCTACCGTACCCACCGGCATGAATATCGGGGTATGAATCTGACCGTGGTCAGTTTCAATCAACCCCGTGCGGGCGGCGCAGCCGGGGTCCTGAGACAACAGCTTGAACTTCATCTATGCGGTTTTCTTTGCAGGGTCCTTGAAAAGGATGGCGAACACTATTCCCACTATCAAAGCGTATGCCGCGAAAATATACCAGGCAGTCTGCCAACTGGGGTTTTCCGTATAGACGAACGCTTCCACCACCTCTCCGGCGGCAAGGGTTCCGATGGTGGCGCCAAGGCCGTTGGTCATCAGCATAAAAAGACCCTGGGCGCTGGATTGCACTTCTCTCGGGGCCTTCTCGTTGACATAGAGGGAACCGGAAATGTTGAAGAAGTCAAATGCCACACCGTAAATTATGCAGCTCAACACAAACAGAAGCACTCCCGGCATCTCCGGATTTCCGAGTCCGAACAATCCGAACCTGAACACCCAGGCGAACATCGATATGAGCATCACCGTCTTGATTCCGAACCTTTTCATAAAGAACGGAATCAACAGGATGCACAGGGTTTCGGACAACTGGGAAATGGCAATCAGAGCGTTGGAGTTCTTTACCGCGAAAGTGTCCGCGTAGGCGGGATTATGCCCGAAAGACTCGAGGAAGGTGTTTGCGTAGCCGTTCGTAATCTGCAGGGAAGCGCCGAGCAGCATCGAGAAGATGAAGAAGACCGCAAAGCTCCTGTCCTTGAACAGGGAGAAGGCATTGAGGCCCAAGGCTTCGAAAAGGTTCGTGTTCTTCTTCTTTTCCACGGGGCAGGCAGGCATAGTGAGGGCGTAAATGCAGAGAACCAGAGAAATGATTCCGCTGGACATCAACTGAGTATATGAATCCTGCATTGCCACTCCGCCTATTTTCACCCAATTGGTGGCAAGCATGCTGATTATGAAGCCCACCGTTCCGAACACGCGGATGGGAGGGAAAGACTTGACAGTATCCATCCCCGCCTGTTCGAGGTTCTTGTACGCCACGGTATTCGTGAGCGCGATGGTCGGCATAAAAAAGGCCACGCTCAGACTGTACAGGGCGAACAGGGGGCCGAAGGCAAGGGCCGAGCCGGCCCGCATACAATACACTCCGGCGCCAATCATAAAGATTCCGGCCAGACCGTGGCAGAGAGACAGCGCCTTCTGGGCCTGGATATACTTGTCCGACAGGATTCCCATAAGGGCCGGCATAAATATGGAAACGATTCCCTGCATAGCATAGAACCATTTGATATTCGGGCCCATACCAATCTCTTCCAGTCCGAGATAGCGGCCGAGTGAAGTCAAATACGCTCCCCAGACTGCGAACTCCAGGAAGTTCATCACGATAAGCCGCAAAGTAATCTTGTAATTTTTCATATCAACTGCCATATTATCTCTTACAAAGTTACAAAATTAATGTTTCCTCTGGGACCTCCTTTTCCTGGAAGTCATATTTTTCCGGATGACCAGGAACGCGAGCGCGCCGAACGCCACACAGATGATGACAATCGTGCCTGTTCCGGCGCTGTCGCCCTTGGCCCTCGACCACATCGATATCAGTTTTGGGGTATCCTTGCCCCAGTCGTGCAATATGGTGCACCTTTCGATGGTCGAGGCATCCGGGTAAAGGGCGGGGTCAACCCTGACGGAATCGGCTCCCTCCCCGAAGAAATACGTCAGGTCCACCGGCGCCAGGGTGCTGTCAATCTGGGATTCAAGTACGGAGACGTCACCATTGGCGGAGACATAGCCGGTCACTTCCATATTGCGCAGCGCTATGTCCGGACGGCACATGAAGTCAATGAAATATGTGGCGGCCTTGACATTCTTCGCATATTTGGGGATTACCCAGCCGTCAAACCATACGTTGCTGCCATCTTCAGGCACCACATACCTGAGGTCCACCCCAATCTCGCCGGCCTCTTCGATAGCCCACACGGCGTCTCCGCTCCAGTTGAAGCTGACATAGCCTCGTTCCTGCGTCATCTGTTCCTTTCCGAAATCAGCCTCCCATCCGGCCACCCCTTCCTTTACATCCTTCATAAACGCCTCCACCGCCGCTATGCTCTCGTCCGAAGAATCGAGCATCAACTGCTCAAGAGTCACGTCGCCGTCACGTAGCCTTTCGGCATTGAGATGAATGAGTACGGGACCGAAAACGTCTCTGGGAGCATCTTTGATGAAGATTTTGCCTGCGAACTTGGGATTGCGGAGGATTTCCATACTGGAAGCCTCCTCGTCCGTAACGTACTTCCTGTTGTAGAGGATGCCCGTGGTTCCCCACATATACGCGACGGAATAGTCATTGGCGTCAACCCCGGGATTGATTTCGCGGAAAACCTTCTCGACATAGGGCGAGCGGTTGTTCTTTATGTAATTCATCCCTTCGGGAAGAGAGGCGAAGTCCAGGGGCAGCAGCAAGCCGTTGTCGAGCATACGTTCGATGATGTAGTCCGACGGGCATACAAGGTCGAAATCCTCGTGGCCTTTCTCTATCTTGGCCAGCATCGTCTCGTTGATGTCAAAAGTCTGGTAGATGACACGGACAGGCTCCCCCGTCTGTTCTTCATACCATTTCTCAAACTCGGGAATCACACTCTCGTCGATGTAATTGGACCAGTTGTAAACTTTCAGCACCTGATTTCTGTCCTCGGTGCAAGAACACAGCGCCATCAGGGCGACCATCATTCCTAAAACGATTCGTTTCACTTTTCTACTTCAATTTTGTTCCTTCGGTTGGCCCTCACGTTGACAATGACCAGGAGAACCAGCATCAGGAGAAATATCAATGTCATCAGAGGCCTCAGCTCAGGAGTAAGCCCTCCCTTGCGGGCATCGGTGTATATGTATGTGGATAGGGTGTCGAGCCCGATGGTACCCCTGGTGAAGAACGTCACGGCAAAGTCGTCGAGCGACATTGTGAATGCCAGGATGAAGCCGCTCACCATACCGGGCACCAGCTGGGGCACGAGAACCTTCGCAAACGCCTGGGCCGGAGTCGCGCCGAGGTCCAGCGCCGCCTCATACGTGTTGGGATTTATCTGCGTCAGCCTGGGCATCACGTTGAGCACTACAAAAGGTGTACAGAAGGTGATATGGGCCAGCACCACCGTCACATAGCCCTGAGAGACTTTCAGGAAAACGAACAGCAGGAACAGCGACACGCCCGTTATCACGTCCGGATTGACGATGGGGATATTGTTCAGCAGCTGCATGGTGTTGCGCTTCCTGCCCCTGAGATTGTGAATCCCGATGGCGGCCAGCGTACCGAGCAGCATCGAGAACAATGCGGCGAGCAGGGCGATGACCAGGGTGTTCTCTATGGCGGACAGGAGGGCAGAGCCGCCCTGCATCACACCGCCGAACAGATTCCCGTACAGTTTGAAGGAAAATCCCGTCCAGTTTCCCATCACCCTCGATTCGGTGAAAGAGCAAACGGCGATGAACACTACCGGAGCGTATAACAGAACCAGCAGGACCCACACATATATTCTGGCAAGAAACCTTTTCATCACACAACCCCTCCAACATTAGTGTCACGACTGCCTCCTGTCACCAGCGAGGTCAATCCAATCAGCACAAGCATCACAAGGGAAAGAGCCGCGCCATAATTCCACATGGAGGAATTGATATTCTCCTGTATGATGGTTCCGAAGAGCTTGATTTTTCCGTTTGTCAGGAATTCGGATATGGCGAAAGTCGACATCGTAGGCATAAACACCATAAGGATTCCGCTGTACACACCCGGGAGGGACAGGGGGAAGGTAACCTTGAGGAACACCTGCACTGGCGTGGCTCCAAGGTCCTCGGCAGCCTCGGAATAAGAGGTATCCATCTTCAGGAGCATATTGTATATGGGATAAATCATAAACGGCAGGAAGTCATACACCATACCGAACAGAAGCGTCCCCTTGCCGAGCGTAAAGCCCAGGATGCTGAAAAGTTCGGCGGTAGCCAGCGTACGGAGCAGGGCGTTCACCCACATCGGCATAATGAACATCACTATGGTGACGGTAGTGAAACCGAACTTCTTGTTGGCCAGTATCCAGGCCGCGGGATACCCCAGCAGCAGACACAGGAGGGTAGTCTCGATGGCAACCTCCAGCGACAGCGCGAAAGTGGAGACGGCGTCGGAATCGGAGAAGAATCTGAGCACGTTTCCTAAAGTGAAATGCCCGGAATTGTCCTGGAACGCATATACGGCAATCAAGACCAGCGGCAGGACCACGAATACTGCCAGAAATATGGCGTAAGGCAGCACCCAGGTCGATCTTTTACTCATCTCCGGTCAGTTTTTTGATGCGTATGTCCTGAGGAAGAATCTTGATTCCCACGGTGTCGTATTTGTCCCATACGTCCTGCGTGTGGGAGTAAATGTCCTCCCCGCTCTCTGTCTTGACCCTCAGGAAATAGTGGTTGCCCTTGTACAGGATGGAAGCGACCGTTCCGTAGGTACAGCCGTCCTCCTTGTCGTCCATAAGGTCCACCTTGCGGAAATCGACTTCAACCTCGACAGGGTCTCCTTCCTTGAAATCACCGGGCACACATTCGAACTCGGCCCCAAGGAACTCCACGCGGTCGGCGCCCTTCATCACTCCCCTGTAGGAATTGCAGACACGCTCCTTCTTCATGACCTGGATGTCCTGCGGCTTGATAATCAGACCGACGGTACTCCCTATCTCGAAGGCGTTGTAGTCCTGCACCATAAGTTCGTATCCTTCATCCGTCATCACGAACATCTCATAATGGACGCCCTTGAAGGTACAGGACTTGACGACCCCGGTAAACTGGGAGCCTTCAGTCCTGTTCATAATGTATATGTCTTCCGGACGCACCACCACGTCCACGGGAACGTTCTCCCCGAATCCCTCGTCCACGCAGTCGAACTCGTGGTAGAGGAATTTGACCCTGCGGTCCCTGACCATTATGCCGTTAAGGATGTTGCTGTCCCCAATGAAATCGGCCACGAAGGAATTGACGGGCTCGTTGTAAATGTCAGCGGGAGTTCCGGTCTGCTGGATTTTCCCCTCTTTCAACACTATCACGGTATCGCTCAGGGTAAGAGCCTCTTCCTGGTCGTGAGTCACGTAGATGAAAGTGATGCCGAGTTTGTCGTGCATCTCCTTCAGCTCTATCTGCATATCCTTGCGCATCTTCAGGTCAAGGGCCGCCAGAGGTTCATCCAGCAAAAGCACCTTGGGCCTGTTCACGAGGGCGCGCGCTATTGCCACCCTCTGCTGCTGGCCGCCCGACAGGGATTCCACGTCGCGTTCCTCGTAGTCGGACATACTGACAAGCTTGAGGACCTTGCGCACGCGCTTTTCTATCTCCTCCCCAGGGACTTTCTGAAGTTTGAGACCGAACGCGATGTTGTCATACACATCCAGATGAGGAAAAAGCGCATAACGCTGGAAAACGGTGTTCAGCGGTCTCTTGTAGGGAGGTACGTCGGAAAGGTCCTTGCCTTCCAGAAGGATAGAGCCGTCATCCGGCTTCAGAAAACCCGCTATAAGCCGGAGGATTGTGGTCTTGCCGCAACCTGAAGGGCCCAGCAAGGTCACGAACTCCCCCTGTCTGATCTGAAGATTGATGTCTTCCAGTACTTTCTTGTCATCGAAAGACTTGCTCAGATGCTTCAATTCAATGATAAACTTGTCCATTTGTCATCAAGTCGGAGAAAAGGCAATATTCGAGACGCAAATATAATTAAATTAACTCAACATTTTTCCATTCTCAATAATATGTGACTTTTTCAACTGAGATGAAATGTTTTCCTGAACGGATGGTCTCACCGGAAATGACATTCGTCATAACGAAAGTCACGTACTGCATCCCCACATCCTCGTCAAGATGTTCAATCTGGGTTTGGTAGGGAAAGGTGAAGCGATACAGCCAGTCAAACAACTCGGTTGTGATTACCGGCTCCATCTTTCCGGAGTATTCCAACGAAAGGTTGGACCTGTCGAAGTTGATGTAGATGGGCATATGCAGCCAATTCCCTTCCGTCCCCTTATACCACGCGTTGGCATAGAGAGGTTCCTCAAGCACGTCATCGAAGAGGAACGGAGGCTTCACTCCCATATTCAGGTTTATTTCCTTTCCGTCAGCGTATCTCAGGGCTACGCGGATGAGTTCCCAGTTGTCCATAGCGGACGTATCCAACTGAACGCCTCCGCAAGACAGTCTCTTCACGTGAGCCGTCATCCTGTATGGGTCGAATTCGATGAAATCTTCCAGGTTGTACAGGTCATCCTGACATTCAATGCTCACCTGGACCGGAAGATACTTCTCAAGGTACTCCATATCAAATTCAGACCTGTCCAGGATAGTTCTTCCGAAACGGTCGGCGCTCAAATGGACGGGAATATGGTAGTCGGTTCCGTCGGCCGGCATAAACAGGTATTTTTCCTGTTTGTCCAATACAGAATAGACGTGTTCAACGGGTATCGAAACCGAGAATTCCGAATCATTCAGTGAATCCGAGCTTACCAGCCGCAGCGTTGCCGTTCCTTCCTTCTTCCCAAGCAGACAGGGTTCTCCGTCAGGGGTGGCGAAATCCACGCAGTCTTCGCCCGAAACCAGCCTGATGGAGTAGGTCCCGAGGGCGCCGGCGACCTTCAGGGGCACTTTCTGGGCCACGTACATTTTTTCCGGCAAATTCTCCAGGGTGCAGTCCGGAAGCACCTTGACTCTCACTCTTCTCGTAAAGGACTCCCGGTCCGGGTCCAGGCAGAATTCCAGATTGTACTCTTTCTCCCGGACAACCGAAAGTTCGTCGTTCCAACTCACTTTCAGTTCGCCCTCCGTGGAGTCGAACTCGAGCTTCAGGCCTTCTGCGGACATTTCGGCAGGCAACGTCAGTTTCGGGAGGTCCGAACTCACCACGTTTGAAGTCCATCTCAAGGAAAGCGGGCCCTGTCCCTGCGTCTTGCCCGAATAAGGTCCGCAGACAGCCGACGAAATCATATTCACAGAAGAACCGTCCGAATTTGCGAAAAGCCGGATGAGGGCGGGATGGGACGGTCTCACTGCCAGGATTGCATTATCCTCCAGCGCGCTGCCGTCCTGTCCCAGCAGTCTGAATGTCCGGAAATCGTTCCAGTCGGAGCCGTGGCTTATTTTCCAGTACGTGTCGAACAGATGCTCCGGGCTCAGTTCAAGGCTGAGGTCATATACGTGGTTCCGTTCCACATTGAAGTCTCCCACCGTATCGGCTCCCAGATAGAATCTGTAAACCAGGTCTCCGCCATAACCTGCCACATTGGCGTTGAGATGTCCCGTATATTCCATATACGTCAGGACCGACACATCGGCCCCTGCCTGCCTGAGCGCCGGTTCCGTCTTGTTCCCGGGATTTAGGTTTCCGGGCAGAAGACAGCCCTGCATATTCTCAGGCACATAAAAAACGAAATCAGAGCCGTCAGCGGTCATAGCCGGGTCATAGTCGGACACCTCCAGGACAGAATCCCCGTCGCAGGCCCTGCTTCCGTCCGGCGAAAAAGGCGACAGGACGGCATTCGCCTGACGCACATAAAGCTTGACGTTGGAAAACAGCGACGCATCGTTGGACGGTTTTCCGGTAAGGCCCTTGTGCGATATGTGCACGTTGACCTTCGCCATCAGCCTGGACAGGATGACATTCACGCTCCCGTTCGCGGTCAGACTGACCGAGTTGAGAGAGCCGCAGCAGGGAATGCCCAGGCGGTTCACGGATTCATATGAGGGTATCACATAATTCAGTCCCGGCAAACCGGTCTCGTATTCCGGAGGATTCATTCCCGAAGCATTCTCCACGTTTGCCAGCACGAATATGTCATAACTTACGCCGGAAAGCAGTTGGATTCCCCTGTCATCCCCGTCACAGACATATTTCTTGTCGAAACGTCCGTCGGAACTGCGGTACAGCAGGACCAGCATATTGCTGATATTGCAGTCCTCGGCCCCATCCAACCTGCTCTTGGAAGCCGCATCACCGATTCCGGGCACGATTTCCACATTCACCGTCCGCCCGTACGGGATGCTCTCCGGAGTCTCCCTGACACAGGAAATCAGCATCAACGCCTGCAAAGAGAATGCAGACAGAAAAAATATGAAGCGTTTCATAGTCGGATAATTTTTCAGATTATTAGATTCAGGGAGCGGGACTCGACCCAGTCTTCGGCCTTTATCTCGATTTTGTTTTCCAGCAGGTCTATGACTATTTCCATATCGGGAAGGTCTTCCCGACTCCAGTCATAGCCGGAGTCTGCGATGTATTCCCCCAGGGGAACCGTTCCCAGGTCTCCTACTTCCAGTTCCAGCGAAGAATCGGTCTGACGAGGCACGCATACCCGGCAGAATTCCCCCAGGACGGTATGAAGTTTCACCTCAAAGTCTCCGTTGTGGGGCTTCATCTCTGTAAGTTTCATCCCATCGACGTTTCCCCTGACGACAATCGAGTCCGGCAGTTCCACTGACCGGAGGCAAAGCAGTTTCATTCCTATCTGGGCATATTGCTTGTGAAGTGTAACGGAACATTCTGCGGAATCCTTCAACGCAAGCAGGTTCTCCACGCCGGCGAACAATTCATCCATTTCCTCTCCCCTTTTCAGGAGGAGAATTCCGTTTCCAGGCATATCGTGCCTCAGACCGCTGCACGCCGACAGTCTGAACTGTCCTCTGGGAACGGATATCAGATGCCTGTCCCAGCCGTCCCCCACACTGATGTCGCAACTGTGCCTCAACTCCGGGTTCCACATCGAAAGGGTGACGATTGATTCATTGCCTCCCGTCACCGACACGTCCAGGGTACAAGGGCAGTCCATTCTGTTTTCCTTGACAGAGCAGGCCACGGGGATGAGTACAACCGCAACAATAATCAAAAGAGGATGTTTCATAGTGTCAGATGATTTCCTCAAGTTGTGTCACGTCCGAATCCCAACCGTTGACGGTAACCGTGTACGGGAATTCACCGCTGACGACAGGAATGTCCTCATCGTCTCCTCCCGGTCTTGTCACGAGCAGGTCGGACACCGAATATATCTTGTTCGACTCAATCTTTCCCAAATCTATGGGATAATAGCTGACAGTCCCGCCGAGAGTTGTCTTCAACACCAGCCTGGTGGGCTTGTCCTCACTTGAATTGGGATAGGCGTAGAATATGTGCTCCGTATCGTATTTGTTGTCTGACACCTCCTTGTTCAGGCCCATATCCTTGGTTATGCCATATCCCTTGTTCCACTCCGTGTTGGTGTAGGGCAGGCCGAAATATTTGCACTTCACCGCCACGTTGGTCAGGTATATGTCATTGATGACGAACTTGGCGTCCGCATAAACCGGAGCGGAGAAAGCCGTCCTGACTTGCTTGAGAATTATCTTTGCCGCGTGCCTTCTCACGACAATCGGGAGCGTCGCGTCGGACTTGATTTCCACCGACAGGCTTCCCGACATCACGAAGTTGTCCGCCGTATTCACTCCGAATTCCGACAGCGCGCTGTCCAAATCAGACAGTTTGCCGACACCGCTTCCAAGGACCGGGGCGTTTGCCAGGGCCCTGATTTTCTTTTTCCCCGGAGTCAGCCTGAGCTTTCCTCCGACGGCGTTCCCCTTGTAATATGTTTCCAGCATATCGTTCCTGGTGCTGTCGAACACGAATATCTGCACCTCGTTAATCTTGGATTCCTGCGCTTCCTGAATCGCCTTGGATTCCTGACCGGCGGCGGAGACGAACTTGAAGTTCACGTCAAACTTTCCGTCTTCCGGTTCGGCGTATGACGAAGGTTCCCGCGGAGAGAGCAGTTTGCTGCAGGATGACATAACCATTGAAACGGCCGTTACGGCCAATACCGTATAAAATATTCTTTTCATTTTCTATCGTGTTAAATTGTATCTGTTCTTCAATTTTCTGATTTCAGGGTCAAGATTCCCCCTGAACACATAACTTGCATCTGCGGCGCAGGCATTGTCATAGCATTTCAGCGCCTTGATGTCCTGATGGGTTCTGCAATAGGACAGAGCCTTGAGGTATTCCACCTTCGGGACATTGTCCAGCAGTTCCAATATTTCCAGGGCCTTGTCGTTGTAATTCAGCGCAGCATAAGCCAGTGCCGCGTTGAAGTCGGCATAAGGTACCAGAATTGGCAGGGCCTGACGGTATTCTCTGCGTCTCAGCAGTTCCAGCGCCCTCAGGTAAAGGCTGTCCTCACAGTGTTCCGGCATCTCTTCGGTCAGGGTGCTCAACGAACTGACATAGTATGTCAAGGGGCCGCAGTCCGGAAGCTCGGTCTCGAAGTCATCGACTCCGCGCAAGCGTCCTTTCAGCAGCAGGTTGAATTTTCTTACCGAATAATCCAGTCTGAGGCTCTGGACGTATTCATACTCCACGTCACCGTTCCCGGCAACGGTCACCGTATCCAGCCTGAGGCCTTCCGACAGGATGGGGTGGCGTACAAGCCTTGAAAACATCTCGTCTTTCCTGGCGATTCTCCTTTCGTTGATGCCGCGCAGGAATCTGTCGGTGTAATGTTCCCTTGCGGCATCCCGCCAACCGGATTCAGCACCCCGCTCGCGGAAAAGAAAAATCCTGTACTCCCTCTCGTTCAGGAAGTCATCAGGGCCGTACTTCAGGGAATTGAGATAACGGCGGTACTTTTCATACTCCTTCCGCTGCATCCGCCGATACTGCTCCCCTGTCAGAAAAACCTTGTCAAGGTACACTGTATCATTTTCCATCAGCAGTTCCGGAGTGAACTGAATCTGCCATCTGGAGTCCGCAAGGGCCGCAGGGGCGGAAATCTTGAACTTTATATCCACCAGTCCGCCCCTTTCGGCCACATTCCTGAAGGTTTCAATCTTGACGGCGGCATTTATTTCATCCGTCGCCACCATCTGCCCGTCATCTCCCATAACGGCATTCATAATCAGCACTTCCCTGCCGTCCGTATCGAGCACGGATGCGCCCTTGGCCTTGTACACGGGTTTCTCCACATCCCGCAGCGGCGTGTCCGGGGGCAGGGTAACCTGCGCGCGCACTCCGTTCCTGTCGAGTTGTTCCAGCCTCGCCGAACTCGAACAGGAGCAAAGCGCGGCTATGCAGAGCGACACTGTCAGTATCCTTTTCATTTCGGCCTAGAATTCACACTGAAGCTTTTCATCATCTTCAATCAGCGTCACCGTCTTCGGTATGATTTCGTAGAAGTTCCGCTCCGTCTGGTCCTCTCCCTGGAATTTCTGGCTCCTCAACCGGCCGGACACGTAGACCTTGCTTCCTTTCTTGATGTCGTGGAGATTTGCTATTCCACGTCCCTGCCAGGCGTTGACGTTGTGCCAGGTGGTCTCAATCACCGCACTTCCGTCCTTGTCCTTGTAGGCATAATTGGTGGCCACCGTGAATCTTGCGGCCAACTTGTCTCCGACCGTCTGCAGTTTGATGTTGCCGACATTCCCGCGGAGTTCGATTCTGTTCAACTGTTCCATAAGTTTTTCATTTAAAGTATTAGTCAGGATGCCTCGCGCGATTTGCATCCGACGCAAAGTAATCCAAATTTCTTCTGAACTCACTTATAAAAACAGCCCTCGCAGCAACTATTCCTGTTTTTTACAGCAAAAGAAAATTCTTGCGGCTCCGTTCGGATTGTAAAAAACAGAAAAATTTGAAGGGCCTGTCTTTTCCTTGTTTGAAAGACTGGCCGAATTCTGCATTTTTGTCCGATGCAAATGTCTGAACTATGAAATACAGAATCCCGGAAGAGGAAAATGTCAAATGTCTTGAGTGCGGTTCACCGATGTACGGGCGGAAGGACAAGAAATTCTGTTCCGACGCCTGTCGCACCAGATTCCACAACCATATTCACAACAGCAGCAGGAACATAATCAGGCGCACCATATGCACGCTGAACAGGAACCACGACATTCTGGAGAATATGCTCGCGGCAGGATGTCTGTCAATCGACATTGACAGGCTACTTGCAGGAGGCTTCCGTTTGGAATACATAACCGGCCTGCGGAAATCGCGGGCCGGCCATACGGAATGTCGATGCTTCGACATCAAATATTGCATCACGGAACGGAAAATCTTCAATATTGCAAGGATAGACCGTTCCGAACTGGACCTCTAGACTATCCCCTTGCCGTGACAGTTCTTGTACTTGAGTCCGCTGCCGCAGGGACAGGGGTCATTCCTTCCTATCTTCTTATCGACCTTGATGGGGGTTCTGGCCTTGGTTTCACCGTTGGTCGACAGTTCGTTGTGCTGCGCGCGCATCGAACTCATATCCGTACGGGGGCGGGTCACCGCATTCCTGGGCTCTTCGGAAGAATCCCTGAGCGGCACGAAAGACCTCATAAGGAATGAAAGCACATCCAGATTCAGGGACTCCAGCATCGACGCGAAGAGGTTGTAACTTTCCAGTTTGTAAACCACGACGGGGTCTTTCTGCTCGTAGGACGCATTCTGGACGCTCTGCTTGAGGTCGTCCATTTCCCTCAGATGTTCCTTCCAATGTTCGTCTATCTGGTACAGGATGATGTTTTTGGTCAGAGTCCTGACTATTTCCCTTCCTTCGGTATTGACCGACCTCTCGAGGTTGACCACCATAGTCAGTGTCTTGCGCCCGTCAGAAACGGGAATCGCGATGTTCTGGATGGTGGAGCCCTGCTTCTCGAAAGTTAGTTTGAGCAGGGGAAGGACTTTGGACACCATATCGTCCATCCTTCTCCTGTATGTGGAAGTCATCACCTCGCACAGTCTGTCGGAAAGTTCCTGGCCGCGGGCCTTGGAATAGAATTCCTCGTCAAATCCGGGGTCTATGGACAGCTTCGACATCACCGTTTCCTGGAAATCCCTGTAGGTGTAGCCCTTGCAGCTCTCCACCAGCAGCGAGGAAGTGTCCAGCATCATATTCCTGAGGTCGATTTCCACCTTGTCGCCACTGATTGCGTTGCGCCTGCGGGAATAAATGGCCTCGCGCTGATAGTTCATCACGTCATCGTACTCCAGCAGTCTCTTTCGGATACCGAAGTTGTTCTCCTCGACCTTCTGCTGCGCCTTCTCTATGGCGTTCGACAACATTCCGCTCTCCAGCGCCTCGTCGTCGGCCATTCCCAGTCTGTCAACCATAGAGGCAATCCTCTCCGAGCCGAACAGACGCATAAGCTTGTCCTCCAAGGAGATGTAGAAAGTGGAGGAGCCGGGGTCTCCCTGACGTCCGGCACGTCCCCTGAGCTGACGGTCGACACGACGCGAATCGTGCCTTTCGGTACCTATGATGGCAAGTCCACCCGCATCCTTGACCTCAGGGGAAAGCTTGATGTCGGTACCGCGTCCCGCCATATTCGTTGCGATGGTGACAGTGCTGCTCTGACCGGCCTGGGCCACTATTTCAGCTTCCCTTGCGTGTTCCTTGGCATTGAGCACGTTGTGCTTTATGCCACGGAGCTTGAGCATACGGCTGAGCAGTTCCGAAGTTTCCACATCGGTGGTACCCACAAGGACGGGACGGCCCTTTGACGAAAGTTCGACCACCCTGTCAATCACCGCCGCGTACTTTGCCTTCTTTGTCTTGTAGATGAGGTCATCCTGGTCGTCCCTGGCAACGGGCTTGTTGGTGGGAATCACCATCACGTCCAGTTTGTAGATGCTCCAGAACTCACCCGCTTCCGTTTCGGCGGTACCGGTCATACCGGCGAGTTTGTGGTACATCCTGAAATAATTCTGGAGAGTGATGGTCGCGAAGGTCTGGGTGGCGGACTCCACCTTGACGTTCTCCTTTGCCTCCACGGCCTGATGGAGCCCGTCAGACCAGCGTCGGCCCTCCATTATTCGGCCCGTGGACTCGTCCACAATCTTCACCTTCTGGGCCCCGTCCTCCTCAGTGACAAGCACATAGTCGACGTCTTTCTCAAACATCGTATATGCCTTGAGGAGCTGAATCATCGTGTGGACACGCTCGCTCTTGATTGAAAATTCCTCCAACAGGGCGTCCTTCTTCTGCTGCTTTTCCTCAGGGGTGATGTTCTGATGTTCTATTTCCGCAGTGCCGGCTCCCACGTCGGGCAGGACAAAGAAATTGTCGTCGTTCACTGCAGAAGCCAGGACCTCGTGACCCTTGTCCGTCATATCCACGGAGTGCTGCTGCTCGTTGATGACGAAGTACAGCGGATCCGTAATCTTGGGCATCTCACGCTCGTTGTCCTGCATATAGAGATTCTCCGTCTTCTGGAGAATGACCTTCATTCCGGGTTCGCTCAGGAACTTGATGAGAGGCTGATACTTGGGGAGGCCCTTGTGCGCCCTGAGCAGGAGGACTCCGCCTTCCTTCTCGTCCCCCTCCGCTATTTTCTTCTTTGCGTCGTTCAGAATCTGGTTGACCAGGGACCTCTGTGCAAGATAAAGTTTCTCGACATAAGGCCTGTACTCAATGAACTGGTCGTCATTCTCGGCGTGAGCCACGGGTCCGGAGATAATCAGAGGGGTCCTGGCATCGTCGATGAGCACGGAGTCAACCTCATCCACAATTGCGAAATGATGCTTGCGCTGCACAAGGTCGTCCTGTACAATCACCATATTGTCCCTCAGATAGTCGAAGCCGAATTCGTTGTTCGTTCCGAAGGTGATGTCGCAGTTGTAAGCCCTGCGGCGGGCATCGGAGTTGGGGTCGTGCTTGTCTATGCAGTCCACGCTCAGACCGTGGAACATATACAGGGGGCCCATCCACTCGGAGTCACGCTTCGACAGATAATCGTTCACCGTCACCATATGCACACCCTTTCCCGCCAGGGCATTGAGGAACACCGGCAGAGTGGCCACGAGAGTCTTTCCTTCGCCCGTAGCCATCTCAGCAATCTTTCCCTGATGCAACGCTATGCCGCCCACAAGCTGGACGTCATAGTGAACCATATCCCAGGTAATCTCGTTGCCGCCCGCCTTCCAATGGTTGCGATAGACGGCCTTGTCACCCTCGATGGTGACGAAATCGTGATTGATGCTGAGGTCGCGGTCGAACTGGTTCGCGGTGACCGTAATGGTCTCGTTCTCCTTGAACCGCCTTGCAGTGGACTTTATGATGGAAAAAGCCTCGGGAAGAATTTCATCCAGAACCTTCTCGATGGCCTCGTCCTCATCCTTCACCAGTTTGGCTGATTCGGTGGCAAGCTCTTCCTTTTCGGAAATGGGGATGTCCTCCTCAAGTTTCGCCTTGATTTCCCCGCTTCTCTGCTCGAAAGGCGCTTCGACCGCCCGAACCTTCTCCTTGAGAGCCTCGGTGCGTGCCCTGAGTTCATCATCCGACAACCTGTCTATTTCCTCATAAGCCGCAAGCACCTTGGTCAAGGTGGGCTTGATTGCCTTGTAGTCCCTATCCGCCTTTGAACCGAAAACGGTCTTTATAATTCCGGCTAAACTCATCGTCATTCAATTTTGGCCTGTCCGGAGGCCGTTGTACATAAAAATAGAGCGGGATACGGGAGTCGGACCCGCCTCCTTGGCTTGGGAAGCCAATGCACTACCGATGTGCTAATCCCGCAATCGTTGCAAAGATACAAATCTTTTCGTCACCTCGCGCCTCCGAATGAAGAATTTTTCATAGATTTGCACTCCCTATAACTGAAATCTTATGAGACAAAAAAGATTTTTTCTGTCAGAAGACCTTATTCCAAGACAATGGTACAACATTGTAGCCGATATGCCGGTCAAGCCGGCGCCGATGCTGGACCCTGCCACACGCAAGCCGGTCACAGAGGAGGACCTCTGCAGAATTTTCTGCCGGGAATGCGCGAGACAGGAACTCAACGCCACCGACAGATGGATTGACATACCCGGAGAGGTCAGGGAAAAATATACCTATTATAGAAGCACTCCCCTTGTGCGCGCATACGGACTCGAAGAGGCGCTGGACACACCCGCGCACATCTATTTCAAGAACGAGAGCGTGAGTCCCATAGGGTCCCACAAACTGAATTCAGCCCTCCCGCAGGCCTGGTACTGCAAACAGGAGGGGGTGAGCAACGTCACGACCGAAACGGGAGCCGGCCAATGGGGTACGGCGCTCGCATACGCTGCGAAGACGTTCGGACTGGAGGCGGCAGTGTATCAGGTCAAACTGACCTACGAGCAGAAACCGTACAGGAGGTCGATGATGCAGGTCTTCGGAGCGCAGGTCACTCCTTCGCCATCGATGTCCACCCGCGCCGGCAAGGACATCCTGACGGCGAACCCCAACCACCAGGGATCCCTGGGCACCGCCATATCCGAGGCTGTGGAGTTGGCCGGAATGACTCCCGGATGCAAATATACCCTGGGTTCCACGATGAATCACGTTTCCCTGCACCAGACCGTCATAGGGCTTGAGGCCGAGAAACAGATGGAGATGGCAGGCGAATATCCCGACATCGTGATTGCCTGCTTCGGAGGAGGCTCCAACTTCGGAGGAATCGCCTTTCCGTTCCTGAGGCACAACCTGGAGGGAGGGCGGAACACCAGATTCATAGCGGCAGAGCCTGAGTCCTGTCCCAAGCTCACCAAAGGACGTTTTGAATACGATTTCGGCGATGAGGCCGGCTATACGCCCCTAATCCCGATGTTCACTCTCGGCCACGACTTCGTCCCCTCCAACATTCACGCCGGAGGTCTGCGTTACCACGGTGCGGGAGCGATAGTGTCACAGTTGCTCAAGGACGGTATGATGGAAGGCATGGACATTCCTCAGACGGAGTCGTTCGACGCCGCCGTTCTGTTCGCGAAGGCGGAGGGCATCATCCCTGCGCCCGAATCCGGACACGCCATAGCCGCTGCCATAAGGGAAGCCCTGAAATGCAGGGAGGAAGGGGCCGGAAAGGTCATTCTCTTCAATCTATCCGGGAACGGTCTTGTGGATATGCCTTCATACGACCAGTATCTCAGAGGCAACCTCATCGATTTCCGATACAAAAAAGACTGAATTTTTTTGTTGAATTTTCAAAAACTTTTTACCTTAGCGGCGAAGTTTTTCATAGTTTAAGTTTAGGTTAAGTAGCGGGCCGCTCGCAGTGATGCAAGCGGCCCGTGAATTTTTATGCTTTAAAAATCAACTTGAAAAAAAGTATTTCTGTTTTTTAAAACGGAATCCGCGCAGAATCACTATGTTTGCCTGAGGTTGCAACGACGCGGCCACAAACTTGAACGAACTATGAAAAGAACACTGAAAATCCTGACGGCAGGGACAGTCCTTGCCGGCGCGCTTGCCCTTTCCGTCAACTCCTGCGACATTTCTCTGGACACAAAAGGAGAAAGTCTTCCCGGCAGCATACGCGTACACTTCAACAGCGCCTGCCTGCCCTCTTCCTCCAAAGCGGAACCGGTATGCCTTCCCGACACCAATGACTTCATCCTGAAAATCACCTCCGCCGACGGAGCCGTCCTGTACGACGGCAAATTCGGAAAGGCCCCCGAAAACATCCCGGCTCAACCCGGAAGTTACACGGTCAGCGCCTATTCCCGCGTTTTCAGCGAGCCGGCCTTCGCGTCACCGCAGTTCGGCGACGAGCAGGTCGTAATAGTGGAGCAGGGAGAAGAAAGATGCGTCATACTTGAATGCGCGCAGACAAACTGCGGAATAAAACTGATTTTCGACCCCGCATTCAGGAGCGAACATCCGCAGGGTGTCACCTATATCAGTTCGGCTGACGGAAAACTTATGTTCGGTTACGGCGAGCACCGGGTGGCCTACTTCAAGCCCGGACAGATAAACGTCACGCTTGCGGAAGACGGAATGGAAAACGTCCTGTTCTCGAGGAGACTCGAGGCCAGAGAGATTCTGAACGTCAAGATATCCTACGGTTCCAAGGCCGGGACGGCTTCCGGCATAATCCTTCAGATTGACACCGCAAGGAATTGGATAAGTGACAGTTATGTCCAGAACGAAGACATTCCCGGCGTAAATCCGCTCACAGCGCTGAGCGTCAGCGAAGCCGGACGGAACATAGGGCAGAAGGATGTCTGGGTGTACGGCTACATAGTCGGCATCTCCACATCCTCTTCCAAGTCCGTTTTCGAGCCGCCGTTCGACAGCGCGACAAATCTGCTGCTGGCCTCGCGGGCAACGGTGACGGACAGACAGTCCTGCATATCCGTGGAGTTGGCGAAAGGCGACGTCAGGGACGCGCTGAACCTGAAGGACAACCCTGAAATGCTGGGAGAGCAGGTATTCCTGTTCGGGGACATCGTGGAATCCTACTACGGTCTCCCCGGTCTCAAATCGGTCACGGCATACAGGGAGAAATAGGAAGATTTGCTATATTTGCAGACAATACACACATCACAGAAATGAACATACTACTCACAGGCGGCGCCGGTTTCATAGGCAGCCACACCATCGTGGAACTCTGCGCGGCAGGTCACGACGTATTCGTAACTGACAATTTCTCAAACTCGAAGCCGGAAGCGCTGGCGAGGGTGGAGCGCATCACAGGCAAATCCGTTCCCTTCCTTCAGGCCGACGTGTGCGACACTGCCGCGATGGACAGTCTGTTCAGCGCCAACAAGTTTGACGCAGTGATTCATTTTGCGGGTCTGAAAGCCGTTGGAGAGTCCGTTTCCAAGCCCCTGGAATACTACAGGAACAACCTGTGCAGCACGTTCTCCCTTCTGGAAGCGATGCGCAGGCACGGGTGCCGGAGACTCATTTTCTCATCATCGGCGACCGTTTACGGAAACCCCGCGGAGATTCCCATCACGGAGAAGTGCCCGAAAGGAATCTGCACCAATCCCTACGGCGAGACCAAGTCTATGATTGAGCGCATTCTTACCGATTTCCAGGCTGCCAATCCGGACTGGGGCATAGTCCTTCTCCGTTATTTCAACCCCATCGGAGCGCACCCCAGCGGCCTGATTGGAGAAAGTCCCAGCGGCATTCCCAACAACCTTATGCCCTATATAACGCAGACTGCCATCGGCAAGCGCAGCGAACTGTCCGTCTTCGGGAACGACTACCCCACCCACGACGGTACGGGAGTCAGGGACTACATTCACGTGGTGGACCTGGCCCGCGGGCACGTCGCCGCCCTCGGAGCCATTGAAAAGAATACGGGAGTCGCCGTTTACAACCTCGGAACAGGGCACGGATATTCTGTGCTCGACGTGGTCAAGGCCTTCGAAAAGGCCAACGGCATAAAAATACCTTACAGCATAAAGGGACGCCGACCCGGGGACATCGCCACCTGTTTCTGCAACCCGGACAAAGCTCTCAGGGAACTTGGGTGGAAGGCGGAATACGGGCTGGAGCAGATGTGCCGCGACAGCTGGAACTTCCAGAAAAACAACCCCGAAGGAATCTGACCTCCGGGGAATACCTTACACTGAGAATCGGCTCTACAGGCTCTGCACGAAGGAGGCCATCTCATCCACGTGACTGAGGGCGCTGTGGAAAAGGGCCATCTGATTTCTGGTTCTCACCAGATTGTGCTCGGGATACTTTATCTTGTAGTATGTGTCTCCGTTGATGTAGTCTGTCAGGAACCTCACGGCCTGCATATAGGGAAACAGCAGCGCCGCATAGGGGATGTTCTCCTTCTCTACAGGAGTCAGGAATGATGATGCAGATTCCAGATATCCCTTTACGAAAGCCTTGAAAGTCTCCATCTTGAACGCCACCTTCTCAATTTCAGGGCTGTCTTCCGCCACGGTGTTGGCCGCGTTCCTGAGGAAGTCCCCTATGTCCGAGAACACGAAACTGGGCATAACCGTGTCGAGGTCAATGACACACAGGACGTTGCCTTTGTCATCGAAGAGCATATTGTTAACCTTCGTGTCACAGTGGCAGATGCGCTTGGGAAGGACTCCTTCACGATACAGTTTTTCCGCCTTGCACATCTGGTCGTCATACTTTGCCACATCCGACAGAATCTGCCGGATTTCCGGTTCCGAAACCCTGCCGGCCGCATCTTTGGCCACCGCCTCCTTAAGCTGACGGGAACGGAGTTCCATATTGTGGAATTCAGGAATGGTCTCGCCGAGGCAGCAGGGTATGTCCGTCAGCATCGACTCAAAATTTCCGAAAGCCTTGCCGGCGAAGTACGAGTTGGTTTCGTCCGCCGTTTCACGGGTGACGGTGTCGGGAATGAACACGGACACCCTCCAGTATTTGCCGTCCTCAAGAAGATAGGTCTTGTCGCTTCCCTTAGGATGGACGTAGGTCAGCACCTTGCGGTCAATGTCCTCAGCGTGAGCGGCTTGAAGTTTCTTCCTTATGTGGCGGGTGACGGCGTCAATGTTGTTCTGAAGCAGTTCGACGTCAGTGAAAATGGCATTGTTGATTCTCTGTAGGACATAGTCCGGACATCCGTCCGTAGTGACAACCCTGAAAGTGTCATTGATAAGTCCGTTTCCCAAAGGCTTGATTTCAACAATCTCACCCTTGATGTCAAATTTGCGTGCGATGTTAACCAGTTGTTCCATATAATATCAGTTTCAGATTTGCGGCATACTTCGGCAAATATAGTAAAAACTTGCCGCATTCCACCTGAAAGGGGGATGTCGCTTGCGACAGGGGGTTGGAGAGGTATAGGACGCGCAGCCAACGGCAAGTGCGCATCAGCGCACGCGACGGAGTAACGAGCGCTGCGAGTGAACGGAGTCGCCGGCGCAGCGAGAGCGGAGCCGCATTCCACCTGAAAGGGGGATGTCGCTTGCGACAGGGGGTTGGAGAGGTGGGACGCGCAGCCAACGGCAAGTGCGCATCAGCGCACGCGACGGAGTAACGAGCGCTGCGAGTGAACGGAGTCGCCGGCGCAGCGAGAGCGGAGCCGCATTCCACCTGAAAGGGGGATGTCGCTTGCGACAGGGGGTTGGAGAGGTGGGACGCGCAGCGTCCGGGAAGCCGGGTCCCGGTATAACAAATTGCGCCTCAGCGCAATCGGCGGAGGCCGGGATGGAGCGGTAGCGGAATCGGTAGGCCGGGAGCCGCAAGAGTCCGGGAAGCCGAGTCCCGGTATATAAGCAAACCAGCCGACCGAGGTCGGCTGGTTTGTACCCCCTAGGCGAATATGACGCCATTGGGTAAGTTGTTAGTTTTTAGCTATATAGCGTTTTGTGTGTTTACTTTTTGTCAACCGTTTGGCAACCTTTGCGGAAAATCATTTGGATCACGCTCCAACTTTAGCAAAAAGTTCATCTACAGAAGCATAGGTATTGATTTTGCCGTTCCGCGCTTCAATCTTTGATTTCTCATACGGGCTGAGATTCTTTGACGAGGCAATGGTCACGCCATTCATTGTCGCAAGAACCCGCTTAAGGCTTGCAACCATTTTCTTGTCTTCTATGTTCAAAACTATTTGAGTCATACAGCAATTTTTGCAAAGATAAGTATTTTTCTCAAGGAAAGAATATTTCAATGTGTTCCGGTTATTTACATTCGAGTCTCATCTCGCGCACGAAAACAAGAGTCAAAGTATTGAATTTTAATACTTTGACTCTTTCTTCTTGAAATTTTTGCCGAGTTTTTGCCGACTTATTCAGAACAAAGCATCACAGCTGACACCTTAGAACCTTCCTGATAAGTATCACCTACAGCATACTTGCTCTGTATGACAGTAATCTTGCGATCAAGATCCTTGAAAGTGATGGTAGCAGTTCTGTCGGCACTACTGCCGGAATATTCCTCAGCACGCAGGGTAATCTGGTTGCCGTTCTTGCTGAATGTCAGCCACGATGCACTACTTGAAGCCTCCCATGAAGGCAAGCCCGTGGAAATCGTTACTGTCTGTGCACCACCCGTCTTGTCCAAATAAACTTTTTCCTTGACATCAAACGTCTGCGCCTTCTGATTTACCGTAAAGGTATGAATCAAAGTCTTGCCATCAGAAGCGTAGATTTTGATAGTAGCGCAACGATTCTTTGTTGCAGGATTAGCTTCGAACATGATGCTCATCAGTACTTCATAGCCCCTATTGTTAAAATTCCAGAAACCATCTCGCCTCAGATCTGTTTTCACCCACGAGTCAGAGAATGTTTCGTGTCATTTCTATTTTCGTAATTGCTCAAGTACCCCTGACTTGATTATCAAATGAGGGAGGTGCGGGGATTTCACCACCCTGATATATTTTTTTCAAAATTTTCATTGTATAGCATAACCGGCTACCAATTCGTTGATATATAATTTATTAACTTTGGCAATCATCAGAATACAACTCCCAAACCGAAGACAAAACCGGACACTTTGTTTTTAACGTTGGGGTAATCTGTACCTGAAAAATCAAGCAAATTTGAAACATCGCCGTTGTATGACAAACTTAAGTATAATCCGCCAAAGCTGACATCAACACCTCCCTGCCATCCTACTTGAACCTTTTTTGTATCATCCAATCTGTTCCTGCCTAACGCTGTTACTGCTAAATTATATTTTAAATAAGGCCCAGTAAATAACGACACGTATGAATTGGTACCAAAATCGAAGTGATAGTCTATATTAACCGGAAAATACAACGAATATAATTTCAGATCATAGTCATTATACATTACTTTATCAAACCAAGTAAACAGAAAGCCGCCTCCGAATTCCAGATACAGAGAGGTGTCATCCATACGCTGGTTTCTGGTATATACTATTCCTACCATAGGTCCTATATCGGAGCATTTTTCGGCCCCGAGCGAGGATTTAAGAGAGGCAACACTGACAATAGCTGCAATTTTATTGAACCCCGTTTTGCCCACAGAGTATTCACTGCCTCCCGTGTTTGAATAATTGCCGTTTTGCACGAACTGGGCATTGGCGGAAAATGCAGCAGCAAGGCACAATGAGATTAGAAATAATTTTTTCATAGGAATTTTGGTTTTATGATGAAATTAATTTGATTAATTCAATGCTCAAAGGACATCCTCCAAATGTTGGCGGTGCCTTTTGAATCACCACGCTGGGATATGAAGTATATGTATTTGCCGTCTGCACTCCAAACCGGGCACAAATCCTCACATACGTGAAAAGTAAGCTGAGTCAATTGAGAACCGTCCGTGCGGCAAGCATATATGTCCGTAT
>JAKSKF010000002.1 GCA_024401825.1 Bacteroidales bacterium
CCGAGTCCGTTGGCTGTCTTCACGTTCTTTGATACTGCCAGGTATGAACACATACCGAGGAAGTATGCAAAAATCATATTGTCAACGAAGATTGACTTTACGAATAAGCTTAAATATTCCATAATCAGTACGTGTTATTATTTTTCCTGAAGTGATTTGTCGATGCTGCGGTGTACCCAGATGATGCAACCGAGCAGAATCAGCGCGAACGGAGGCAGAATCACCAGACCGTTGTTCACGTAGCCTGCGTTGTAGAGGCACTGGGGAATGACCTGAAGCCCGAAGAGGGTTCCGCTTCCCAGAAGCTCGCGGACGAATGCCACGACAATGAGAATCATACCGTATCCCAGTCCGTTTGCCAGACCGTCAAGGAATGAGGGCAGGGGCTTGTTGCCCAGGGCGAAAGCCTCGATGCGTCCCATCACGATACAGTTGGTGATGATGAGTCCGATGTAGACCGAGAGGGCCTTGTCGATGGAATAAGTGGCTTCGAATGCCTTGAGGAACTGGTCCACGAGTATAACCATCAGCGCAACGACGACGAGCTGTACTATGATTCTCACGCGGTTGGGGATGGTGTTGCGCAGAAGCGAGCATACAAGGCTTGAAAGTCCTGTGACGACGGTCACCGAGAGGGCCATTACAAGCGCGCCCTTGAGCTCGACCGTTACGGCGAGCGAAGAGCAGATACCGAGTACGAGGACAGTGATAGGGTTGCCCTTGAGAATCGGATTGAGTATAGTTTCTTTCATTTTACCCATAGCTTATTCCTCCTCTGCGTTAGATGTTTCAGCCATTCCTTCAAGAGTGTCGGGCGCGTTCTGCGCGGCCTCGATGCTCGTCCGGTAAGCGTTGAGCCAGCTGACGATTGCCGCGTTGAGACCCTTGCTGGTCATCGTGGCGCCGGTGATGGCGTCGACGGCGTTCTCCTTTCCTTCAGGTGCGCCGCCCTTCACGATGCTGAACGGCTCGCCTTCTCCATAGATTACCTTCTTTCCTGCGAACCGGGCGCGGAATGAGGCGTCGTCCTTAATCTTTCCGCCAAGGCCGGGAGACTCGGATTCGTGGTCGAAATAAGCTCCCACGACTGTCTTGAAGTCTTTGTCAAGCGCAATGTATCCCCAAACGGGTCCCCAGAGTCCCGCGCCGTAAACTGCGATGACGCTGACTCCGTTTTTGAAAGAATAGACGGGAAGTTCTTCAGCATTGATGCTTCCGTCCTTTATTTTATAGTTGAGAGCTTTCAGGTCGGCTGTCGATGCAACCGTCGCCCCGCCGTCAAGATTCTCTTCGAAGAACTTGATGGTCTGCGCGTTGCCGATTTCCTGCCAATGCTCTTTCTGCCCGAACTGCGCCGCCGTCAGAATCTGGCTGATGGTCTCGGCCTTCTCGTTTGCGGCCTGCATAGGTCCGAGTTTCTGAGAGACCAGGGCGAGGGTGGCCGCAACAACTATCACCACTATCGCGGTGTAGATGACTGTATATGCATTACTGTTGGTATTCATAACTTATGCGGCGTTGAATTTTTTGTTTCTTCGGGAAATGCTGCAGCTTACGACCACGTGGTCTATGAGCGGAGCGAAGGTGTTCATAAGCAGGATGGCGAGCATCATACCTTCGGCATAGCCGGGGTTGAAGAGTCTCACGGTGATGCAGAGGGCTCCGATGAGGAAACCGTAGAACCACTTGCCGCAGTTGGTCTGCGCCGAGGTGACGGGGTCGGTTGCCATGAATACGGTACCGAATGCGAATCCTCCGATGAGAAGCTGTTCCCAGCAGGCGATTCCGGTTACACCGGCCATCTGGCCTATGCCGCCCACGAACAGAGCGCCCAGGACTGATGAGAGCATTATCCTCCAGCTGGCGACGCCCGTCCAGAGGAGCAGGATGGCTCCGAGCAGGATGGCGATGACGGAGGTCTCACCCACGCAGCCGGGAGTCGTGCCTATGAAGAGGTCCCAGAATCCGGTGCCGTACTGCGCGGGTCCGTCCAGCGCAAGGGGAGTGGCTCCGGTGATTGCGTCGGGACCGGGGTTGGGAATCCAGACCTGCGAGCCTGACATCTGGTTGGGGTAGGCGAAGAACAGGAAGGCCCTTGCCACGAGAGCGGGGTTCCAGATGTTCATTCCGGTGCCGCCGAACACTTCCTTGCAGAAAATCACAGAGAAGGCGGTGGCCGCCGCAACCATCCACAGGGGAGTGGTGACGGGGAGAATCAGGGGGATGAGGAAACCTGTCACCAGGTAGCCTTCGTTGACTTCCTCACCGCGAATCTGGGACGAGCCGAACTCGATTGCCAGACCTACGATGTAGGAAACCAGGTAGAGGGGCAGGACGTGCAGGAATCCGTACCAGAAGTTGGCCAGAATCTGCAGGCGTCCGTCTCCGAGGGTGAGGTTGTGCTGATAGCCGACGTTCCACATTCCGAACAGGGCCGCGGGCACGAGGGCAATCACAACCATAATCATAATACGTTTGAGGTCGATGGCGTCGCGCACGCTGGAGCCCTTTCCGGAAACCGTTCCGGGGACTTTCAGAAATGTGTCAAAAGCATCGGCCGTGGAGTGGAGCCACCAAAGCTTTCCTCCCTTTTCAAAAATCTTGTTCATACTTTCAAGCCATTTCTTTGCGCATCAGGTCGATGCCCTTCGCTATCATATCCTGAATCTCGTTCTTGCAGGGGTCGATGAACTCGCAGAGCGCGAGGTCCTCCGGCAGAACTTCGTATATGCCGAACCTCTCCATCCTGTCAATGTCGCCGGCAAGGCAGGCCTTGGCCAGATAGATGGGGAATATGTCCATCGGAAGGACCTTCCGGTAGTAAGGGTCGCTCATCACGAACGCCCTCTGCCCTCCGTGGATGTTGGTGTCCATATCGTACTTCCTCCAGGGCGTGAGCCAGGAGAAGTAGCAATGGTCGGTGCTGAACTGCTTGTAGCGCAGCGGCCTTATCCAGCCGAACCACTCGCGTTCGGTACCTTCGTTTATCATCGTGACCTGGGTGTCGAAGAATCCCAGGTAACCGTCGATGCCGCACTTCCGTCCGCTCAGGGGGTCTCCGCTGATTATACGGATGTTCTCAGGAGTGTTGCCGTAGTAGCCGGCGAGTTCGCTGACGCTCATCCCGGGGATGGTTCTCACGTAGGACGGCTCGATTGCCATAGGCCCCGTGACCGCGACTGCGCGGTAGAGGTCGAGCCTGCCTTTGCGGAGCAGTTTGCCGATGGCGGAGAGTCCGGCCGGCGACACTGTCCACACGGTCTCGTCCTTGCGGATGGGGCAGATGTGGCTGATTTGCACTCCCACGTTGCCTGCGGGATGTTTGCCCTTGAACTTGTGGAACTCGACTCCGGTGATTGAGTCGAATACGGAATCCTTCAGGGAACCGTCTGTCCCAAGGTGTACGGGGCATCCGGCCATAAGCGCGAGCGCGTCTATGCCCGCCTGTATGTACTGGATTTCGGAAGCGAATGCGAACTCATTGTCCGCCGCAAGCGGCGCGGTGTTGAAAGAGGAAACGAAAATTGCCTTGGGCCTGGCGTCAGGATTGGCCACGGTGCCGTAGGGGCGCTGGACAATCCACGGCCACAGACCGCTCTTGCAGAGCAGGTCCCTGATTCCTTCCGGGGTCTTTGCGCCCGAAACGTCGAATTCGGCGCAGGCTCCTTCCAGGTCGGACTTTATGAGCACTGAGAGCAATTTTCTCTTTTCACCGCGGACGATTGCCTGAACCGTTCCGCTTATCGGAGAAGTCAGGAGAATCTCCGGGTGAAGTTTGTCTGCCAGGACAGGGGAGCCGCACAGGACCTTGTCTCCTTCGCTGACAAGAAGTCTCGGGACCAGACCGTTGAAGTCTCCGGGTCTTACGGCTGCGATGTCAGGCACAATCGTCTTGCTTATGAAAGGGGCCGCTTTTCCCGTGATGGGAATGTCGAGGCCTCTTTTCAAATCGATGTTCGATGACATTTTGTTATTGTGTTGAATGATTTGTCAAATGAGATGCGAAGATAGCAATTTTTTACGTAATTTTGTGTTTGTATGGAAACAAATGTGAAGGCAATTCTGGAGGGTTTGAACGATGAGCAACAAAAGGCCGTACGATGTATCGAAGGCCCGGTGCTGATAGTTGCGGGAGCGGGTTCCGGAAAGACAAGGGTGATTACGGACAGGATAGCGTATATCCTGTGCGGGGGCGTGCCCGCCTCAAGGGTGATGGCGCTGACTTTCACCAAGAAGGCCGCCGCCGAGATGAAGGAGAGGGTGGCCCTCATCACCGGGGCGGGAACGGCGCGCAATCTGGTTATGGGTACCTTCCATTCCGTGTTCGTACGCTTCCTCAGGGAGTTCGCCGACAGACTGGGGTATCCCCGGGACTTCACCATCTATGACAGTTCGGACCAGTTGAGCGCTATGAAGACCTGCGTCAAGGAACTTCAGCTGGATGACAAGACATACAAGCCCAAGGACGTGCTTTCACGAATCTCCAAGGCAAAGAACAACCTGGTCACCGTGGAGGCCTACAGGGCCAACCGGCAGCTTCTCGCCGCCGACCAGCAAGGCAAGCGTCCCCGCCTGGTTGAACTCTACGACCTGTACCAGCGAAAGCTCAAGGCGTCCGGAGTGATGGATTTCGACGACATCCTCGTCAATATGAACATCCTGCTGAAACGTTTTCCCGACGTGCTGGAATCCATTCAGGACAGGTTCAGCTACATTATGGTTGACGAGTACCAGGACACCAACTTCGCCCAGTACCTCATATTGAAGAAACTTTCCCTGACCCACAGGAACATCTGCGTGGTGGGTGATGACTCACAGAGCATATACGCTTTCCGCGGGGCCAAGATAGAGAACATACTGAACTTCAGGAAGGACTACCCGGAGAGCAGGATTTTCAGGCTGGAACGCAACTATCGCAGTACGCGGAACATAGTTTCGGCGGCCAACTCCGTGATAGCCAGAAACGAGGGACGCATCCCCAAGGACTGCTACTCCGAGGGCGAGACTGGCGACAGGATAGAACTGCTAAGTTCCTATACCGAGGCGGAGGAGGCGGCCCTGATAGTCTCGGCCCTTTGCTCCAGGATGATGAAGGACCACGCCCAGTACAGGGATTTCGCCGTTCTGTACAGGACCAACTCGCAGTCCCGTGCCATAGAGGAGGCGCTCAGGAGGCGCAACGTCCCCTATGTCATCTATTCCGGCAACAGCTTCTTCGAGCGCGCGGAGATAAAGGATATGATGGCCTATTTCAAACTGGTGGTCAATCCCGATGATGACGAGTCCTTCAAGCGGGCGGTCAACAGGCCGGCGAGGGGAATAGGTGAGACCACGGTCAATGCGGTGGTGGAAACAGCCCGCCGGAAAGGCTGCTCCCTGTTCAAGGCGGCGATGGAGGTTCCCAAGGTCCAGCCTTTCTGCCGGATGATTCAGACCCTATCCCGGGACGTGACGACGGAAGATGCCTTCAGCCTGGTTCAGAAGATTGCGGACGAGAGCGGTCTGTACGCATTCTTCAAGTCGGACACCTCGGTCGAGGGTATGGCCCGCGCGGCCAACGTCGAGGAACTCGTGAACTCGGTCGCCGTGTTCGTGGAGGAGCAGAGGGAGAGGGAGGATGAAGTGGAGGACAGGCTGGGCGATTTCCTGGAGAATGTGTCCCTGCTGAGCAACGCGGACCTGAACGAAGAGGAGGACGACTCCAACAAGGTTTCCCTGATGACGGTCCATTCGGCCAAGGGACTCGAATTCCCCTATGTGTTCATAGCAGGACTGGAGGAGAATCTCTTCCCCAACACGGGAATGCTGTCCAGCATAAGGGACATAGAGGAGGAGAGACGCCTGTTCTACGTGGCCGTCACAAGGGCCAAGACTGCGGTCTGGTTAAGTTTCGCGGCCACCAGGATGCGTAACGGAAAACACGAGAGCAACCGTCCTTCCAGATTCATTTCCGAGATAGATTCAAGATATCTGCTCAATCCTGCGGCAGTTTCGGATTACGCCCAAGACGACGGCCCTGATGAAGGTTTCAGGGTGTTCGGAAGCAGGACCGAATCGTTTCGGAGAAAGAGCTTCGCGCAGTCGGGACACGCCGTGTCCGGGCCCGCAGCAAGCGGCGCTGCGGCGAGGCCAACTTTGGCAAAGCCGGATATCATAGACCCTGACTTCGTGCCTGTTCCTATGACGGAATTGTTTGAAGGTGAAAGGGTTGAACACAACCGGTTCGGAGGGGGCGTCATCAAGTCCATCAGCGGAGTCGCTCCGGAGATGAAGGCCGTGATAGTGTTCGACAATTACGGGGAAAAGGTGCTCCTGCTCAAGTACGCCAAGCTCCGTCCGGAAAAATAGAGCCGGGGCTTCCGCAAACGGTTTTCACGATTCCGGTCTTACTCGAAGTCTCCCAGACACAATGCCTTGCCGGAGTAAATGACATTACGGGCACCGCCGGAGGCAGGCTCGCCGTGTCCTGCGTCCGAAGAGCCGGGGGAGTGGGGAAAGATGCGGACAGACTTGCAGTCTCCGCACTGGGAGTCAATGCTGGCGCCGAAGACTGTCTCTCCCCAGCGGAACGTCCAGTCCCTGCTGTGGAATGGCTTGATTCCGAGCAGGTCCGCAAAGGCTACGGCGCATATCGCTACGCCGAAGGGCGCTTCCCGAAGCCCGTCAGACCCCGGGGAAAGGCTGCTGTCGTGAGACGACGGCAGGGCGTCGGAACAGTAGAAGAGCAGGTCGAAGTCGCAGCCGTCGGACTTTTTCAGCACTGCTATTCCGGCGGCTCCGCTCATCACGCACAGGTCGTGGCAGACTCTTTTCCGGGTGAATCTGGACACGTCCGAATTCATACCGTCAATGAGGATGTAGGGAAGGGAGTCTGACGGATTCTCTGCGGAATCAGTATATCTGTACATCCTTGCCATTGCCCGTCACTGTTTTCACTTCATCCACCTGTCCAGCCAGCCGAAGAATTCCCGCTGCCAGAACAGCGCGTTCTGGGGCTTGAGCACCCAATGGTTCTCCTCGGGGAAAATCACGAGTCTGGCGGGAACGCCCATCATCCTGGCCGCGTTGAACGCCGCCATCCCCTGCTCGTACGGAATCCTGAAGTCCATCATTCCGTGGATGCAGAGAAGCGGGGTGTTCCACTTCGTGACCCTGCTTTCAGGGTCGTTGCCGTAGTGAAGCGCCGACTTTTCGTTCCGGGCGTAGGGCGCGCCGGCCTGCTGCATTCCTCCGAAGGTGATTCCGTCTCCCTGCGGACCTGTCTTCCCGGCCTCGTACCTGTATTCGGTGAGGCCGCCGTTGTCCCAGTTGCCGAACCAGGCCTCTTCGGTGGTGTACCAGAGCTGCTTTTCGTTGAAAATGCCCGCGTGGGCTATGAAACAGTCGAACAGTCCGTCGTGTATGCCCATCATATTGTAAACGGAGAATCCGCCGTATGAGGCGCCGACTCCGGCAAGTTTGCCGCACCAGGGCCGGCTCTTGGCCCATTTGCCGGCGGCAATGTAGTCCTGCATGTTGAGTCCCTGGTAATCCCCGCTGATTTGTTCCTTCCATTCCTGTCCCAGACCGCTGTTGCCGTGCCTGTTGGGCAGAATCACAACGTAACCCTGCTGACACATCAGGGCGAAGTTCCATCGGAAGCTCCAGCTGCGGTCGAGGGCTGTCTGGGGACCTCCGTTGAACATCTCTATGACACCGTATTTCCCCGAAGGGTCGAAGTCGGACGGGTAGAGCACCCAGCAGAGCATCTGTTCGCCGTTGGCGCAGTCTATCATCTCCTTGTCTATGCGGATTTTCCTGATTCCGTCAAGAATCCCGCTGTTCTCGCAACTGAGGATTCTGAGTGAAGACTCCGGCGCTGTTCCGGAGCCGTGGCCCACTTCCACGCTTGCAATCTCGGTGGGGAAGGTCATATCCTGCGCGCAGGTCAGGAGTATGTCGGACTTTTCTCCGGCAAGTATTCCGAACGGAGCCCCGAGACCGGGTTCCTGCCAGGGAGTGAGGCACTCTATTCCGCCTTCGGCCGAAATTCCCGCGCGATGGATGCGGCTGACGGCGTCAACGGTCGAAGCGAAGTAGATTGACTGTGAGTCCGTGGCCCAGTTCATACTCTCCACGTCATAGGCGAAGCCTTCGGAAAGTTCCCGAGCCGGACCGAAAACCAGTCCGAAGTCCTGACCCTCTCCGTCCTGGGGAAGAGCCTCGACGTCGGCGAGCATCAGTCTCATCCTGTCCGCCTCGTAACCGTCCCTTTCCATAGACAGCCAGGCGAGATGCCTTCCGTCCGGGCTCCAGGCGGGGTCGGTGTCGTATCCGCCTTCCGTTGTCAGCGCCACGGTCTGTCCCGTGAGTATGTCATAGACGTAGATGCAGGAATTGGTGCTGAAGGCATATTCCAGGCCCGTCTTTTTCCGGCAGCTGTATGCGATGTGCCTTCCGTCGGGCGCCCAGTCAAGCTGCTCCACTCCTCCGAACGGCTCTGTGGGGAGTTCGAACCCCGGCTCGCCCGCGAGTATGTCCAGTGATTTGTCGGGGGTGATTACACCGTTGCACAGAGTGGCCACGTAACTGCGGGGAGTCTCCGTCACCCAATGGTCCCAGTGCCTGTACATAAGGTCTTCGGTGACATAGGCCCTTGCCTTGTCAAGGTCTTCATAACGGTCGGAAGGGGCGCTCACCGGACCGGGAACGCAGCTGACATAGATGAGTTGGGAGTTGTCAGGGCTGAGCTTGAACTCGCTTATGCCGGCGGGAACGTCGCTTATCCTGACGGGCCTGCCCATTTTCCCCGCCTTGAAGGGAGCCTTCCAGATTTGGGCTTCCCTGATGAAGAAAATCTCATCCCCGTTCTTGCCCCAGCGGGCGCAACTTATGCTTTTGCCGGATTTTGTAAGCTGTTTTCTCCCGCTTCCGTCCACAGAGCAGACGAACAGGTTCCTGCAACTTGAATTCTTCTCGAGACTCGTGTAGGTCACTCCGTACAGAACGAGGGTCTTGTCCGGGGAAAGCCTGGGGTCCGACACTCTTCCCAGGGAGAGCATAATTTCAGGGGTGAGGGTCCCGTCTCCCACACTGATGTCGGGAGCTCCTATGTAACCCTTGTTGTCATTGGAATCGGTGCAACTCATAACAGTCAATGCGGCCGCAAGGCCGATGATGAATTTTTTCATATACTTTGCAAATCTTGTTGTCAACTTATGGTGCTGTAGTCCTTGATGTTGTACTTGCCGCTTCTGAGTTCCTTCAAAAGGATGGCGTTCCTGCCCTCCGACAGGGTGGGGTCCGCGTCGAGCACCTTGAGCGCATAGGCCCTGGCCTCCGCCAGAATCCTTCCGTCCCTGGCCAGGGACGCTATGGACAGCGTGACGGGAAGCCCGCTCTGCTGCGTGCCTTCCAAATCGCCCGGCCCCCTCATCTTCATATCTTCTTCCGCAATCTCGAAGCCGTCGTCCGTGCGTGTCATCAGTTCCAGCCTTTGCAGGCCTTCTTTGGACACTTTTGGACCCTTGACCAGCACGCAGTAGGATTTTTCGGCTCCTCTTCCGACCCTTCCCCTGAGCTGGTGAAGCTGGCTCAGTCCGAAGCGCTCCGCACATTCGATGACCATCACGCTGGCGTTGGGCACGTCCACTCCGACCTCGATTACTGTGGTCGAAACCAGTATGTTTGTCCTGCCCGCCACGAAAGCGCTCATATTTTTTTCCTTGGTTTCGTTGTCCTGCTGCCCGTGCACTATGGAAAGCCTGTAATCCGGCAGCGGAAACTCCTTCGCAACCTCCTCGTATCCCAGTTCCAGGTTGCTGATGTCAATCTTCTCGTTCTCGAAAATCATAGGATACACAATGAAGGCCTGCCGTCCGGCGGCAATCTCCCTGCGGATGAAGTCGTACATCGCGGGCTTTCTGTGCTCGGAGATGAGAATGGTCTGTACCGGTTTTCTGCCGGGAGGAAGCTCGTCCAGCACACTGACGTCCAGGTCTCCGTACAGGGTCATCGCAAGAGTGCGGGGGATGGGGGTCGCGGTCATCACCAGAACGTGGGGAGGAATGACCTTGCCGGAGGAGTCCGCGGCGCCTTTGCTCCACAGTTTGGAACGCTGGTCCACTCCGAACCGGTGCTGCTCGTCTATGACTGCGAGCCCCAGGTTCCTGAACTGCACGGAGTCCTCTATCAGCGCGTGGGTGCCGACTATTATTCCTATGCTGCCGTCCCTGAGGGACCGGTCTATCTCCCTTCGCTCCTTCGCCGGCGTGCTTCCCGTCAGGAGCACCGTGCGGACGGAGGTGGGCGCCAGGTATTTGAGCATATTGGCGTAATGCTGCCTTGCCAGCACTTCGGTGGGGGCCATTATGCAGGCCTGGAAGCCGTTGCCCGTTGCAATAAGGCAGGACAGGACGGCGACCATCGTCTTGCCGGAACCCACGTCGCCCTGGAGCAGACGGTTCATCTGGTGCCCGCTCACAAGGTCGGAGCGGATTTCCTTGACGACCCTCTGCTGCGCCCCCGTGAGCTGATAGGGAAGAGAGTTGAAGCAGGCGTGGAAATCCTGTCCCACCCGGGGCATCGGAATGCCGCGTTCCGCGCCGGTGCGAATGTATTTCTGCTTGAGCAGGCTGAGCTGCAGATAGAACAGTTCCTCGAACTTGAGCCTGTAAACCGCCTTCTGAAGAGCGTAGTCGTCCTTGGGAAAATGTATGTTGCGCAGCGCATAGTTCAGGGGGCACAGGGCGTTGTCCCGCATCACATAGTCCGGCAGGGTCTCCCGTATCTGGGGAAGGCACTCCGCCAGGGCGGCCTCCTGCATCCTGCACATCACCTTGCCGGTGATTCCTCCGTTGCGGAGTTTTTCGGTGCTCGGATATACTCCCGTGAGCCCGCTCTGAAGGGCGGAATTCTCCTGCACCGGGTCTATCTCCGGATGAACTATGTTGAACCTGCCCCCGAATTCCTGCGGCTTGCCGAAGAACACGAAGGTCATACCGGGCACAAGCCGGGCCTTGTTCCATCTGATGCCCTTGAAGAACACCAGTTCGATTCTTCCGGTGTCGTCCTCCACGATGACGCTCAGTTTCTTGCGCGGGTTCTCATCCACTTTCAGGACTCTGGCCCTGATTTGGACGTACGCCAGGTCGGAACTGATTGACGCTATGGGCTGGATGCGGCTGCGGTCCATATAGCGGAAAGGATAGAACCTTATGAGCTGCCCGAGCGTCTCTATGCCCAACTCGCTCTTGAGAAGGGCCGCCCTTTTGGGACCGACTCCGTTAAGGAACTGGATATTTCCGTCAAGACCGTTTTCCACCGCAGTCTAATGTTTTCTGAAGAACCAACTGAGGAAGTCCGGCTCCGCAAACGCGTTGTTCCAGCTTCCGTGACCTACCCCCGGGTAAGTGATGAGTTCGGACTGCGCCCCCGCGGCTTTGAGGGCCTCGTCGGCGTCGATGGAACAGGATGGGGGCACAACATCGTCCGCAAGACCGTGGAAGAACCTGAATGCGGTGCGGCCCCTGTATTGCCTGCATCGCTCTATGTTCACGCCTCCGCAGATTGGCTGGACGGCGGTGAAGTAGTCGGGGAACCTCAGGGTGAAGTCGAGAATCCCGAACCCT
Organism: Bacteroidales bacterium; assembly: GCA_024401825.1. Classification (GTDB taxonomy): domain Bacteria; phylum Bacteroidota; class Bacteroidia; order Bacteroidales; family UBA932; genus Cryptobacteroides. The sequence goes on from JAKSKF010000002.1 coordinate 11,610, forward strand.
CCCATTGAAAGTCCGGTGCCGTAAATCCTGTCCGGGTCGGCGAAGCCGAGTGAAATGAAACTGTCCATAAGTTCCTTGACCGCTTCGAGGGCCTTCGTCATTGCGGCGTCCTGCGGGAAACGTTCCCCTTCAGGATAATTGTCGTTCACGGGAGCCCAGTAGTCGTGCCAGGGACATTGCGGGGCAATGAAGATTGCACCGTCCAACTCTTCGCCGGAAGCGAAAAGCTTTCCTCCGTGAAATGTCTGCGACTGGTTGTCCGTACCTCTTTCACCGCTTCCGTGCAGGAACACAAGCATAGGGTACCGTGATTCGGGGTCGAAATTCAGCGGGTACAGAATGCGGTAGGGGAGCACAACCCCGTTCGACGCGGGGAAATACCTGCAGACGAATTCGCGGCTTTGAGCGAATATGGCACTGCCGGCTATCGCCAACAGTGCCATAACGGTGAATATTCTCTTCATCAGAGCTGGGGACCTGCGGCCACGAGCGCCTTTCCGGCCTCGTTGCTTTCGTATTTCTTGAAGTTCTTGATGAAGCGTCCGGCAAGGTCCTTTGCCTTCTCCTCCCACTCCTGCGCGTTCGCGTAGGTGTCGCGGGGGTCGAGTATGCCTGTATCCACACCCTTGAGTTCCGTGGGAACCTCGAAGTTGAAGTAGGGGATGGTCTTGGTGGGAGCCTTGTCTATGCTGCCGTCAAGAATCGCGTCTATGATGCCGCGGGTGTCGCGGATGGAGATGCGCTTGCCGGTTCCGTTCCAGCCGGTGTTCACGAGATAGGCCTTGGCGCCGCTCTTCTGCATCCTCTTGACGAGTTCCTCAGCATACTTCGTGGGATGGAGTTCGAGGAATGCCTGTCCGAAGCAGGCTGAGAATGTGGGAGTGGGCTCCGTGATTCCGCGCTCCGTTCCCGCAAGCTTGGCGGTGAATCCTGAGAGGAAGTAGTACTTGCACTGCTCAGGAGTGAGGATGGATACCGGAGGAAGAACTCCGAACGCGTCGGCGCTGAGGAAAATCACCTGCTTTGCGGCGGGACCTGCGCTCAGGGGGCGTACGATGTTCTTGATGTGATAGATGGGGTAGCTGACGCGGGTGTTCTCCGTAACGCTCTTGTCGTCGAAGTCAATCTTGCCTTCGGAATCGACGGTCACGTTCTCGAGCAGGGCGTCGCGATGAATCGCGTTGTAGATGTCGGGCTCGGACTCCTTGTCGAGCTTGATGACCTTGGCGTAGCAGCCTCCTTCGAAGTTGAACACTCCGTGGTCGTCCCAGCCGTGCTCGTCGTCACCGATGAGCTTGCGCTTGGGGTCGGTGGAGAGGGTGGTCTTGCCCGTTCCGGACAGTCCGAAGAAGATGGCGGTGTTCTCGCCGTTCATATCCGTGTTTGCGGAACAGTGCATAGCCGCGATTCCCTTGAGGGGAAGGAAGTAGTTCATCATAGAGAACATTCCCTTCTTCATCTCGCCGCCGTACCAGGTGTTGAGGATTACCTGCTCCCTGCTTGAAACGTTGAACGCCACGCAGGTGTCGCTGCGGAGTCCGAGTTCGGCGAAGTTGCCGACCTTGGCCTTGGACGCCGCGTAAACTACGAAGTCGGGCTTCTGGTCGAATTCAGCCTGATTCTTGGGACGGATGAACATATTGGTCACGAAGTGCGCCTGCCAGGCTACCTCCATTATGAAGCGGACCTTCATCCTGGTATCCTCGTTGGTGCCGCAGAAACCGTCAACGACATACAGTTTCTTGCCGCAGAGCTCGTCTATGGCGAGTTTCTTGACCTGCTTCCAGACCTTCTCCGTCATAGGGTGGTTGTCGTTGTGGTATTCCTCGGTGTCCCACCATACGGTGTCCTTGGAATGTTTGTCCATAACGATGTATTTGTCCTTGGGAGAACGTCCGGTATAGATGCCGGTCATTACGTTGAGTGCGCCGAGCTCCGTTTCCTGAGCCTTCTCGAAACCTTCGAGTTCAGGGCGTGTCTCCTCATTGAAAAGCACCTCGTACGTGGGGTTGTAGATTATCTCCCGCACATTCTTGATGCCGTACTTTTTTAAACAGATGTTTGCCATTTTTATTTTGTTTGGTTTGTTTATGTTCTATCTCGCAAATTTAACATAAATTTGAGTTATCTCAAACAGGAAGACGCCTTTTGTCGGAACATTGCCGGCAACATTGCGCCAATATGCCGAAAACATTCTATTTTTGCAGTCGTGAACGCCATTCAGACATTGAGGGAATACTGGGGCTACGACTCGTTCCGCCCCAACCAGGAGGAAACCGTGCTGTCCGCCCTGGAAGGAAGGGACACCCTTGCGGTGATGCCCACGGGGGGAGGGAAGTCGGTATGTTTCCAGGTCCCGGCCCTTATGAAGGACGGACTCGCCCTTGTGATAACCCCGCTGATTGCCCTTATGAAGGACCAGGTTCAGAATCTGGAAGACAGGGGAATCAAGGCCCTGGCGATTCACGCCGGAATGTCCCGCCACGAGATTGAACTCTGCCTGAACAATGCCGCGTACGGAGACTGCAAGTTCCTCTACCTTTCCCCCGAACGTCTTTCCACGAGTCTCTTCCAGAGTTACATAGACGTGCTGAACGTCAACTACATAGTGGTGGACGAGGCACACTGCATATCCCAGTGGGGCTACGATTTCCGCCCCGACTACCTGCAGATAGGCAGGCTCAGGGAAAGAATCGACGCTCCCGTGATTGCGCTCACCGCCACCGCCACCCCGAAGGTCGCCCTGGACATAATGGAGAAACTTTCCAGGCCGGCGGGCGGGGGCCGTTCCTGCGCGGACAGCGGCTTCACTCTGTTGAAATCCGGCTTCGAACGTCCCAACCTCAGTTACATAGTCCGCAGGACTTCGGACAAGTACGGGCAGGTTCTGAATATCTGCGCCGCCGTGCCCGGGTCCGGGATAATCTACCTGAGGAACCGCCGCAAGTGCGAGGAGCTTGCCTCGAGACTCCGCTCCGAGGGAATTAGCGCCGACTTCTACCACGCCGGGCTCTCGTCAGGCGCCCGCGCCGCAAGGCAGGATGCCTGGAAGAGGGGTGAACTCAGGGTGATGGTCTGCACCAACGCCTTCGGAATGGGAATCGACAAGCCCAACGTCCGTCTGGTAATCCATATGGACCTTCCGGACAGTCCCGAGGCATATTTCCAGGAGGCCGGACGCGCCGGACGGGACGGGCTGGAGTCATATGCCGTCCTCCTGTGGGACAGTGACGACATAAGGCGCCTGCGTCAGCTGGAGTCCGTATCGTTCCCATCGCTCGACTACATAGCGGACATCTATCAGAAGATTCACATTTTCTACGGAATACCCTATGATGCCGGAGAGGGAAGGCAAATCAAGTTCAGTCAGGAAGAGTTCTGCGCTCACTTCGGACTGGACAGCGCAAAGGTGCGGCACTCCGTCATATACCTGGAGCGCGCCGCTCACTTCACCTTTTCCGAAGACACCGACATCCCCACCAGGATACAGATTGTCCCGGACCGGAGGGAACTGTACAACCTGGACCTCCCCGAGCCCGCGATGGCGGCTATGCTCGAGACCCTTATGCGGAACTGCTCAGGCATCTTCTCCTTCCCCGTGCCCGTCAACGAGGAGAGACTGGCGGCGGAATTCTCACAGAGCGTGTCCTGCATACGGCAGCTGTTCTACAGAATGTCCCTGGAGCACGTCATAAGATACATACCTTCGGACAATTCATCCGTAATACTCCTTCATCACGACCGGCTCCGTCCCGGCAATCTCGACCTGCGGCCTGAGCGCTATGAGTCCCTGCTGGAAAACTTCCGGACAAGAGTCGATGCGATGGTGGGGTATGTCAGCGCCGAAGGCTGCCGGAGCCGCTATCTGCTTTCCTATTTCGGACAGGAGGAAAGTTCCGCCTGCGGCAAATGCGACGTCTGCCGCAGCAATTCGGGGTCGACGCGCAAGCGTCTGAAGGACTTCCTTGAACAGCATCCCGGAATAAGTCCGGAGGCTCTCAACGCTTACCTCCGGAATCCGGCCCTGGGCCTGGGTCCCGATGACATTGAGTACTGCCGCCGTCTGCTGGACGGCGAATGAGCGCGGCCGGAAACGGCGGCGGAGATTCCGTGTGGAATCAGAAGTCCAGGACAAGCCCGTCGTAGGCGGGATGGACGTCGGGAGGAAGCATCCTGTCGAATTCCTCGTGACAGGGCAGCAGGTGTGAAAGATGGGTGATGTACGACCGTGCCGCTCCCACCTTTTCAAAGAAGTCCAGACATTCCTGAAGCGAGAAGTGGGAACGGTGCGGACCCACCTTGACACAGTTGAGGGTGACCGCGTCCAGTCCGCGCAGTTTGTCATACTCGCTCTCTTCTATCAGATTCATATCCGTCAGATATGCGATGTTCCCGAACCGGTATCCCAGCACCGACAGGCTCCTGTCTTTCAGGTGCCAGCCCTGTATGGGGACTATCTCGACAGAATCGGGACAGGCGTCCCCGTTTCCGGGGAGATGCCGGTAGCCGAAGCCCTTCTCCCAGACAATCCGCTCGTCTCCGGCATTGGAATACAGTCTGAAAGGCTTGTCGTCTATGCGGTGAATCCTCCATTCCGGAGCGCCGGGGTAGCGGGGCTCGGCAAATGCGTAGGCGTAGGTCTTTTTCAGGGAATCCTCCACGTACCGCTCGCAATATATGTTCATAGGATGTCCTTCGCACAGATTCAGGGCGCGGGTGTCATCCAGCCCTCCCGTGTGGTCCATATGGTTGTGCGTCAGGAGAATGCCGTCTATATGGTCGATTCCGGAGCGCAGCGCCTGCTGCCTGAAATCCGGGCCGCAGTCCACCAGTATGCTCAGCCCGCCGTATTCCACATAGGCGGAGGCCCTGAGTCTCTTGTCCCGGGGGTCCTTCGAAACGCAGACGGGGCAGGAGCACCCCAGCATCGGAACGCCCGATGAAGTGCCTGTCCCCAGAAATGTAAGTTTGGCTTTCATCATATTTCCACTTCCACGGTCCTGCCCACCAGGGAGGCGTCGTAGTCCCGTGTCACCTTTATATAGTTCCCGGTATATCCGGACATAAGCCCTCCCTTCTCCTTCGATTCGAAGAGGACCCTGGCTTTCCTGCCCTTGTGCCGGAGCACGAACGAGTCGTGCAGTTCCGCGCACAGGCGTTCGAGTCTTGCCACCCTGTCCTTCTTTTCCTCATCGGAAACCTGTCCCGGAAAACCGGCCGCCGGCGTGCCCGGCCTCCTGGAGTAGGGAAAGACGTGAATGAAAGCCGGCCTTATGCTGCGGATGAACTCCAGACTCCTTTCAAAGAGTTCCTCCGTCTCGCCGGGAAGTCCCGCCATCACGTCTATTCCGAAGAACACCTCGCATCCGTCCCTGTCCATCCTGGACCGGACGTATTCTATCTTCTGCCTGAACAGGGCTGTGTCGTAGCGCCTTCCCATCTTCTGCAGCAGTTCATCCGTCCCTACCTGCAGGGGTATGTGGAAGTGCGGCTGGAACTTTGTCCCCGATGCAATCCAGTCCACGGTCTCTTCCGTCAGGAGGTTCGGTTCGATTGAGGATATCCTGTAGCGTTCTATTCCGGGGACTTCGTTCAGGGCCTTGAGCAGGTCGAGGAAACTCTCCCCGCCGCGGCCGTAGTCGCCGGTGTTCACGCCTGTAAGTACGATTTCCCTGATTCCCTGAGCCGCGATTTCTCCGGCCTGTCTTACGCAAAGGCAGATGGGGACGCTCCGGCTTTCACCCCTGGCATAGGGGACCGTGCAGTATTTGCAGCAGTTGTTGCAGCCGTCCTGTACCTTCAGGAATGACCTTGTCCTCTCTCCGCTGCTGTAGGCGGGGAAGATGTCCTGCGGGATGTCGTGTGGAACGGAGACGGCCCCGGAGCCTGAGAAGAGTCCCGTCAGGTAGGGGGAGACAAGATTCTTTTCCGCGCATCCGAACACCTTTGTCACGCCGGGAATCGCGGCAAAATCGTCTGCCCGCAGCTGGGCGCCGCATCCCGTCACCACTATGACGGCGTCGGGGTTGAGCCTGTGGACTTTCCTGACAAGATTCCTGGACTTGGCGTCGGAAGTGGCCGTCACCGAGCAGGTGTTGACCAGGTATGCGTCTGCTTTCTGACGCCAGGGGACAGCCTCGAAGCCGGCCGCCGCAAGGGCCCGGCTGTATGTGGAGGTCTCCGCGTAGTTAAGCTTGCAGCCCAGTGTCAGGAAGGCGATTTTACAGTCCATTCTGCAAATTTACAAAATGTTTTAGCTAACTTAGCCGCGATGAACGGTATTATTGAACTTTCCGGAATGAAATTCCACGCTTTCCACGGCTGTCTGCCCGTGGAGCGTGAAAAGGGAGCGGAGTATGTGGTGGACTTCAAGTGCCGCTGCGACATAGGCGCCGCCGCCCTGTCCGACAGACTGGAAGATACCGTCGATTACGGCCGGATTTACAGGCTCGTTGCAACCGTGATGGCGCATCCTTCCAATCTTCTTGAAAAAGTGGCTTCGGACATAGCCGGTTCCATTCAGGCGGAATTCCCGCGGCTGGAATGGCTCAGCGTCCGGGTGGCAAAGCTCGACCCTCCCGTGGAGGGCCCCTGCGAATGTTCCGCAGTCACCGTCGAGCGTCCCTGACTAGGGCTCGAGCTTCCAGCGGAGCGTGGTCCCGTAGTCGTTCCAGTTCCTCAGTTCCAGGGTCAGTTCCGACTGATTGTAAACTGCGCTGTATTGGGTGTCTTCAACCGTTCCGTTGTCCCATTTGAGGTCTTCCCAGTGAACCAGGGTCAGGCAGTCCCGCGCCTGCGAAGCGCTCAGCTCTCCGTTCCGCTCTTCCAGGAAAGCGCTCGCCTTTGCATAGCGTTCCCAACTGCGGCTGTGAATGTTGCCGTAGCGTTCGTCGGGAGTGTCGCTCAGATAACGTTCGTGTATCAGGTGGTTGGTCACCACCATACTTTGGGAACCTTCCTCTTTCCTGACGACCATCGTCTTCCAACCGTCCTCCGGGTCGAATTCGATGACCGCGCATTTCCCGGATGCGTCTGCAACCATATAGTGGTAGCCGCCCCCGACCTTCCGGTCGTGGCAGAGGTCAAGTCCCTCCAGGAGGGCAATGGCCTCGTCCACGGTGGCGCAACGGTCAAGGAACAGCCTCATCAGAATGGTGGTCCCCACCTTGTGCTTGCCGCTGTCCTGATATGCCGGCTGCTTGGGGAGCGCCATAATGGAGGTGCAGAGCCCTTTCTCGTTCATTCCGTCCATAGGGACATAGATGGCGGCCAGCGCCATCAGTTTTGAAAATATGCCTTTGGGAAGCTTTTCCAGAGAGTAGCCCATAAACTGCATGTTCTGCACCGATATGGATGCATAGCCGTTCTTGGGACGGCTGACCAGCACCATTGTCGGATTCTTGAACATATCGAAGTTCCTGCCGAACAGATAGCCCGGGCCGTCGGCATTCTTTGCCTGGAAACTGGTGCAGTTGACTTCCGACATTGCGGTGTCGACGGGCATTTTCTTTATTCCCAGCCTGCTCATCACGTAACGGACGAGTTTGCCGTTGCTGTCTATGTCCGAGGCTATAACGTCGTCGAGGTCGTAGTCGGCCAGGTATTCCATTTCGTAAAGGTATCTGTTGTCCCCGACCTTCTTCAGGGTGTTTATGGTGTCGAGTTCCCTGCAGGATGAGCCCAAAAGGCAGAAGGCAAGCAGGATGATGGATGTTTTGAAGTGCTTCATTCTATGCGAGTATGATGAATACGCAGGGTCTCTTGCCAATGTGCAGGTCGAGTCTTTTCCACTGCTCCACAGTCCTTGTCTTCAGGAACTGGCCGGGCAGGGTGAGGTCCGCGGCCACGCAGATGCGGGTGGCGGGGGACAGGACGCCGAGCATATCGGCAAAAAGCGCGTCGTTGCGATAAGGGGTTTCTATGAATATCTGGGACTGGCGCAGGGCGGACGACTGCTTCTCCACGTTGCGCAGGGCGGCGCGGCGCTCGTCGGTCTTCGCGGGCATGTATCCCCTGAACGCGAAGGACTGCCCGTCGAGCCCTGAGCCCATCAGGGCGAGCATAAGGGACGAAGGACCGACGAGCGGCAGGACTTCGATGTCCTGCCGGTGGCATTCTGCCACCAGCGCCGCCCCCGGGTCGGCCACTGCGGGAAGGCCGGCTTCGGAAAGAAGGCCCACGTCGCCTTTCCCGAAGAGTTTCATAAGCTCGCTGATTTCCTGGGGAGCGCTGTGCTCGTTGAGAGTGTGCAGTTCCAGTTCGTCTATGCGCCCCTTGAGCCCCGCAGAGCTCAGGAATCTGCGCGCCGTGCGCAGCTCTTCCACCACGAAAATCCTCAGCTCGGGGATGATTGAGGTCACGCTCCGGGGCAGGACGTCCCCGGGGGCGCAGTCTCCCAGCGGTGTCGGTATGAGGTAAAGTCTATTCATCTATGCTTATGGTCTTCATAGGTCTGACAGGCCTTCTCAGGGAGTCCGGAACCTGCATCCCGCTCTGCCTTTCGAGGGCCGCCTTCTTCATCGCGGCCTCCATCTTCTTCCTGAACAGAATCATACGGAAGAAACGCTGTATGTTGTTGAACTCTCCCTGGTATGACAGGCCGACTCCGTTGCGCTGGCTGTTGTCAAGATAGTTTGTGTATCCGTCCGCCGAATGGGAGAACAGTTTCAGGCGGAACTGCCCGCTCTTGTTCAGCTTGACCTCTATGTCAAGGTCGCCCACCACGTCGGTGCTGGAGGACGAACTGTTGCGGCGGCTGCCCACGGAACCGTTCACCAGAACCTTGTTGTTGAAAAGCTGGGTTGAGACGGCGACGTCGAACATATCCTTCCCTCCGGAAGTCTGCTGGTAGTTGAGACCCATATCCACAGGAATGTTGAGAGTCTGCAGTATGTTGTTCAACTGCCCTGACATTATGGAGGACAGATTGGAGAACACGGCGTTTCCGCTGTTGAAGGTGACTCCGGACTCGTCCGCGGGGATGAAGCTGCCGGTGAGCACCAGGGCGACGAACTGTTTCTGAATCTTGTCCTCGGTGTTGAGAGCCCCGTCGACCTGGGATTTCGTGCCCGGGTCAAGGTCGGGAATGTTTATGCTGAACTTAAGGTCCGGATTGGATATCCTGTTGCCTATCCTGAGTCCGCATTCCACAGTCCTCAATCCGGAAGTCGATACGGACGTTGTGTCGGTCAGCAGCGGAGCGATGTTCGCCTTCTTGACATAGAGGGCGGTGATGTCGAATTCGCTGTCCTTGGGCTTGCCGTTGAACTTGATGGCGCTTCCCGGCTGGATGGTGAAGTCCTTGACGGCTATGTTGGACAGCGCGGAGAAGTGGTATTTTCCTCCGGTGATGTTGTAAACTCCGCCCAGGTCCAGAACTCCCGCCGAAGGACGTATGTCCAGCGTCACGTTGCCCTGTCCCATCACTGTGATGGCGTGGCCCTGGGACTTGTCTATCTCGACCAGCGCCTGGGTGTTCTCACGGACATTGACGTTGGCCTTGATTTTTATGTCGGAGCGCCCCTGACGCCGTCCTTCCTCCACGCCGGATGCAGGGGTGCCGCCGGGTTCGTCCGCCTTCCTGAACGTCAGAATCTTGCTTTCCGCGGCCAGTGCGCTGCCTACCGGCACGTGAACCTGTCCCTGTTTCGCCGTCATAGCGTTGACGCTTATCAGCATCGACCTGAGGGGCCCGCTGATTCTGACGTCGCCGGAGGCATAGGCCCTGCCGTAGAAGCCTTCGTTGGGGTCGTAGTCCTTTCCGAGCAGTTTGAGGGATGTGAATGCCAGGTTTGCGTCGAGTCCCGGATTCCTGAACCTGTCGAACAGGAACCTGGCCTTGAGGATTCCCGAACCGTCTTCGTCGTCCGTTATGCGTATGCTCTCTGAACTCAGGCCGTCGGCGCTGAGCGACAGATTTCCGTTCAGGGTGTACGGCACATTGGTAATCTTGAGACGCAGCAGGACGTCGTCAAGTTTCAGGGAATCGCTCAGAACTTCCGGATTGTCCAGGTTGCCCCTGGCCCTGAAGTTGCCGTAGAGCCTTCCTCCCATCTGGCTGAACAGGTCGCTGAAGATGGGCTCCGCTATCCCGAGGTTGAGCCCGTTTATGGAAGCGTCCGCCCTGATGTCCCTGGCGGCAGTGTCGTATTCTCCGTCGAACAGCAGTATCTCCTTGCCGTCAAGGGTGTTCCTGACCTTGGCGCTGAGCCTGCCTGCGTCCATACCCGCCTCCACCGTGAATTTTCCTGCCGTCACGTCAGCCACCGCAAGGTCGTCGCTGGCAAGGGACGCTTGGAGTCTCAGGCCTTCGGAAGTGGGGGAGAACAGTGTTGCGTAGCCGTTCACTATGCCGTGTATGTCAGAATCTTCCGCCATCAGCGAATTCAGTATGCTGAGGTCGAAATCCTTCATCCTGACCGCGAGTGTGTCGGCAACGGTCTTGGAGACGCCTCCGTCCGCGCTCAGGCTCTGGCCTCCGGGGCCGGTCAGCTTGAATCCGGAGATTCCGAAGTTCCCTCCCTTGAGCCCGAGAACCGTGCGGTCTATGTCCCAACGCTGTCCGTTGAGTCGGATGTAGGAGGAATCCGCGGCTGTCTCAAGGGTGAAATCCTTGTCGTCAATGCTGTAGCGGCCGTATATCCTGATATGCGGCTTGTCCAGCCGTATGCTTCCCAGGGACACCTTTTCGCCTCCGACGTGAAGGTCTATCCTGTCATCTATGTTGCGGATGTTGACGCTGGCCTGCCGTATTTCGTTTTTACCGAGCGAGATGAAAGGTGAACTCACGCGCATCAGGACCGCTCCGTCCGGGCGGCGCATCGCCTGTATGGAACTGTTCTCGGCCACTGACAGGCCCGGTACGAAGAAGCCCAGCAGCTTTCCCCTGTCGTTGAGCTCGGCATTCATCCTGAAACTGTCCAGGTTGTTGCCTTCGAGGAAGGCCGTCAGGGCCTCCGTGTCGAGATTGAGCTTCACGCCTTCGGTTGATTTGGCGCCCTCCACGCTGAGGCCGCTTATTTTTCTGGTCTGTCCGTCCTCCCTTGCCAGGAAGATGTCCGAAAGAATGACTTTTCCGGCCAGAAGTTCCTTGCTCATCGATTCCAGGTCGGCGCTTATCTTTCCCCTGAGGCAACTGATTTCCATCTTGGGAGCGAGTCCCAACGCTGCCAGCCCCGCCTCCTTTATGTCGGCTTCCGCAATCAGGCCTTCACCTTCCGACCGGACCTGCGCCGTCATCGAAAGATGAGGGTCCGCCACCTTGAGGTCCCCGCTGAGGTTCCCGTCGGCGAGAGTTGCGCTGACGTTTATCCCGCTGTATGCATATGATGCGTATTCAGCCTTGCTGACTGTCAGGGAGTCTATCCTGACTTCGGTCTGCGAGCCCAGGACCGCGTGGACGTCGGTGCTCAGGCAGACTTCGCCCAAATCCTTGATTTTGAAGAAGGAGCCGAGGGCGTCCGCGTCCGCGTCGAGCCTTCCGTCGACGGTCAGGTCCTTCTCCGGTATCAGGAGATTCCTTATGTCGAGATTGGAACTGACGCTTCCGAGACTGGTCCTGCCTTCCAACCGGGCGGCAAGTCTTTCGGCAGTGCCCGATACGGTGAGGTCCATATCTGCCCTTATGCCTTCCGGCAACTTGGGCTTGGCTCCGGTGGCGGAGAAGTTCCCTATGACGGTGGCCAGTCCTTCGGAACTGAAGCGCAGGCTCTCTATCTTTCCGTCCAGCCGGAGGTCCCTCAGTTCAGGCAGCCCGGCAAGTTCCAGCCGGGGGATATAGGCCGAAGTCCTGCTCCGGGTCTCGGTGAAAGACAGGGTGTTCAATGAAAGATGGCTGACGGGCCCGCTCACAAGCCCCCGCTCTATCTCGAATTCGGAAGCGTTCGCGGACTTTTTCCCGCTGAAATACTGCAGGCTCCTGAAATTGAATATCGTAGGTTCGAACTCGCCGTCGATGCTGACTTCCTGAGTGAAGTTGGAGAAAGCCTTGGTGTCGGCATAATTCAGGGTCAGATGTTCGAAACGGAGATTGGAGAAGTCGTCCTCGAAGTGCAGGTCTGTCAGCAGGGTGCGGCCTCTTCCGACAACCGCTGAACCGCCTGCCCGCCTGATGCGGTAGCCTCCGGCGGCGACGGCGTCGAGCCTGTCGCAGATTCCGTGCATCCTTCCGTCGGTATAGTGGATGTCGCTTGCCTTGAGGTTGACCCTGACGTCAAGATTGTCCCAGTCGAAGCCTATTTCCGGCGTTTCTTTCTTCTTTGGACCGAAGTTGACGAGCCTGAACCGGAAGCCGCTGATATGGGCCTTGTTGATTTGGAACACGCTTTCCGGTCCGGGCTTTTTGCCGCTGGGCTGAAGCTTGAAGATTCTCTGCAGGTTGCTGCTGCCCTCGCCGCCCGGCTCGCTCGTGAGGGCGAACAGGCCGTCGTCAACCTGTACGCTGCGGATTTTGAAGGGCTTGCCTCCCAGAATTCCGCGCAGGGAGAACCGCGCCTTGATGGAGGATACGCTGACGACCGTGTCGACCCTGGACCATCCGCGGTTGTAGATGTCCTCCGTGTAAGGATTGCTGTCTATGACCAGGAGGTCCTGAATCAGCAGTCCGTTGCCGGGAACTATCTGAATGGAGCCGACCCTGATGTCGGCGTCCAGATTCCTGCCCAGAATGCGGAACACCTCTCTTGCCATCTGTGTCTGTACCGAGGGTATCTGCAGGACGAATACGGAACTGGCCAAGGCTATCAGCAGGAAACCTATGACTCTGGCAAGTATGTAATATCTTTTCTTCATCCCGAATGGCAAGCCGTACAATCTACAAATGTAACATTTCTTCGCCAATTTCGCTATATTTGCAACGCTGAATCGCAGATTTATGTCAGATATAATTCTCGGAATAGAATCCTCCTGTGACGACACTTCCGCCGCAGTTCTCCGCGACAGGGTGCTGCTGTCCAACGTGACGGCCTCGCAGCAGGTCCACAAGGACTATGGCGGGGTGGTTCCCGAGCTCGCCTCAAGGGCTCACGAACTCAACATAGTTCCCGTCATAAGTTCGGCGCTGGAAAAGGCCGGTGTCAGGGCTTCCGACGTGTCGGCCATAGCTTTTACAAGGGGCCCCGGACTTCTGGGCTCGCTGCTGGTGGGAACGTCGTTCGCCAAGTCCCTCAGCATAGCGCTGGACTGTCCGCTGGTAGAGGTCAACCATCTCCAGGGGCACGTGCTTGCCGGATTCGTCCGTCAGGAGGGGGTGCCGGTCAGAGAGCCCTCCTTCCCGTACCTGTGCCTGCTCGTCAGCGGAGGCAACTCCCAGATAGTCAAGGTGAACAGCCCCCTGGACTTCGAGATTCTGGGACAGACAATCGACGATGCGGTGGGGGAGGCCTTCGACAAGTGTTCGAAGATGATGGGACTGGGCTATCCCGGCGGTCCGGTGATAGACAGGCTCGCAAAACTGGGGAACCCGGAGCGCTTCAAGTTCGCCAAGCCCCGCGTCCCGGGGCTCGACTACAGTTTCAGCGGCATCAAGACCTCGCTTCTCTACTTTGTGAGGGATGAGATGAGTTCCGACCCTGATTTTATGGAGAAGAACAAGGAGGACATCTGCGCCTCGTTCCAGAAATCCCTGATAGACATCCTGATGGAAAAACTGGTCAAGGCGGCCTCTCAGACCGGAATAACCGAGGTGGCTGTGGGAGGGGGAGTGTCCGCCAACAGCGGACTTCGCGACAGGATGCTGTCGGAAGGAAAGAAGCGGGGTTGGAACGTTTATCTTCCGGAATTCAAGTTCACCACCGACAACGCGGCGATGATAGCCGTCGCCGGATATTTCCACTATCTTGCGGGGGAACGCTGTCCTCTTGACGCGGCTCCCTATTCCAGACTGGGCTGAGAGGCCGCGGCCAAGGCGCACCTTATCCCGTCCGTGGCGGAACTTACGATTCCTCCGGAATAGCCCGCCCCTTCTCCGCAGGGGTAGAGCCCTTTCATTGAAACGTATTCCAGCGTCTCCGGGTCTCTGGGGATGCGTACGGGGGATGACGTCCTTGACTCCACTGCCAGAAGCAGGGCCGCATTGGTGAAATAATTCTTTATCCTGACTGCGGGAAATGCTTTCCGAAGTCGTTCCGACACAATCGGGGGAAGAAGTTCGTGCAGGGGCGCGGACACCGCTCCCGGAAAGTAGCCCGTCTGCGGAAGGGACTTGCTGAGCCTGCAGTTGCAGAAGTCTTCCATCCTCTGCCCGGGCGCGGTGAGCGGATGGTTGGGAACGGCTCCGGGACTGAGCACGGCATCCTTGTCGTTTCTTGCCCGGGCGCTCCAGTCGAACATCTTTCTCTCCACTTCCTTCTGGAAGTCCATAAGTCTGAACGGGCTGTCGCCGGGAATGTCTTCCGGCTCTATCTGAACCACGACTCCGGCGTTGGCGAACTTGCCGCTTCGCCCGGAGTTGGACATCCCGTTCATCACTATGCCGCCGTCTTCGGTGGCTGACGGCACAAGTATGCCTCCGGGACACATACAGAAAGAGAACACCCCTCTTCCGTCAACCTGCTCGACAAACGAATATTCGGCCGCGGGCATCCCCGGCTGCCATCTGCCGTGATACTGGCTCCAGTTGATTCTCTCCTGGGGATGCTCCACCCTCACTCCCATCGCGAAGCCCTTGGCTTCCAGTTTTCCGCCGTTGCGGTGCAGAAGTTCGTATATGTCACGGGCCGAATGTCCGGTGGCAAGAATGACTTTCCCGGCCTTGAAGAGGGAGCCGTCGGCAGTGACTGCCGTCCAGAGTCCGTCCCCGCCCCTGTCAAGTGACACCACCCTGGAATTGAAGTGATATTCCCCGCCTTGTCGGGTGACGCATTCGCGTATGTTCTCCACTATCGCGGGAAGCTTGTCGGAACCTATGTGAGGGTGCGCGTCCACCAGGATGTCCGGACTGGCTCCGAAGTTCACAAGTTGCTGAAGAACCTCACGGTTGTCTCCTCTCTTGGAAGAGCGGGTATAGAGTTTTCCGTCCGAGAAGGCTCCCGCGCCGCCTTCGCCGTAACAGTAGTTGGAGTCGGGGTTCACCCTGCCTTCCCGGCTCAGGACCGCCATATCGGCCTTGCGGGCGTGTACGTCCCTGCCTCTTTCCAGGATGACCGGCTTCAGTCCCAGAGTCAGAAGTTTCAGGGCGGCGAACAGCCCTGCGGGACCGGCGCCGACTATTATCACAGGCTCCGCCCGGTGCACGTCCAGATAGGGCTGCAGTATGAATTCGTCCGGAGTCTCGCCGGGACCCCAGGCCTCGTACCGGTATCTCCATACGGGCTCCTTGCGGGCGTCGATTGACCTCTTGCGCAGAGCGTAGCGCAGGCCTCCCGCCCTGGCCTCGATTTCCTTCAGCCGGGGTTCCCTGTTCAGGGGGCATATTATCTCGAACTCTTTCATCATTCTGAAATGACACCGCTGCCGAGCACTTCCGGGGCGGGTGAGCCGTCGTCGGAATACCAGACACAGAACTGGCCGGGAGTGACTCCGCGCTGCGGCTTGTCAAACAACACGTACATTCCGTCTTCCTTCATTATGAGTGTCCCATCCTGGAGGGGTTGGCGGTATCTGATTCTCAGCCGGACCCGCATTCCGGAACCGGGCTTCATCTCAAGGTCGGTCCTTATCCAATGGATTTCTCCCGGAAGGATTTTCAGGGCTTCGCGATAGAGTCCCGGATGGTCCTGACCTTCTCCGAGGTAAATCCTGTTGCCGGCGATGTCTGTGGCTATCACGAAGAGAGGCTCCTTGTAACCTCCTATTCCGAGGCCCTTGCGCTGCCCTATGGTGTAGAATTGGGCTCCTATGTGCTTTCCTATCACTCTACCGTCTTCGGGGGTGTATTTCAGGGCGCGGGCCTTTTCTTCAATGCTCTGCGGCTCGGGCAGGGAATCATAATGAGAGGAGGGGATTTCTATGACGTCGCCTTCCTTGGACTTCAGCTTCTGCTGGAGAAATACAGGGAGGTCCACCTTCCCGACGAAGCAGATTCCCTGGGAATCCTTCCTGTCCGCGCTCGGGAGCTCCGCCTCGGCCGCTATTCTGCGAACCTCGCCCTTGTCCAGATGACCTATGGGGAAAAGCGCTCCGCCGAGCTGCTCCTGGCTGAGACGGCACAGGAAGTATGCCTGGCATTTGTTGAGGTCCGTGCCTTCGAGAAGACTCCAGAGCGGCTTCCCGTCAGGTCCGGTCTTCCGGACGCCGTCCGGGCCGATGACGGGCTCCCTGCGGCAGTAATGCCCGGTGGCAACCATATCGGCGCCGAGACTCCGGGCCGCGTTCATAAACGCATCGAACTTTATCTTTGAGTTGCACAGTACGTCGGGGTTGGGCGTCCGCCCTTTGGAGTATTCGTCGAACATATAGTCCGCCACGCGGAACATATATTCCTTGCTGAGGTCCACGAAGTAGAAGGGGATTCCCAATTTTCTCGCCACCATCTCGGCCACGAACTTCTCTTCCTCCCACTCGCAGTCTCCGTGAAGCGTGCCCTCGACGTCGTGCCAGTTCTGCATATACATTGCGAACACGTCGGCTCCCTGCCTTTTCAGGAGCAGAGCCGCCACGCTGGAGTCCACGCCTCCCGACAGTCCCACACAGATTTTCATCGCACTCCTCCTCCGAAACCGCCTCCGCTGAAGCCTCCGCCCCCTCCGAATGACGACATTCCTCCGCGTCCGGAACGGGCGGCCGCCGCGGCCTGGGCGCTGATTCTTGCATTGGTTATGGCGGCCGCCATATCCGATGTCATCCGCAAGGTGCCCGTCATTGTGAACACGTCGCAGCCGAATATGCTTTCGAATGCCTCCGGATTGATTTCCTGCAATTCCCTGCTGACTTTCTCGGCTATTCCGAACAGGGAAGCGAACACCAGATACTCTTTCCAAAGACCGGCTTCCTGCGAACTCCTCTCTTTCAGGAGGGTGAAGTCTTCCAGGAAGTTCCTCAGGCCGATGAGATTCCTCGCGTTGCCCTTTCCCTTGGCGGTGAATGCGGAGCCGTACAGGTTTCCGTTCTTCACGGCCGCCGCCTTTCCGTTCTCCGTCAGACTCTCCGCCCATCCGGACACTCTCTTGGGGTGGAATGCTGACCAGCGCCTGAATTCATTGCGCTGGAGGATGGTGTCGGAGCCCGAGGCTTCCTTCATCATATCGTACAACCGCCTTTCCGGTTCAGACAGCTCGCCCGCATCGAGATGCGGGTTGAAGGCCAGCTCGATTCTGTCCCTGCCGTCTTTTGAAACGCTGATTAGCCCCTTGTATATCATTCTCAGAATCATCGCGCCTGCGACGTTGCTCCTGCGCTGCATTCCAAGTCTTTCGAGCGTAAGCCAGGATTGGAGGATGTCCCCTTCGAAGGGAATGTCCCTGCAATATCCCACCTCTTTCAGCTTGCACCCGAGAACTTTCTTCCTTGCCGAGCGCCTCGAGAGCAATATGCCCAGGATGATGAGGACGGGCAGCAGGACGAAGGACAGGAAGCAGAACAGGAATAGGAAAGCGTCGCCGCCGGAGGACTCTCCGCTTCCGTAGTCTGCCCCTTCCATCGCCTTTTGAAGGACGTCCCCGAAATTTCTGTCCTGAATGCTGGGGGATGAGAATATGCCCTTTGGAAATCTTATGAGGGCTATGACGGAGGAGGATTTTCCGAAACCGGGGTCGGGACTGAGGACCACTGAGCCGTCTTCGGCGAAATTTATGCTCCCGTCGTAACCGAAACCCCAGATTCCGGTGTTCTCCTCATTCATCGCGCAGGGGGAGACTATCCTGACTTCCACTTTGTCCGGAACGGGCTCTATCCCGGGGCTGACAAGTTGCAGATGCAGCATATCGAAGTCGTTCAAGCTCTTCACAGCATTGCTCAGGAGGTAAGTGGCCAGGAAGTCGTGATGCCCGTAATCGCCTATGCCCCAGCATAATTCCGCTCCGTCAGACTTGCGGACTATCCCGCATTTCCCTCGCTTTTCCTCTCTTGAAAGGCTGCTGTCCCAATCGCCGGTGTCGAGGAATTCCATCCCGGAGTCGGACACCCGGAAATCCGAAATCCCGATGTCTCCGAGATTCCTGCGGACCAGGTACATTTCCGTTCCGGAGACGGCGTCTATCTCCCAGCGCTCGCTGATACGGGCGCTTCCGTCGGCCTGCAGCTGTACGAGGATTGAAACGAAGAGAGCGAGCAGTCCCATTCAGATTTTCATTGAAGGCATCCCGGACTTCTCCTGATTCTCCAGAAGGTATTCCTTTGCCCTGAATCCCAGCATCGAAGCAACTGCGCTGTCAGGGAACTGCCTGGTCATCCTGTTGAACTTAGTGACGGTGTCGTTGAACACCATCCTGCTCATCCGGACCTGGTTCTCATAGGTGTTCACGCTGTCCATCGCCTTGATGTAGTTCTCGTTCGCCTTGAGCTGGGGATACTGTTCCGCTACCACGTTGATGCTTCTCAAAGCGGTTCCGAGAAGCTCTTCCTGGGCGTCGGCGTCGGCGGGGCTGCTGTCCCTGCCTACCGCCGCCCTCCGGGCTATGACATCCGATATTGTCTTGTACTCGTGCTCGCTGTAGGACTTGACCAGTTCCGCAAGCGCGGACAGGGCGTCCCAACGGCTTGATTGCTGCACACCTATCTGGCTGAGCGCGTTTTTGCACAGTTCGTCGGATGACACGAGTTTACGCTGGACGCTTACAATCCAGAGCCCCGCGAGTATGAGCAGGGCGATAATCAGGAATATTGCTGTAGTCATTTTCTTGTGATTTATTTTATACAAATATATTATGCGGTTGCTAAAAATCAAAATATTAGTATATTTGCATCGGGAAAGTCGTACACGACCAGCTCCCTCTGAATTCCCCCAGGTCCTGACCGAAGCAAGGGTAGGAGGTCGTAGCGGTGCGATGTGCTAAGCTTTCCCTTTTTTTATGAAATCTGACATCATAATAATAGGAGGGGGCGCTTCCGGGCTGATGGCCGCATACGCCGCCGCTCTGACCTTGCGCGACAGCGGTTCCGACGCCTGTGTGACTGTCCTGGAAAAAATGCCCCGCCCGGGCCGCAAGATTATGATTACCGGCAAGGGACGCTGCAACTTCACCAACGTCAAGGACTGGAACTCGTTCTCCGCCCATATATGCGGCAGGGCCGGGTTCGTGAGGCCTTCCTTCCTGAACCTGACACCATCCCGGGTTGTGGATTTCTTCGAGGAGTACGGAATGAAGACGGTGGTGGAGAGGGGAGACAGGGCTTTCCCTGCATCCTATCGTTCTTCAGACGTGGTTGACACTCTTGTGACGGCTGTCCTGGGAATGGGGGTCAAAATTGAATGTGAAGCCCCGGTCCTGGAAATCGCCTCCGGAGATTCGGGCTTCGCCATTTCGTTGGAGGACGGGCGCAGGTACCTGTGTTCGGCCCTCATAGTGGCGACGGGGGGATTGAGTTATCCCGCCACGGGCAGCAGCGGGGACGGATACCGATGGGCTGAGAGCCTGGGCCACAGCATAGTGCAGACTTTCCCGTCGCTTACGGCCCTTGTGCCGAAGGGTTACAAGGACAGCGCGCAGAAAGGTCATATGGAAAGGAATCTGCCCTTGACCGGACTCGGGGAAAAACTTTGCGGCATTCAGTTGAAGAACGTGGGACTGAGCCTTGTGGTCGAGGGCACCGAAGCGCAGAACGAATTCGGCGACGTGGACTTCACTGACGGAGGAATAGAAGGACCCCTGGGATTCCGGTTGAGCCGCAAGGCCGTCAAGACTATGATAAACGGCTCCAGAGTTTCCCTGAGTCTGGACCTCAAGCCGGGGGTGGACCTTACGGAACTCACGCAGAGGGTGCGGCAACTCTGGGCTGAAATCGACGGTGACCCCCGAAGCAGGGGAGTCAGGGAAAAGGAGCGGTGCAGGATTCTGCTCGGAAAACTTATGCCCCGGGAACTCATTCCCGCTTTCAGCGCGATGAATCCGGAAATCATCACCCTTGAGCGTCGGGGAAGGACAGACAGCAAGGTCTGGGTGAATCTGGTCAGCATAGCCAAAGCCCTGAAAGAATGGAAATTCGATATCCAGGGCTATGTGGGGTACGAACGGGCGGTGGTCACGGCCGGGGGAGTGAGCACGGATGAGGTGGTCGCCAAAACGCTGGAGAGCCGCCTTGTCAAAGGCTTGTATTTCTGCGGGGAAGTACTTGATATAGACTGCGATACGGGTGGATATAACCTGCAGGCCGCCTTTTGCACGGGAGCCCTTGCGGGCCAGAATGCCGCAAAACGGCTTTTGAAATCCTGAATTTTTATTAACTTTGCAGTCCCATCGCCACTTTAGCTCAGTTGGTAGAGCATCGCATTCGTAACGCGAAGGTCGACAGTTCAAGCCTGTCAAGTGGCTCAAACAGACGGTCCGTGTCCCCTCAGGGGTCGCGGACCGTCCGTTCTTTCCGGGGGGCCCGGAACGAAGAAGCAATGGCTGGGCGTGGCTGAGAAAGCCTCTCGGATGAACAAAAACGGCCAAAACGTTCATTTGAGGCCATTTTTTGACGCTTGAATGAACAAATTCGCCATTTTTGTTCAGCCCGGTCAACTGTATTCAGTGAAAAGCGACCTCGGACTCAACCCCGGAAGGATAACGACACATCTGAGTTCGTGTGATTAGCGCTCGCGCGTTAGGGTTGAATTGTGTATATTTACGAAATATCAACAAAACCCTTTTACAAATGCATGTTCTGACAACTATATTATTGATACTCCACATCGCAATTGTCGTATTTCAGATAATGCTTAGCGTGCTGGACTTCCTTGCAATAGGTAGATTTATTGGCTCATCCTATATAATAAAACCTTCCAGAAAAGAGAAAATAGTAGATGTTTTTCTACAATCGTCGGTCCTGTTATACAACATAACAATGTACGTTCTTTTATTATTTATAGAATTTAAGCTCTGGATTTTAATATGTGGTATCGTGATAAGTCTTCCGATTCTAGCATTATTAATTTATGGATGCCTCGTCACTATACTTGAATTACGAAAAATTGTCAAAGAGGGATGCCCTGAACTTTGACTCATTTCAGCAAACCCCCTTTACGATATCCAAAGTCAGACAATGAGCTCTATTCATTAAAAGGGTTTAATAAGTCATTTGACAGAACGCCGGCCGCTTTGTCGGAATCTGGAATATTTTTATTAGATTTGCATAGATGAAGCAAACTGGAAAAAAGGCAAGTTCCTCCCTGCAGGTCAGGATGACGGCATATGTCACCTCCGCTGTGATATTCGTTTCCGCGGTTGCGATGATTCTGGTCGCCGGAAGGGTTCGGGGCGATTATGAAGATTTGCTTCAGGCGCGTATCTCCGACGACCTTGACGCCATCACCAGAATAATGGAGCAACGTCTGTTGAGGATTGAAGAGACTACAAAGGCTATGGCCGCCCTGTCCACGATGCTGATTGACGACAGGCAGGAAACGGACTCGCTTCTATGCCGTTCCCTTTCGGTTATGGAGGATGTGTACGGGGCCGCGATTGTCTTTGACAACACCGTTGTGCCTTGCCAGGACGGATATTATGAACGGTTTGCCCTTCGCAATGCAAACGGTGAAGTCGAACTGAACGATTTTGTAAACAGGTGGGACTCTCAAACCCAGCGGGAATGGGATGTCTGCTACGGGGATGGGAAACTGTTATGGAGCGACTTCATTTCCGAATATTCGGACGGTTACAAGGTCATTTCCTGTTCCGTCCCTTTTTTGGATAAGAACGGCAGGCGTGCCGGAGTTGTGTATTCCGTGATTCTGGAATCGTATCTCACTTCCTTCGTCACACACTACAAAGCTCGGAAAGACATAGATATCAGCATTTATAAGGCTGACGGAAAGATGGTCGTCGCTCCGGATGACTACATTCTCCGGCTCGAACCGGAAAAACTGCTTGTTCGGGAGAGCGCCATAGGGCATATAGGCTGGAAAGTGGTGTTGTCGGCCGACAGGAGGGTGATAGGCGCGAAGGTGAATCAGGCGTTGTTGTCGATGCTGGCGCTGCTCGTCCTTATGTTTATCGTAATTGCAGTTGTCGTCAGACTTTGCGTCAGGTATGTCGCCAGGCCTTTCATTGAGGAGAAGCGGCGCATTGAGAAGGAAAGGGCGGTTATGGAGAATGAGATGGTGCTCGCCGCCGGGGCGCAGAATGAGTTGGTCCCGCACATATTCCCTCCTTTCCCCGAACGCAGGGGAATAGACCTCGCGGCCTGTCTTCATCCGGCGCGTAAAGTGGGAGGGGACATCTATGACTATTTCATTGTCGGGAACAAACTGTATTTCTGCATAGGAGACGTCAGCGGCAAGGGTGTGCAGGCCTCCCTGTTCATGACTGCGGTACATTATCTGTTCAGGAGTGTCGTCGCCGGGTCGTCCGTGTCGGATTCTACGGGACATATGAACGTTTCTCTGTGCGCCGACAACGAACAGTGCCGTTTCGTTACGTTTTGGCTCGGGTGCCTTGATTTGGAGAGCGGCGCGCTGGAGTATGTGAATGCCGGCCACGATTCCCCCATTCTGTTGCGCGGCGGCAGGGTTGAAACGTTCCCTCCTTCGGAAAATATGTCACTGGGAATATCGGAAGAAGAGAAATTCGTTTCGAATACAGTAGTCCTGCAGCCGGGAGACCTGATTCTGCTCTATACGGACGGTGTGACTGAGGCTATGGATGCGGGCGGCAACGAATTCGGCGGCGAAAGACTTCTTGAGGTTGTGGGAGGCACCTCCCGCTCCGATGCTTCCGGTCTTCTGGAAAGTGTGCTCGCGGCTGTCAGAAAGCACGCCGGAGATGCGGTGCAGAGCGATGACATCACTATGCTCTGCCTGAAGTTCATTATGAGTGAAACAAATATAAGTCAATAACGATATGGAAATCAACATTCAGAACAACCCCGAGAACGTCGTTGTAGCATTGAACGGCAGTTTTGACACTTCAATGGCCGAGCAGGCCGAACCCACTGTAAAGGAACTGGAATCGATGGCGTCAAAGCCTATTGTCATAGACTGCTCCGCGCTTGACTACATAGCCAGTTCCGGCCTGCGTGTGCTGCTCCGCCTGCGCAAGGCAAGCGCCGCCAGAGGCCAGAAGGTAACGCTGCTCAATGTCAACGAGAGCATTATGGAAGTGCTCAGGGTAACTCACTTTGACAGGATGTTCATAATGCAATAACTTTTACAAGAATCTTTCTCTATGAGCCATAAGACATCTCCCGTCACTTGCGCGCAGCAAGGGGTTTATCTTGACTGTGTCATCAACCCCGAAAACCTGAGTTACAATAATCCCTATTCCGTCCGGATTCCCGGTGGTGTGCTCCCCGGAACCGTAGTGGAGTCCGTCGCGAAGGTTATGGAGCGCCATCCTGCTCTGTTCTCACATTTCGAAGACAGGGATGGGCGGCCGGTGCAGGTCTATGCGGACGGATGCCGTGCGCAGGTTGATGTCGTGGATGTTGCAGACAATGAGCTCGAGGCTGTAAAGCGGGATTTCATCCGCGTATTCGACATAGCGAACGGACCTCTGTACAGGGCTAAGGTTCTGTCGGCTCCGTCCGGAGTGACGCTGTTGCTGGATTTTCACCATCTTGTGTATGACGGCGCCTCCCTGAACATTCTGATGGAGGAGATATGCGCTGCCATCGATGGCGCCGAACCTCCCGCCGAAGCACATTCCTATGCAGAGTTCGCTGAGGCCCAGGCTGCGTCCGTCACGGATTTCAAGGCCTATTATGACAAAATGCTCGGGAATGGCGTGACTTCCACGCAGATGCCGGCTGACCTGGGCGGCGAGAACGGAGGCCGCGCCGAACACGTGCATTTCGTGAGCGCGCAGAACGTTATGACTCGGGCAAAATCTCTGAGAACGGCTCCGTCAGCGCTGTTCATTTCGGCGGCGTTCTATACCCTCGGCCGGTACACGAACTCCCGTGAGTTGTGTATGACCACCATCAGCAACGGCAGGCTCAATCCCCTGAGCGAGGGAGTCGTGGGGATGTTCATAAATACCATACCTTTGGTATGCAGTCTGAAGGATGTCAGTATCCGCGACTTCATTCACGGCGTCCGCAATATGTTCATCGAGACCCGCAAGAGGGAGGAATATCCATTCAGCGCCCTTGTTTCCGATTATGGCATCGAACAGCACGTGCGCTTCACGTACCAGTACGGGACTCTGGGCAATACCTTCCGTATGCACGGTACTCAGGTAAAGCCCGAGCGCCTGTGTATGCATAGTCTCAGTTTCCCGTTCACCATAACCATCAGCAAGGTGGAAGACAGGCCGGCCATCGTAATCAATTACGATACGGCGAAATATTCCGCCGACCTTGTCCGCAGGTTCGCCGAATCCATGGATGCAGTTGTCTCGCATTTCCTCGAGACTCCTGAAGGCAGACTGCTGTCGGTGTCGATAATGAGCAGGGAGCAGGAAGAGGAAGTTGCCGCCTTGCGTCAGACCTGCATCGATACGTCGGCCGTCCGTTTCCCGCTGTTTCACAACAGCATAGAATATTGGGCGGAGAAGACGCCGGACGCCACTGCCGTCATTGCCTGCAATGAGACTCTGACCTATCGCCAATTCAACGAAAAGGCTAATATTCTCGCACACTCCCTCATGTCTGCCGGAGTGCAACCGGGAGACCGCATATGTCTGCTGCTGCCACGCAGGAGCTGGCATCTTATCGCCATGTTCGGCGTGATGAAGACGGGGGCCGCGTATATTCCCTGCGACCCGGAATATCCTGCCGAGCGCATTAAACTCATCACCGAGGACAGTCACGCCCGCTATGTCATCACAACGCGAGACAAGATGGCCGACTACGGTGAACGTGCCCTTGACGTCGAAAAGCTGCTGGATACGGCTGAGACTGTCGCGAACGTCGGGAATCCCGGTATCGTCCAAAGTCCCGATTCTCTGGCATATCTCATATATACATCAGGCTCCACGGGCCGTCCGAAAGGCGTTATGCTTCGCCATACGGGCATATGCAATTATCTCACAAACCACGAGCAGAACCGGCATTTCCATGCCCTGGTCAATGAGTGTGAAAGGATGCTGTGTATCACGACAGTAAGTTTCGACTTGTCGCTCAAGGAGATAGGAGCGTCGCTGTACAACGGTATGACGCTGGTCTTTGCCGATGAGGCTCAGGTGAACGACCCCCAGGCTCTTGCTGACCTGATGCTGGAGACGGGTGTGGACGGCTTCAGCGGAACTCCTTCCAGACTCAAGATGTTCCTCGACCTTCCGGATTTCCGCAAGGCTCTGTCAAAGTGCAGGTTCATCGTGCTTGGCGGCGAAAAGTATCCGCCGACTCTACTGCCACAGATTAAGGAACTGGCCCCTGAAGCACGTCTGTTCAATACCTACGGACCTACGGAAATCAGTGTCAGCAGCAACGGAAAGGAACTGACTCATTCGAATCACATCACGATAGGCCGTCCCTTGCTCAATGTCAGGGAATATATTGTGGATGAGGATATGAACGAGCTCCCTGTCGGTGTGACCGGAGAACTTCTCATCGGCGGCCTCGGTGTGGCGGCCGGATACAACGACCTGCCCGACAAAACGGCTGAGGCGTTCATAGAATACAACGGAGAGCGCTGCTACAAGTCTGGGGACTATTCCTACTGGAATGCAGACGGCGAAGTCATTATCCTCGGCCGTAAGGACCACCAGATAAAGCTCAACGGCCTGCGCATTGAACTCGGCGAGGTGGAGACCGTCCTGTGCAGGCAGCCCCAAATCAAGGAGGGCGTGGTGATGATAAAGAGCATCGATGGGCACGACCATCTCGTGGCTTATTATACGGTCAGGGAGAAGGTGAGCGCGGATGTGCTCAAGGAGCAGATGGGTAAAAGCCTTACCCATTATATGGTACCCACTGTATTCATGGAAATGGAGAAAATGCCTGTCTCGCCCAACGGCAAGACGGACCTCAAGGCTCTTCCGCAGCCGGCTCTCGAACTTTCCGACAAAGAGAAAGTCCTGCCGGTCACGGCCGATGAACAGTCTCTGTATGATATCGTTGCCGAGGTTGTAGGCAATGCCAATTTCGGCGTAACGTCCAACCTGATAGGTGCCGGACTCACTTCGTTGCTTGCCATCAGGCTTTCCGTTTACGTGAGCGGCCGTATGAATGCAAGCCTTCCTGTTCGCGACGTGCTGCGTTATCCTACTGTCAGGGAACTTGCCGGAAGACTGCAGAGAACTGAAGCTGCGGACGGAAACGCCGCTGCGGTAAAGTCGGCCCCTCTTTCATTCTCCCAACTCGGCATTTATTCCGAGTGCGCGGCCAGTCCGGATGACATACGATACAATATCCCTGAATGTCTGACCATGCCTCAGGGTATCACGGCACCCCTGCTGAAGGATGCCCTGCAAAAGGTCCTGGCGGCACATCCTTACATAAATACCCATTTCCAGAGTGATGACAGGGGTGAAACGTATCAGTGCCCGATGGAGGGCTTCACTCCCGAGATTCCTGTCGTGAAGCTTTCAGTCCCGGAATTCGAGCGGCGCAAGAAGGAGTTTGTACGTCCGTTCGACTTGCAGAAAGGTCCGCTCTACCGCTTCGAGATTGTGGAAAGCCCGTCTGCAGTTCATCTGCTGGCCGATTTCCATCATCTGGTTATGGACGGAGGTTCCATTGATATTCTGTACAAACAGCTGTGCCTTGCTCTTGACGGACAGGCTCTTGAGGAAGAAAAGTATGATTATTACCGCTTTGTATCAGACCAGAAGACAGAGGCGGCAACGGAGCGCTTCTTCGAAGAGCAGATGGGCCGTATAGAAGAGGCCTCCGCCTTGCGCCCTGACAGGTATGACGGGGATGACTGTCACGCAGAGGCAGAACTGAAACTGCCTGTGGACGTCAATGCCATACAGCCCAAGTGCAAGGAACTTGGCATCACGCCGGCTTCGCTGTATCTTGCCGCGGTGATGGTAGCCGTCAGCAAGTACACTGCCGAGGATACCGTAGGCATATGCACTGTCTCCAACGGCAGAAGCAATCTCAAACTGTCATCCTCATTCGGAATGTTTGTGAACACCCTGCCGTTGGTGAGCAGGGTGGATTCGGAGATGACGGTGGATGATTATCTGCGTCAGACTGCGGACTCTTTCGTGGACACTCTCTCCCACGAGGACTATCCTTTCGGACTTATAGCGGAGAAATTCGGCTATGCGGCCAATATAATGTTCGCTTATCAGGTAGGAGTCCTTGACCGTTACGTATGCGGCAGGGGCGAGCTGGAACTGCAGAGACTTGAGATTCAGAAGGCCAAGTTCCCCGTTGCGGTGTTCGTTGAAGGAAGTCTGGAAAAGGGAGGCATACTCAGAGTGCAATATGACGAGAGTCTCTTCACCGACGATATGATGCGTGGCTTTGCGATTGCTGTTAAGAATGTGGTGAATGAATTGCTCACTGTCAGGAAACTGGGCGAGGTGAGCCTGTGCGATGCTGAGACTCTTTCTCTGCTGGATTCCTTTAATTTGAAGGCTGACGGAGCTTCTGCGGGGCAGAACGCTGACGAGTC
This sequence comes from Bacteroidales bacterium, assembly GCA_024401825.1. Lineage (GTDB taxonomy): Bacteria > Bacteroidota > Bacteroidia > Bacteroidales > UBA932 > Cryptobacteroides. The sequence goes on from JAKSKF010000002.1 coordinate 39,190, forward strand.
CGTATTGTCTCTGTTCCGAAAGGCTGCGACACAGTATCCGGACAACGTTGCAGGTGTTTATAAGGATAAAAAATACACCTACAGGGAGCTGGACGCTCTGACAGACAGAATCGGCTCGTTGATTTACTCCAAGGTGAAGGATTGCGGCAAGGCCGAGCCTGTCGTGTCCATACTCATACCGCGCAACGAATATATTTTCATATTGCCTCTGGCGGCAATGAAAGCCGGTTGCGCATATCAGCCGCTCGACCCGACCTATCCTCAGGAGCGTCTGAACTTTATGGTCAAGGATGCAGATGCGGCTCTTCTGATTGCAGACCCCGAGCTGCGCGACCTGATTGACGGATATGACGGCGAGACGGTGCTGACCGATGCCCTTGAGGACCGTGGAGGACAAACTCTTCCCGCAAGCCCCCTCAGTCCCGACAGCCTGTTCATACTGCTTTATACCTCCGGCTCGACCGGCGTGCCTAAAGGCGTAATGTTGGAACACCGGAATCTTGTGGCCTTCATAGGGTGGTACAGGCGTTATTATGACCTCAAGCCAGAACACAGGGTGGCGGCTTACGCTTCGTTCGGCTTCGACGCGAATATGATGGACCTCTATCCGGCCCTGGCTACAGGCGCCTCTGTGCATATTATCCCGGAGGAAATCAGGCTGAATCTCATTGCCATCAATGATTATTTCGAAGCAAACGGCATAACCCACAGTTTTATCACGACTCAAGTGGGTGTACAGTTCCTGCTGAATACGGAAAACCGTTCCCTCAAGCATCTGAGCGTGGGTGGCGAAAAACTGGTGAGTGTGGAACCCGCGAAGGGATACCTTTTCCACAATGGCTACGGCCCCACCGAATGTACTGTCTTCTCCACGACGACTCCGGTTCAGGTGAAGGAACCCAATATTCCCATAGGTAAACCTGTCGACTCCCTGGACTGCTACATTGTGGACAAACAGCTCCACCGTCTGCCTGTAGGGGCGGTGGGAGAACTGGTCATAGTAGGCTCTCAGGTCGGGCGAGGTTACCTGAATTGCCCGGACAAGACGGCGGAGGCATTCTTCACGTGGAACGGCAGGCGCGCATACCACAGCGGTGACATTGCGCGTTACCGCCAGGACGGCAACATAGAATTCGTGGGCCGCAGGGACGGTCAGGTGAAAATACGCGGTTTCCGCATAGAACTCAAGGAGGTTGAGGCCGTGATACGTGAGTTCGAGGGCATCAGGGACGTGACCGTGCAGGCCTTCGACGATTCGAACGGAGGAAAGTTCATAGCCGCCTATGTGGTCGGTGACGTTGAGGTGGACGTTCAGGCGCTCAATGACTTCATACTCGAACGTAAGCCTCCCTATATGGTTCCTGCAGTAACAATGCAGATAGACAGAATCCCGCTGAACGTCAACCAGAAAGTTGACAGGAGGGCCTTGCCCAAGCCTGAACTGAATTCCAAGTCGGCCGGCGATGCCCCTGCCGCACCTTTGAATGCGTTGGAAACCGAGCTCAAGACAATCATCGCCTCTGTGCTGAACACAGAGGAGTTCTCGATAACCGATTTGCTCGGGTACGTGGGACTCACTTCCATTTCCAGCATACGCCTTGCGACACTCATATACAGGAAGTTCGGCATCCAGGTCAACGCGAAGACCCTGGCAAGAACGGCTTCGCTCCAGAGCATAGAGAACGAGATACTGGAATTGTGGATGAAAGGGGCTGCCGGCATCGAAGCGGCTCGGCCTCAGGAGGAAAATAAGGAAGACACGGCAGGCGTATCTGAAGCCCCGCTGACTTTCCCTCAGCAGGGTGTGTATATGGACTGTCAGATGAATCCTGACACCAATATGTACAATATGCCGATGATGCTTGAATTCCCTTCGGAAACAAGCCCGGAAGCCCTTAAGGAGGCGGTGCTCAAGGTGGCCCGGATTCATCCTGCGCTCTTCTGCAACTTCTTCCAGACCGATGACGGAGTCGTGATGCGCCAATCTTCTGCGGACGGGTTCGACGTGCCTGTGAGACAGATTGAGGCAGGTAAGATAGACAATATCAAGCAGAATTTCGTGCGTCCGTTTGATTTGGAACGCGACGTGCTTGTCCGCGCGGAGATATATTCTGTGCCCGGAGGGCCAAACTGTCTTTTGGTGGATATCCACCATCTGGTGGCTGACGGTGCATCGCTCGACCTGTTCCTTAAACAGGTTATTTCCGTGCTGGAAGGCAATGAGATAGAGGTGGAATCCTGCTCATACCTGGATTTTGCCAAGGACCAGAATGATAAGGCTCTGCGGGGTGGACTGGACAAGAGCAAGGCCTTCTATGACGAGATGTTCGCCACATACGAATCCTCGGCCAACGTTCCTGCTGACAGGACTTCCACTGATGAAGGACGGCCTCTGCATGTCTCCACGCCTATACCTCAGAATCTTCTCAGCCTTGCTCTTCCTCCTGGTGTGACACAGGCCCATTTCTGGTTCGCGGCCTTCAACTATGCCCTGTCACGCTTCGCCAACACGAAGGACGTATATACCGCGTTCATCAGCTCCGGCCGCCAGGACCTGAGGGTTACGGACACTGTCGGAATGTTTGTGAATACTCTTCCCTGTGCGGTTCACGTCAAGGAACAGACCGTAAGGGAGTTCATACAGGAGACCGGCGAAGCCTTCTACGGAAGCCTCGAACACGAGAACTATCCCTTCGCCCGCATAGCTTCCGACTACGACTTCAAGGGATGCGCCAGCTATGCCTACCAGATGGGCGTGATGAGTGCCTACAGCGTAAACGGAAAGGAAGTTTCAAGAACTTCGATGGCCCTTTCCAAGGCCAAGATACCGTTCAGTATCTTCGTGATGAACGTTGACGGTGTTCCCAGCGTGGATGCGGAGTACGATGATTCGCAGTACAGCCGTGAACTTGCGCTCCACTTCACGGAAAGCGTGGTGGCCGTGGCGGAGCATTTCGCCGCCGATATGGATGCCAAGGTGAAGAACGTCAGCATAATGAGTGAGCGTCAGAGGCTTGAGGTGGAAGGTATGCACAGCGTGAATGAGGATATGTCGTTCCCCATACGCACTTTCCACGAAGGCATAGAGAGATGGGCTGAAAAGACTCCTGATGCTCTGGCGCTGATGGCCTGTGACCGGGATATGACATACCGCGAGTACAACGCGGAAGCCAACCGAATCGCCCGGGCCCTGATTGCGAGAGGCTTGCAGAAGGGAGACCGCGTGGTGCTTCTCCTGCCGCGCCGCAGCTTCTATCTGACTTCGATGTTCGCCGTGATGAAATGCGGCGGAGCGTTCATCCCTATGGACCCCGATTATCCGGCAGACCGCATAGAATACATCCTCAATGACTCCGGCGGACGGTTCGTGATAACAACGGCGGACAGGATATCCGAATATCCCGGCCGTGCCATAGACATCGATGAGCTGCTTGTGGAGGCGGCGTCACAGCCTGACGGCAATCTCAACGTGAATGTAAGTCCGCACGACCTTGCCTACCTCATCTACACCAGTGGCTCGACAGGACGTCCGAAGGGCGTGATGATTGAGCATCTGGGGGCGGCGTCCTTCCTCACGTTCTACAAGAGCGACACCAATTTCGGCTCCGACAGCAACGCGAACCGTTTCGGACTCTGTCAGTCCACCGTGTCGTTTGACCTCTCGGTCGGGGAAATCGGTGTGCAGGTGTTCAACGGAGACACCGTCGTATTTGCAAACGAGGACGAGATAATGAGCCCTGTGGAGATGGTCAGGCTTTGTCGACGTACGGGAGCCCAGACAATCAGCGGGACCCCTTCGCGACTTGCCGTAAACCTTGAATTCGATGAATATTACAAACTTGTCAAGGAGCAGATGAAGTGCGTCGTTACGGGAGGCGAGAAACTCCCCGGCACTCTTCTGGATGAACTTGAGAAGATGGATGTTTACATCATCAATACATACGGGCCCACTGAAACCACGATGGGAAGCAGCGCCGGCGTGCTCAACGGCACACGCGAGATACACGTGGGCAAGCCTTTCACCAACTACACCTATCAGGTGCTTGACAGCGACCGCAACGAGTTGCCTGTCGGTGTGATGGGCGAACTCTGCATCGGAGGAATAGGCCTGGCGCGCGGATACAACAATATGCCGGAGCGTACCGCCGAGACCTTCATCGAGTGGCGGGGCAACCGCATATACCGCACCGGCGACTAGGCCATGAGGGCGCAGGGACGCAACCTCATAAGTATGGGCCGTACCGACAATCAGGTCAAGCTCAACGGCCTTCGCATCGAGCTTGGAGAAATTGAGACGGTAATGGCCCGGCAGCCGGGTATTCGTCAGTGCGTGGCCGTCATAAAGAAAGGCGGCAGCACAGACAAGCTCATACGTTATTACACTGTCGACCAGACAGCCGCCGGCATACCTGTCCGGAAATTTGAAGACAAGGTCAGGGAGGATATGTCGGAAAGCCTTACACCGTATATGGTTCCGGGAATTTTCGTCCGTCTGGATGAAATGCCTCTGACTCCCGTCGGCAAGACGGACGTGAAGCGTCTGCCTGTGCCCGAGTTCAGGAGCTCGGGATATTCTGCTCCGAAAAACGAGGTGGAGAAGACCTTCTGCGGAATCTTCGGCAGAATACTCAAAATAGAAGAGGTAGGCGCGGATGACAATTTCTTCGAGATGGGTGGCACCTCGCTCGTTGCGATGCAGCTGATAGCCGAAGCGGCCAAGGAGGGATACACTATGGTGTACAAGAGCGTGTTCGACAACGCCACCCCCAGACTGCTTGCAAAGATGCTCAAACCTGAACTCTATGACAAAAAGTCATTGGGCACCAATCTTCCGATGATTGAGGAAATAGAGGCATACGACTACAGCCAGCTGGACGAATTGCTGGCGGCCAACACCATCGAAACTTTCCGCAACGGGTCCTGCTATGAGCGTATGGGAGATGTCCTGCTCACCGGAGCGACAGGCTTCCTTGGCATTCACGTGCTGCATAATCTCATTGACAGGACCGATGTGCCGCATATCTTCTGCCTCGTGCGCGGAGGAAAGTCCATTTCGGCCGAGAGCCGTGTGCGTACCCTTCTGTTCTACTATTTCGGGCAGAAATTCGAGGAGCAATTCGCTGAACGCATCACCGTGATTGACGGAGATGTCACCAACTCGGAAGTCTTTGAAAAGTTCGACCGTCACATTGACGTCGTCATCAACTGCGCGGCGAATGTCAAGCATTTCTCTGCCGGCACCGACATAGAGGATATCAACGTCAAGGGCTGTCAGAACTGTATAGACTTCTGCGTCCGCACAGGGGCGAGGTTTATCCAGACATCGACCGGCAGCGTGGCAGGACTCACCGTAAGCGACACTCCCGTCGCGCCGCATTTCCTTACAGAGCGTGATTTATATTACGGACAGCGGCTCACGTCCAAGTACACGGCTTCCAAGTTCCTGGCTGAGCGGGCTGTGCTTGACGCCGTGAAGAACCGTGGCCTCAGGGGCAAGGTTATGCGTCTTGGAAATCTTTCAGCCCGTTCGACTGACGGCGAGTTCCAGATTAACTTCCGCACCAACAACGCGATGTCCACACTCAAGGCTTATCAGGTTCTCGGCTGCGTGCCATATGACAGAGACTGCGGATATTCGGAATTTTCTCCCATCAACGAGGTGGCCGATGCCATCGTCCGTCTGACTCTGACGCCTGACGCGTGCACTGTGTTCCAGCCGGGCAATGTCCACTGGCCGCCATACGGTGACACGATTGACTGTATGAACAAGATAGGCATACCCATCGAGAGGGTGGAGAACGACGAGTTCCAGCGTCGCCTGGCTGCGGCTATGCAGGATTCCCTCAAGTCGGAACTCGTCCAGAGCCTTGTCGCATACAAGGAAGAGAACGACGGTCTGTTCAAGGTGGCCAATGGTTGGGACACCAAGACTTATACGGCACAGGTGCTTCTCAGACTTGGATTCCGATGGTCATTCACCACCTGGGATTATATTGAAAAATATCTGCGGTGCATAAAGGGTCTCGGTGTGTTTGACGAAGATTTTACGCGATAAGAAACGGATATGGAATCGGACTATATTAAAAGAATAGTTGAAAACTGTCGCCGGTTTCCCGAACGTGTGGCCGTGGTTGACAACGAAGGAGAACGTGAGACGAGCTACGGGGAAATGCTTTCCCTGGCGCTGAGGACTGTGACATATCTGTCCGGACGCGGCACTCGGAAGGGCTCTTCTGTCACGGTGAAACTGCCTCCTTGCGCGGAGTATATGGCAGTCGAAATCGGCATCTGGCTGTCCCGCTGTGTGGCTGTGCCTATGGGTGACAGGTTCCCTCAGGAACGCATCGATTACATTGTGGAGCACTGCGACAGCGCCCTGATGATAGACGAGGGTGTTCTGGCGGAAATTGTCTCGCAACCGGAAGCGGGAGAACCGATGATTCGTTATCCTGAAAACAGTGACGGAGCCATCATTGTCTACACTTCGGGCAGTACAGGCAAGCCGAAGGGTATTCTGCATAATCATTCGACGCTCACAGACAATAATCCCCGCGTTCCTGCGGCCATCGCACACGACGAAAATACGCGCTTCGGAGCGGCTTCCCCGTTCTACTTTGTCACCATTATAGGGAGTTTTGACGTTCTGTACGGCGGAGGTACGGTTCATATACTGAGCGATTCCTGCAAGGCCAGCGCCGAAGCCATTGGAAATTATGTCGAAAAACACGGAATAACTGTATGCCACATAAGTCCGGCGGTCCTGACTATGTTCCGCAACCGGAGCAAGACGCTCAAAGCGGTGATAACAGGGGGTGAGCGTCTGACAACCCAGCATTCTCAAGATGGTTATGCCCTGTATAATATGTTCGGAATGAGTGAGACCGGCGGAGCGGTGATGTCATACGAGGTGACAGAGATGTCGGATTCATCGCCTCTTGGACGCGGAATCAACCATAACGTAGCGCGCGTGGTGGATGAGCACGGCAATGACGTTCCTCCCGACATTGAAGGAGAACTGGTGCTCAAAGGCTCATTCTGCAAATGTTATTTCAAGGATTCGGAACGCACCGCCGCACTCTACAGGGACGGTTGGCTGCGTACGGGTGACGTGGCGCGCATCGATGCCGACGGCATTGTGCATTATGTCAACCGAAAGGACTGGATGCTCAAGATTAACGGACAGAGGGTGGAACCCGGTGAAATCGAAAGCGCGATGAAATGTATTGCGGGCATCACCGGAGCTGTAGTCCAGGGTGTGGACAACGGACGTGGGAGCAAGTATCTGTGCGGCTACTACACTTCTGACGGAACACCTCCGGAGACTGCGGACATCATTAAGTCGCTCAATAAGAAACTCCCCCGTTATATGGTGCCTCTCCGATACGTCCGTCTGGACAGGTTTCCGGTCAATGCCAACGGAAAGATTGACCGCAAGAATCTGCCTCTGCCGGAAAAGCACCGTTCTGACCTGCAGCCGCTGAAGGGGGAAATGGAACACAGGGTTGCGGAAATATTCTGCCGTTTGCTGTCCGTCGATGGTGACATCGTCGGGGCAGACTCAAGTTTCTTTGAACTCGGAGGGGATTCCATACAGATAATGCGTCTGTGCGCGGAAATTGGAAAGGCGATGCGCAAAGACGTGCCTCCTGCACGTATCTACGAGAATCCCACCGTGCGAGAAATTGCCCTGACGCTTGAGAATGCTACGGACGATGCGCCTCTGGACTATGTCTATTCAACTCACAGCGACAAGGCTCCTCTTGTTTTCATACATACTGGGAGTACCGGCAGCGAGGCGTACTATGCCCTGGCGAATGACATCAGGGACTGTTGTTCGTTCTCGGTTATCGAGCAGTACAACATCTATCATCCTGACGATGTCAGGGAGGGCATTCCCGCCATCGCCGCAAAGTATATAGAGATATTGAAGAAGCGGCAGCCCAAGGGACCTTACAACATAGGCGGATGGTGTTACGGAGGTATGATAGCCTACGAAATGGCCTGTCAGCTGAAAGAGTCGGGGGAGGATATGGGCAGCCTGATTCTCATTGACGCCTACATTATGAACAGCGACTTTGACCGGAGGCTCGTCATTGCCAACCAGGTGGAACACGTCAACAGGGAGTATTATGAGACAAGCCCCCTGTTCGAAGATTTTCGCGAACGCGGAATGCTGGAGACAATCATTGCGAATTCCCGTAACGTTGGCAGAAATATGGCGGAATTCGAACCCCGTCCCTATACAGGAAGGGTGCATTACTTCAGGGCCGCCAAAATAGCCGACAACCTGCCGGTTTCGCAGCGCACATATTTCGCGCATATAGTCAGGGAACTGGCCGGCGGCATAGAAAAATATGTTCCTGCACATCAGCTGACAATTTATGACATTGCAGAGCACCACGACGGAATGATGTCCGAGATTGGACGCAAGGTCATCAGCAACCGCATACGCAACATAATGGAAATGGAACGTCTCTTTATGGAGGCAGACCTGTTGTATAATGAACAGAAAGACAAAAAATGAAGAAACTCGCACTATCAGTATTTCTGGCGGCTTCGCTCTTCGGAGTATGCCGGAACGCATATTCCTCAGACATTCTTCCTCGCGGAGACGAGTCTGTGGAATGGGCTCTCGCCGCAGAAAGTTTCTATAATGAAGCGGTTTCGGTGCCGGCTCCCGACAAGGCGCAGCCGTACAGCATTATGGTAGTGGACCACGGGAAGGTTGTTCTGGAACGATGTTACGGTGGATACACCGCCGACAGCAGGGTCAACGTTCTGTCCGAATGCAAGACGGTGCTGGCGCTCGCGGCGGGCATAGCTGTGGAGGAAGGCCTCTTCTCTGTAGGGGACAGGGTTGCGGATTTCTTCCCCGGACACTTGCCGCATAAAGTGTCGGACACTCTATCCTCAATGACCATACGCCATCTTCTGACAATGACTTGCGGCTGGGAGGAGTCTTCGAAACTTCTTTCCGTATTTGCAAGAAATTCCGACAAGGACTTTGACTGGATTGGGGAATTCTTCGCGTCCCGCCCGACAAGTGTGCCCGGCACGCAGTTCTATTACAATTTCTTCGCCTCCTATATAATGGCCGCAATCATAGAGAAGACCAGCGGGATGCACGTTATGGACTACATAAGGCCGAGGCTGCTGGAGCCGCTGGATATCACTGATGCCGAGTGGGAGGTCAGTCCGGCAGGAATCTGTGTCGGTGGCTGGGGAATGCTGCTCTGCACAGAGGATTTGGCAAAACTCGGCCAGCTTCTTCTTCAGCGCGGCAAATGGAACGGGCGTCAGCTGGTTCCGGAGGAATGGATTGACTCGATGACATCGAAGCAGGTCGAATCCGGCCCTTTCAACGCATTTCTCGGGAGATATAATCCTTCAGTCGGGTATGACACTGAAAATGAACACTCTCAGGGATACGGGTATTACGTGTGGCGGGGAAAGTACGGCACTTATCGTATGGAAGGATTGCGCGGCAAACTGACCATAGTGAGTCCTGCAAGGGAAACTGTTCTTGTGCTTACCGGCGACACAAATTTGGAACAGGAGTATGTTGACCTGATTTGGAAACATTTCGCACACCTGATGTAAATGGATTGTTATGCATAGTTTTTTCTGTGACACTCTGGACTACTACTGCCTGAATGAAAGAATCTCCAAGTCATTCAGGTATATCGTGAAGATGAAGGATGAAATCGACGGTGAAGTTCTTTCCCGGGCCTTGGACATCACGATGACACGGTATCCTTATCTTCGAAAACGCATAATAGCCGATGAAAAAGGCTACAGGCTCGAGCACAACCCTCTGCCGCTTGTGGTGAAAGAATCGGACAAACCTATGACTCTGTGCGGTCAGGAGTCGAACTTCCATCTTTTCGGCCTGACATATTTCAGGAATGACATTTTCTTTAACAATGTACACGCCATATTTGACGGACGTGGCCGCGGGCCCTTGCTTCACACCCTGATGTATTACTACTGCAGTATGCGTTACAATGAGCAAGTGGAGATGAGCGGAGTATGGCTGGCGGACAGCCCCGTGGACAAGGCCGAATATTTCGACCCCTTCACCGTGCCCCTTCCTCAACCTGACGACCTGCTTCCTCTGCCGCCGGCGCCTGCCAAGGCCCTGCGTCTGGAAGAAAAGGGCCTTGTAGTGCGTTCGAGGCAGCATCTGCATTACATACGCATAGACGAAAAGCAGCTGATGTCACTTTGCAAAAGCAGTGACGGAACGCCCAATACCATACTTTCAGTTCTTATGAGCCGGGCTGTCGACAAGTTGCATCCCGATGCCGAAGAACCGATTGTAGGGCAGGTATATTGTGATTACCGCAGCATCGTGGGCGCCGAAAAGTCTCATCACAATATGGTGACGACACTGCCTCTGGTCTATGAGCGTTCGATGAGGAATATGTCTCTTGAAATGCAGAACACCGCTATGCGCGGAGATATAATGTATTTCTCCGACCCGAGTGTCCTGCTTCATACGGTTACAGGGATAAAGGCCGCCTGTGAAGCCGTGAATTCCCTTCCGACCCTGCAGGACAAGTTCAATGCAGTGGAGCAGGGGATGAAGACTTTCTTTGACCAGACGACCTTTGCCGTCAGCTATTCTGGAAAGAAATCGTTCGGGTCCTGTGACAGGCATATCGAAGCCTTGTTCCCGGTTGGAGAACCTGTGGGCATAGGCATACTGATGGAAGTCACCGCCGCTGACGGGTGGTTCTATATAGTTTTTATGCAGGATTGGCGCGAAGACGTGTATTTCAATGCCTTCCTGAAGGAAATCGTGGGTCTTGGACTGGACTTCGACCTGCTTTACAGTTCGGAAGCCATAGCTCCACCCTTCTCGCTGAAATGAATTTCGGACTATGCCGGGCAGAAAACCATATCTTGTAAACAAGGCCTTCAATCAATATCTCCTGGCCTCCATCCTCACTGTGGCCGCAACCCAGGTCGCCAATATCGTCGATGCGGTCATAGTAGGGCATCTCGTCGGAGCCAGGGGACTTGCCGCAGTGAATCTGAGTAAGCCCCTGCTTCAGGCCTTTTTTGCGGTAACCTGTCTGTATGTTGCCAGTTCCACGATTCTGGCGGGGATGGCCATAGGCAAAGGAGACAGGGCCAAGGCTGACAAGTTCTTTTCTTTTTCAATGGGCGTCTCGCTGTTGCTCGGACTGTCATTCACCGGATTCGGAGCGATTTTCTTCGGGAGGATATCCTCATTGCTCTGTCAGTCTGATACCTTGCGTCCATTGTCAGACGCCTTTATGCGTGTCACCCTGTATTCGGCAGTGCCGCAATTGCTTATGCTTACGTTGAACCAGTTTGTTACGGTGGACGGAGGCCCTAAGATTGTTTCACGCGCCGTCATTGTGAGCAATGCCGCCAATATTCTGCTTGACATAGTGTTCATCAAGTACCTTTCTCTTGGAATTGCGGGCGCGGCATTCGCCACCGGTGTGATGTATGTCGTGTGCATCCTGATGGTGCTGCCTCATTTCCGCAAGAAAGAAAGCCTGCGCCTGTGCCGGACAAGGCTGCACGATGTTGAGGCGGGAAGGATATTCTCCATAGGCCTTCCCCTTTTTCTGGCTACGGCTCTGTTGTCTGTCCAATATATAGGCAACAATTATGTGGCAAGCCGATTTCTTGGTGACAACGGCTTGATTTCCTTGGCGGTATGTATCCAACTTCTGGCTTTCTCGATGATAATACTGAACGGGACGCTCAGGGCGATACAGCCGGTCGGCTCCATCCTCAAGGGACTTGATGACAGCACGGGACTGTTGATGCTGATGAAGCGCGGATATGCCTTTATGGCCGTATGTTTAGCCTTTTTTACCGCCATTCTGGTTTTGTTCCCGTCGCAGATAGGCTCTCTGCTCGGAGTTTCTGAAGGAGCCGGGCTGGATATGGTGAGGAAAGCAGTGCCCTTATTCTCCCTCAACATCATCGGCCAGGCGATGCTTTGCAACCTCCTGCCGGCTTTCCAGTTCTACGAAAGGAAGGGCCTTGCCCTCCTGTTGTCCATCGCCCAGACCTTGCTCCCGATGCTGTTCTTTCTCCTGCTGCGGGGAAATTGGATTGGCTTCTTTGCCGGTCAGGCGGCCACGGCTCTGGCGATATGGGTATGGGAATCGGCGCTCCGTCGCAAAGACCCGTCCCTGAGCAGATTCCTGCTCATTCCTTTAAAGGAACAAACCGAGGTGCTGGATATGACACTGCAGACCACATCGCAGTCGCTCAGTGAGGCTATTGCGGCCTTGCGTTCGTTCCTGTCGTCCAAGGGAGTCGGAAGCCATACCGGAAATCTGGCCGCCGTGAGCACTGAAGAGTTCCTCAACAACATTATACGTCACGGGCACGCCACTTCCATCGACCTGGCGGCGAACGTCAGGGATGCGGTCATCAGAATCTCCATCCACGATGACGGGATGGCGTTCAATCCCGTTGCCGCAGTAAAGGACCCCGCTTCCAAGACCGGACTCGGACTCACTCTTGCGAACGCATTCTGCAGCAAGATAGATTACAGGTACATATTCAACCAGAATATGGTTTCGCTTGAAATACGGCCGTCAGGCGATGCCCCCGCATCTTCGCCAATCAGTTCCGACGGCTTCAGCAGACAATCCTGATTCTCACGATTTTTTCTTCTGAGATTCCGACATTCACGGAACGGTTATTCCCCCACGGCGGTGGCGCTGAATATCACGATGTCGGGATTGTCGGGGAGGGTGATTTGGCTCTCGCCGGCGGTTTCTATCTCAAGGAAGTACATATATGAGAATACGTACGGCTTGTTGCGCTGTTCGGGATTGTGTGTGTGCGAGCCTATGTAGGCGACGTCGTCTGTGCGGAGCGATGATTCGTACCAGCCCGGCCAGCCGTAAACCCCGTAGAACCCGGTGTAACTTGAAACCGTCCTGCTGACAGTCCTGTCGCCGGCCTTGAAATCCGCGCGGGATTCCTCTCCGTCGGGGCGTTGCGACGAGGCGAGCAGGCAGACTTTCGAGGTCCCTTCCGGCAGCGCGAGGGTCTGTCCCTTGCAGACGAGGGCGTCAAAATAGTTGGGCTCTCCGAATTTGAAGGGAACGCCGCGGAACTCGAACTTGTCCGGCAGTATCTCGGCGGCGAAGGATTCCCTGCGTTCATAGCACAGATTGCCTTCGGAGGGATAGTCGTCGCTCGTTATGCCGACACAGTTGAAAGGAAGGTCAAGAGTATGGAAACTGTGACGCTCCACCTTGGCTGCAGGTTCGGCAAGACGCACCCTGAAAGTCCTCAGGGCAAAGCGTCCGGACTCGAACTTGAGGGATTTCCCCTCGAATGAGAACTTTCCGGGCTTGGACACGATGGCGGAGCCGTCCGGTTGGAAACTGCCTTCGGGCGCAGTCTGCAGCTTGGGAGCCTGACCGAGCGGAGCCTCGATTCCGTTGACTTCCTCCACGCTGAGGATGTCAGAATCGAACACAATGCTGCCGCTTGCGCCATTCCCGGACAGTTCATACACGCGGACTATGAGTCCGTCCCCGTCCTGGGCGCGCTTGAGAGCCTTGATTCTGAGCGCGGGATTGGTTGAGCGGACCATACATACCGTCTTGCCGAGTGCCCCCTCGTGCGGTTCTGTCAGGAAGGCGTACTTCGGCGCATTGAGACAGTCGGCCACAATGTCTGTCCGAGAAGGGTCCAGGGCCCCCTTGTGACCTGCTATGGAATATGTGAACTCGTGTGTGCCGAAGTCCTGTGTGGCCTGTTCGCCGTATCCGCGGGAAGCCGTGGGTGTGTGGAACAGAGTCAGTCTCAGCGTATGGTCGTCCGGCTTGTCCCAACCGTATTTGGAGTCATTCATCACGGTCAGTCCGTATGTCCCGTCAGTGGATGTCATATCGGCCCACTGGTGGGCGAAGACCTCGTACTGGATATCCGTGTTGCCGCTTCTTTCAATGTGGCCCATACCCAGGTCATAAACCGCAGAGGGAGCGTCGAACGACACGGGGAACGAAGCCTTGAGAAGCGCCGCCGGAGAATTCCAGTCGATGGTGTTCACTATGTCAATCCGTTCGTCCTGCGCGCCCTGTGTCAGAATGATTCTCTGGGTGAAACTTGAACCCGCGTGTGTCCTCTCGACTTTCAGGACGGCCCTGAGCGGACCGCATTCCTCCACACTGATTCTGACGTCGGAGTTGACCTTCACGGGAGTCCGGTCCATAGTCTCCTTCATAATCTCCCAGGCGGGCCAGTTGTCTGAAACGTTGTTCTCGAAGAAAGCGAGACCGAAGGCTTCTCCCTTCCGGACCAGTTCCCTGGAGTAACGCTTGTCATAAACGGAACAGATGTCTCCGTCGGAATTGACTGTGACCCGGTATATCCTGTTCTCTATGACGTTGCCTTTGGCCTTCAGTGAAGAAGCGCTCTTTTCGGGGCTTGTCGAGGGAACTATGTCATAGACCGACAGTCCGGCAGAGGGCGTCTGACCGGCGAACAGTATGCGTGCGGAATTCTCTGTACGGGCGATGATTTGGGCGGGAACCCTGCGTCCGTCAGGTCCCGTCACTTTTACGGACCTGTACTTGCCGTCCAGGGGAATCTCAAGTTCCACGGGGTCGGAGTTGGGGGCTGACACAGGGTTGAATACCACTGCAGGAATGCCCTTGACCCTGGTGTCAAGCACGGATGCGGAGGATGTCGCCGCGCTCTCGATTATGCTCTTCATCTGTCTCAGGTTCAGGTATTCGTCATTGTATGAGAATTGGTAGCATTCGGGGATGCTGGTACCTGTGAGGTCATCGTGGAACTGATGCCAGATTATTCTTTTCCAGCCGTTGTCTATGGTGTATGCGGGATAATCTATGGCTCCGAGCCTGTCTGCCAGGGTGGAGATTTCTTCCGCGGCTCCGAGCGCCCATTCGTTGCGCCTGTTGAGATTCTTCATCTGCGCCTTGGAACTGTAACAGCCGGTGGCGTGCACGTCCATAAGGAGTTCGCCGTCGAACTCAGGCAACCTTTCGTCCCAAAGGTATTTGAAGAACATCTCGTCCGTGGTGGAGAACTTCATATCGTACGCCGGCCCGGGATTGCGGACTGCGTCATTGACGAAGCGAACGCCCCTGGGATGCGCGGAACCGCCGCTGTCTCCGGTGCCGAAATAATGATATGCCGCCGGCAGGGGAGTCTCCTGTACGAAGCGCCTGAGGTCGGCGTTGTCGGTCACGGGTTCCTCCGGACTCCAGGCATAGCCGCCTCCGTCGAGGGCCGCCATCACACGGTTGCCGTCAAGTCCTTTCCATATTCCGAAAAGGAACGGAACCCTGCGTCCGCCGTCGTAGAACGGCTTGCTCCGCCAGGACAGTTTCTGTGTGCCGAATCCCGTCAGCCCGCAGTGCGATGCCACCGAGGGCAGCTGCCAGCCGAACCCGAAGCAGTCCGGCAGCATTATGTCCGTCGATACTATGCCGAACTCCTTCATATAGAATTCCTGGCCCAGGAGAATGTTGCGTATGCCGGATTCCACGGAAGGCATATTGGCGTCAGTGGCATCCCAGGATGCTCCGGACACGTGCCATCTGCCCTCGTTCACGCGGGTCTTCACCTGCTCGAAGAGCTCCGGATAGTACTCCTTCATCCAGGCATACTTCACGGCTCCCTCGAAGTTGAATATGTACCCGGGGTATTCCTTGAAAAGGGCGAGGTTCTGGGTGAGCGTGCGGGGGATGTATTCGCCGATTGAGCGCTGCACCGTCCATCGCCACTGAGTGTCAAAGTGGGCGTTGGCCACCATATGCACGGTGGATTTCTGTCCTTCCGTTGTGCCCGAGGCGCAAAGGATTGTGGTAATGCAGGCCGTTGCGGCCGCGACAATGGTCAGTCTGAAAAATTTCATATCGTGTCAGTATGTGGTTGGAATCAGAATCCGAGGAAGATGACCTGCACCAGGATGAAAACGGGCAGGAGCACTATGAGAGAGAACTTCGCCATATAGCCGAAGAAACTGGGCATCTTTATTCCGTTGTCCCTGGCAATGGAGGCCACCATAAAGTTTGGACCGTTTCCTATGTAGGTCATCGAACCGAACATCACGGCACCGAGCGCTATGGCTCTCAGTACGCTTTCCGGAATCCCGGCGACGACGCAGTCCTGTAACCCGCAGAAGTCAAGGCCGCTGGCCACGGAATGGAAGGCGACCGCGGTGGGGGAGTTGTCAAGGAATGAAGAAAGAAATCCCGTGCAGTAGAAGAAATGCCAGGGTTCGGAGAGCCCGAGCCCGGCCGCATTGTGATTGAGGTAAAGCAGCGCGGGAGTCATTGTGGTGAATATTCCGGCAAACAGCACGGCCACCTCCAGAATGGGGCCCCAGGAGAAATTGTTTCCTTTGCGGACGCTGCTTCCGGTGAATGCGAGTGACAGGATGATTACGGCTATCAGGCAGATTTCCCGCAGATACTGCAGCGGACCTTCCTTCATAGCCGGAATGAACTGCTCGTTCAGGAAGATGACGCCGGCCATTATCATAAGAAGGAACAGGAAGTTGATTCTGCCCTTGATACGGATGGGAGACTGCGCTTCAGCGCCGCAGAGAATAGCGTTCTTGGGTTCCTTCCGGAACTCGATGTTGTCCCATATTATGTATATCAGGGACAGGAGAAGGCCCACGAACAGCCACTGGGGCAGCAGTGTCATAAACCATTTGAAGGGCGCCCCGCGAAGATACAGCAGGAAAAGCGGAGGGTCTCCCAGCGGAGTGAGTATTCCTCCCGCATTCGCCACCATCGCGATGAAGAACAGAATAGTGTGTGTCTTGCGTGTCCTGTTCCTGTTGATGTCAATCAGCGGACGAACCAGCAGCATTGCGGCCCCGGTGGTACCCATAAACGAGGCGAGGACATAACCTGCGGACAGGATAATAAGGTTGACGAACGGGGTTGCGGTGATGCTTCCCTTGATTTGTATTCCCCCTGTCACCACGAAAAGGGCCAGGAGAAGGACGATGAACGGGATGTAGTCTCCCGCCATCTGATGCAGCAGCTGGTGTCCCAGACCGGCGCATATCAGATAGACCGCCGTGGGAACTGCAACCGCCGCGGTGCAAATGAGCTTGTTCCGGTTGCTTTCCCAGAATTTCTCCGCAAAAAGGGGAACCAGAGCTATCATAAGCAGCATAATTCCGAAAGGAATCAAAGTCCAGGCTTGTACTGTATCCATTGTGTCAAAAAACTGTTTTGAAATCAAAAATCAAGTTGTCCCCGCAATAGGCGCAGACCTGACATTCCGCTTCGTCCCTTGCGCAGAGGGACCGGATGGGCCCGAGCTCTATCGCGAGAAAATCCCCTGTACGGAGGTAGCAGCGCGATGATGCGAATTCCAGGCAACTGTCTATCACCGATTCCGGGGGAGGGGGACAGGCGAAGAACTCCTCACCGTCCCTGCAAACCCTGAGACCGCGCTTCGCGAGCGCGCCGATGTCCCTGAGCGGGTAAGAAACGAAAGTGCTGTGGTCAAGGCAGGAGGCGCAGGCGAAACCTTCGGGACCGTCATTGAGAAGGTCGTCGGGATACAGGAACATCCCGTAAGCGAACGAATCGTAATACCTGCGGGCGAACTTCGAGGAGACGAAGCGCCCGGCCTTGCATATCCTGACAAAGAGCGCGGGGGAGGCGCTGACAGAATTGACGAACTCCGGAAGATATGCCGCGTCATCGCGTTCCTTCCAGCTTGTGTCCGGCCGGAAGCATATCTTTCCGCTGTATGTCCTGACGATTATGTTCAAAACAGACGTCCCCCATTGAATTTCGCCGCAAGGTCATCGAGCTGCTCGGCGCTCGCGGGTCCGGGAGGTTCGTTGCGGAACTGCGCCGCCAGCCTCGCGAACTGTGCCTTGGTGTCGAGGGTGAAGTCCCCGTTCTGAATCCAGTTGAAATACGAAGGTTCCGTGTCCCATACCTGACGGGCGGTCTTGTCCTTGTGCTTGCCGAAGTTGACCACCGCCTCGCCCTTGTCGTTCCAGATGAGCCTGCCGGCATAGTCCACGAATTTTGAACGTCCCCCGACCCTGGAAAGGAATTCCACGTCGTTCTTCAGTTCATCGGGATAACGGTCCAGCTGACCCTTCAGGACCTTGAAGGTGGCCACGGTGTCCGCCTCGGCGGTGTGGGCGTTGTCGAAGTCCTCTCCTCCGCAGTAGAAGCGGTACGCCGCGCGCAGGTTCCTGGGCTCCATCACGTGATAGATTGTCTGTACGTCGACGTGAAGCTTGTCGTGAAGGTTGACGTTGACGTTCCTGCCTGCATAGACCCTGGCCCTCTCTATCTCCTCGGCCAGCATCGGAAGGTCGAACTTGCCGGAATTGAATCCGGAAAGGTCGGCGTCGGACAGCCATTCGACCACCTCCGTCACCACATCGGCAAAACGAGGCAGTCCAACAAGCATATCGTCCGTGATTCCGTTCACTTCCGAGGCCTTGGGGTCCATCTTCTTCTGACAGTTGCGGGCGTAGTCCCACGGACACACTTTCCAAGTCTTGATGCGGGTTTCTCCTCCGGGGAAAACCTTGACGAAACTCAGTTCGACTATGCAGTCGGAAGCAATGTTAAGGCCCGTGCTCTCTATGTCGAAGAAGAGCAAAGGCCTTTTCAGTTCAAGTTCCATAAGCGCTTGTTCAGACCAATATC
The DNA here is from genome assembly GCA_024401825.1 of Bacteroidales bacterium. GTDB lineage: Bacteria > Bacteroidota > Bacteroidia > Bacteroidales > UBA932 > Cryptobacteroides. The sequence continues at coordinate 57,870 of JAKSKF010000002.1, forward strand.
GGCATCAGGATGCCGCAAATCTTTTCAGTTGAAGCCTCTTCCTCCGAAGGAACGATGAGCGCGGCCCTCCGGGCGTCGGCAAACTTTATGACCAGGGTCTCGCATCCCATATTGTTCAGAATCTCAATGAGGAAAGGAGACTTGAACCCTATGGAAAGAGGTTCTCCCTGATAATCGCACATTATCTTCTCGTAGGCGGCGGTGGCGAATCCGAGGTCCTGCGCGGTGATTTCCAACTGTCCGGGCTTGAGTTCGAGCTTGATGTGGTTGGACGCCTTGTTTCCGCAGACAGAGATTCTCTTTGCGGCATTCAGGAGCATTGTCCTGTCTATCTTCAGCACGTTGGAGTTGTTCTGGGGAATCACGTCACGGTATTTGGGATATTTGCCGATGACCAGGCGGCAGACCATCATTGTCTGTCCGAAAGTGAACACCACGGTGTTGTCGTCGAATGCCACGTCCACGTTGCTGTCCTCCTTGTCGAGGATGGACTTGAGTATTGCGGCGGCCTTCTTGTGAAGAATGAATGAAACCTTCTCCTTTGACTCCACGTCATTGGTGGTGTAGCAGATGAGCTTGTGGGAGTCTGAAGCCACGAGAGTGGTGGTGGCAATGTCGACGTCGAAGAAGATGCCGTTCATTGCGGGACGCATCTCGTCGTCCGCGGTGGCGTATATGGTTCCGTTTATGCCGTCCACCAGGCTCTGGGCCGGGAAGGTGAAGCGCCTTGCGGTGTCGTCAGTGCCCTTGATTTCCGGGAAGTCCGCCGCCGGAAAATAGGGGAGTGACGAATTGCCGTTGCTCCAGATACATTCGAATGAACTGTCCGAAGACGTCTTTATGGTGATGGGCTGGTCCGGAATTTCCTTGAGAAGGTCGAGAATATGCTTGGCGGGGACCGCGATGCTGCCCTCGGACTTTACCTTGTCTATGGCTATGACGGTGCGGAGAGTCAACTCCTGATCCGATGCCGTCACTTCCAGTTCCTTGCCCTTGAGGACGAACAGAAAATTATCCAGAATCTGTAGAGCCGACTTTGAAGGAATGGCCTTTGAAACGTCTGTGAGACCTTTGAGCAGCTCTGCGCTTGAAACAATGAATTCCATAAATCTCGTTAAATTTGTAATCGTGCAAAATTAAGAAAATATTTCAAACTTTGGCATAGGATTTGACCTTTTTGGCATTCGCTTTTCAAAAGTGTGATTTAAAGAACAGAAATATGAAAAAGTCAGTCATCACAGTCATTTTGTCAGTTGCCGTCAGCGCATTGGCGGCGTATGGCATTGTCAATGCCGCAAACCCCGACAGGGGTACGGTGGCAGACCCTGAATCCGGACAAGTACGCGCGGTGAACCTTAACCTCAGCGACTATCCGGATTTTACTTTCGCCGCTGAGAATGCGGTCGAGGCCGTGGTTTACATCAAGGTCACCGTCAAGGGCCAGGCCCAGCAGCTTCCTGACGACCCGTTCTTCCGTTTCTTCTTCGGTGAAGGCGTTCCCCAGCAGCGCGACCGTCAGGGAAGCGGTTCCGGCGTGATTATACGCCAGGACGGCTATATAGTCACCAACAACCACGTCGTCGCCGGCGCCAGCAAGGTGGAGGTCACCCTGAACAACAACAAGACCTACGAGGCCAGCGTGGTGGGAACGGACCCCGCCACGGACGTGGCCCTCATAAAGATAGAGGAGACCGGTCTCAAGACGCTCGAATTCGCCGATTCCGACAAACTCCGCCTTGGAGAGTGGGTTCTTGCCATAGGCAGCCCCTTGGGAGCGGAACTGCGTTCCACCATCACCGCAGGCATAGTCAGCGCGAAGGGGCGCTCGATGCCCAACTACAAGGGTGAGTTCAAGATTGAATCGTTCATCCAGACCGACGCGGCGGTCAATCCCGGAAATTCCGGAGGCGCGCTCGTCAACAAGGAGGGACTGCTGGTGGGCATCAACACCGCAATAGTCTCCACCACGGGTTCATACACGGGATATTCCTTCGCCGTTCCTTCCAACATTGTCAGGAAGATAGTCGGCGACCTCATAGACTTCGGCTCTGTCAAGAGAGCAAGGCTCGGAATCTCGATGACGGCGCTTACCGATGAAATTGCAAAGGAAATGAAACTTTCTTCCCTGAACGGAGTATATATAGCAGAAGTGGTCGAAGGAGGAGCTGCCCAGCAGGCGGGAATCCGGAAAGGAGACATACTTCAGGAAATAGACGGAACCGTAATGAAGAGTCCGTCAGCCGTTCAGGAGAAGGTCAACGGTTACCATCCCGGAGACAAGGCCGTCATCACCGTCCTCAGAGACGGGAAGGCCGTCCGGAAAACGGTTGAATTCGGAGGTGATGCAGATTCTGCAAACGGAATCGCGGACGCACAGGGAAGCGTGTCTTTCTATGGCGCGAGCATCAGAAACCTCACTGAGGCTGAACTTCAGCAGGCCGGAATAGAAAGCGGAGTCCTCATTGTCAAGGCTGGCAAGGGGAAACTCGCGCAGGCAGGCGCTGAAGACGGATTCATAATCCAGTCTGTGAACGACAGGGAAGTGGAATCGGTTCAGGACGTTCTTGAAGTTGCCGGCAGAAGCAGGCTGGTAGTCTATGTCACCGGTCTGACAGCCAAGGGCAAGCCCTTTGACTTCGGCTTCAGAAAAGAATAAACCAACACAATGCGTCAACTCAAAATTACCAAATCCATCACCAACCGCGAAAGCGCGTCACTGGACAAATATCTCCAGGAAATCGGCCGCGAGGAACTGGTGTCACCGGAAGAAGAAGTGGAACTTGCCCAGCGTATCCGCAAAGGAGACCAGGAAGCGCTCGAAAAACTTACAAGAGCCAACCTCCGTTTTGTGGTGTCAGTGGCAAAACAATACCAGAATCAGGGGCTCAGCCTGCCCGACCTCATCAACGAGGGCAATCTGGGCCTCATAAAGGCAGCCGAGAAATTCGATGAAACCAGGGGCTTCAAGTTCATATCCTATGCGGTGTGGTGGATTAGGCAAAGCATCCTTCAGGCTCTCGCGGAACAGAGCAGGATTGTCCGCCTCCCCCTTAACCAGGTTGGCTCGCTGAACAAAATCAACAAGGCTCTCGGCAGGTTCGAACAGGAGAACGAGCGTATGCCGTCCACCGAGGAACTCGCCGAGATGATTGAAATCCCCAAGGACAAGATTGCCGACACGCTGAGAGTTTCCGGACGTCACGTCAGCGTTGACGCTCCCTTTGTGGAAGGCGAGGACAACTCCCTTCTTGACGTGCTTCCCAACGAGGACAGCCCGATGGCCGACAAGGGTCTGGTAAGCGAGTCCCTCAGCACTGAAATCGAACGCTCCCTGCAGATTCTCACGGCCAGGGAGCGTGAAATCATAAAATCCTTCTTCGGAATCGGGTGCCAGGAAATGACGCTGGAGGAAATAGGAGAGAGGCTCGACCTCACCCGCGAGCGTGTCCGCCAAATCAAGGAAAAGGCCATTCGCAAACTCAAGAAACCGGCGGCCAGCAAACTTCTGAAGACTTATCTGGGATGAGGGCCGAGCAGTTTATCGCCTTGAAGGCCTCAGAGGCCGTCGAGGCACTGTACGGAACCCCGGCTCCCGAACTCCAGGTCAGCGTGACCCGCAAGGCATTCGAGGGGGACTGCACCCTAGTGACCTTCCCTCTCCTGAGGATTTCCCGCACTTCTCCTGAACAGACGGGTAACGCCATCGGCGCCTGGCTGCTTGACAACTGCCCTGAAATCAGCGCGTTCAACGTAGTCAAAGGCTTCCTGAACATAAGTTTTTCCGAACTCTACTGGCGCAACGTGTTCTCCTCCATCGCATCTGACACCGGATTCGGAACGCTGCCTCCCACCGGCCGCAGGATTATGGTGGAGTTCTCATCCCCCAACACAAACAAGCCCCTTCACCTCGGACACGTCCGCAACAATCTGCTCGGCGCATCGGTCAGCAACCTGCTCGAGGCGGCCGGCAACGAGGTCATAAAGACAACGCTCGTCAATGACCGCGGGGTGCATATCTGCAAGTCGATGTATGCCTGGCAGCAAAGATTCGACGGCGCCACTCCTGAATCCACCGGGAAGAAGGGAGACCATCTGGTGGGCGACTGCTACGTGGAGTACGCGAAGATGGAGAAGGAGGACCCTTCCGTCCTTGACAGGGTTCACGAGATGCTGGTGAAGTGGGAGGAGGCCGACCCCGAAGTCCGCGCCCTGTGGGAGACTATGAACCGCTGGGTGTTCGACGGCTTCGACCAGACTTATAAGGCCTTGGGAATCAGTTTCGACAAGACCTATTATGAGCACGACACATATCTGCTGGGCAAGGAACTCGTTCAGAAGGGGCTGGATTCGGGAGTCTTCGTCCGCGACCCGGACGGCTCCGTGTGGTGCGACCTCACCGCGGACGGACTGGACCGCAAGCTCCTGCTCCGCTCGGACGGGACTTCGGTTTACATAACGCAGGACCTGGGCACTGCCGAAAGACGGTTCTCCGAATTCAACCTGGATTCCGAGGTCTATGTCGTGGGCGATGAGCAGAACTATCATTTCCAGGTTCTCAAGCTTCTCCTTGCGAAACTCGGCTTCGGCTGGGCGGAAAGGATTTTCCACCTCAGTTACGGAATGGTGGAACTCCCGGAAGGCAAGATGAAGTCAAGGGAAGGTACCGTGGTCGATGCGGACGACCTCATACAGAAGATGTACGAGGAGGCGAGACTCACCTCGGCCGAGGCCGGCAGGATTGGTGACGTGCCCGAGGAGGAGCGCGACCGTCTGTACAGGATGATAGGGCTGGGCGCCCTGAAATACTTCATCCTGAAGGTGGACCCCAGGAAGAAGATGCTGTTCAATCCCAAGGAATCAATAGATTTCAACGGAAATACCGGTCCTTTCATCCAGTACACCCACGCCAGAATCCGTTCAATCCTCAGGAAGGCGCAGGATGTCGATTGGGAGAATCCGGAGCCGGCGGAACTCAATCAGAAGGAAATCAGGCTCGTGAAACTGCTCGCGGCGTATCCCCCGAAGGTGGCCGAGGCGGCGGACTGTTTCTCCCCCGCGGTGATTGCCAACTACTGCTACGACCTTGCAAAGGAGTTCAACCAGTACTATCACGACACTCCCGTGCTCAAGGAAGAGGACAAAGGGGTGCTTTGTACCAGACTGAAACTCATACATACAGTGTCTCAGGTACTTGCGAAGGCTATGGGACTGCTCGGAATAGAACTTCCGGAAAGAATGTAGCTGAGTTTGTGAAAAAAAGTTTGCAACGTTGGAAAATACTCCTTAACATTGCAACTCAAACTGAAAAAGGCTATGACTACAGATACGAAGAAAAGACACGCGGTCAGCTATGAAAATATGTCCGAGGAACTTGCGGCTGCTTTCAACGAAAAGTATCCCAAGGGCTTCAACGACTATCTGCCTGACCTCATAAAATATCAGAAACCGGACGGGACCTCATTCGAGGCCGTTACCATCGAGTTGCCGGATGCCATCTATCTTGTCAAGATAAAAGTCAAGACCGATGACCTCGACGACATTGAGAACTGGCTCGCGGGCGAGGAGGAAGCCGAAGTGGAACAGGTTGCGGGAACGAGCGGCGGAGACGATTCCGACAGCGGAACGCTTCCTGACGACAATATCGCCCAATACGGTTCTGATGACGATTCGGAAAATATCTGACAACTCCGGACTTCTGCTGCTGTCCGTTCTCGTGGGCATCTGCTCGGGAGCTTCGGCGGTGGTCCTTCAGACACTGATTCATCTTATACAGAATGGCTGTGCCGCCGCCTTCAGGGCAAGCGGCCGGAGTTCTCTGGTGTATTTCATCCTTCCCGCCCTGGGAATGCTCGTTTCCGGGCTCCTGGTCAGATATGTCATCAGGGACGACATAGGACACGGAGTGACCAGGGTTCTGGAAGCCATTTCGAAGGGGGAGTCCCGAATCCGGAAGCACAACGTCTGGTCCTCCCAGATAACATCCGCCATTACTATAGGCACGGGCGGTTCGGTAGGAGCCGAAGCTCCCATCGTTTACACGGGTGCGGCGATAGGAAGCAACCTTGGACGCCGCTTCGGGCTCAACTTCAGGAATATGACGATTCTGGTGGGCTGCGGCGCGGCAGGAGCCGTCGCCGGCATCTTCAAGGCGCCTCTGGCCGGAGTCCTGTTCACCCTGGAAATTCTGATGTTCAACATATCGGCCACATCGCTCCTGCCGCTGCTTCTGAGCACCGTCTCCGCCACCGTGGTCTCTTATGCCTTTTTGGGTGACGCCACCCCATTCCACTTCGAACTTACGCCTTTCAGCATAGGTAACATCCCGTTCTACATTGTTCTGGGTGTGTTCTGCGGCCTTGTTTCCATCTACTTCCAAAAGACAACGCTCTGGATAGAGGACAAGTTAGCAAGGATGGCTCACCCGTTCCTGCGCTGGCTGGTCTGCGGCCTGAGTCTGGGCCTGCTGATAATGTTCCTTCCCCCTCTTTTCGGTGAGGGATACGACAGCGTGAGGGAACTTCTGAACGGAGATGAGGTCCTGATTGACAGGGGTACTCCGGCGAGCTCTCTGCTGGGCTCTCCCTGGGGCGTGCCGGCGTTCTTCACCCTCGTTCTCCTGCTCAAGGTGCCCGCAATGACCTTCACCAATGCAGGCGGAGGCGTGGGAGGAACCTTCGGACCCACGCTGTTCGTCGGGGCTATCGCGGGTTTCGTTGTGTCCAGGAGTCTGAATCTGCTTCTTGCATCCTATTCGATTGTCATCCCGGAGCAGAATTTCGTGCTTGCCGGAATGGCCGCGGCGATGGCCGGAGTGATGAAGGCTCCGATGACCGCAATATTCCTGATTGCCGAAATCAGCGGGGGATACCGGCTTTTCATACCTCTGATAATAGCTTCCGCAACGTCTTTCCTGGTGTCCAGGATTTCAGAGAGATACTCAATCTACACCAAGCGACTTGCCCAGACCGGTGAACTCATCACCCACGACAGCGACCGCGCGGCAATGCTGCTGATGCACACCTGCGACCTCGTGCGCGACAAATATCCCAGGATGAACAGGAAGGACAGCCTTCGCCGTATGGTGGAAGTCATTTCCGGGAGCAGCGCCGCCGTGATTGCCGTAGTTGACTCCAGGGGCCGGTTCGTGGGGCTGGTGGACATAGGAAACGTCAGGAAGTACATTTTCCGTACTGAAGAATACGACACTCTGACTGTGGGGGACCTGATGGAACACGCTCCCGCAACAGTGACCGAAGATGAGCGTATGGAAGACGTGATGCGCAAGTTCGACAGCACCCGGGCCTGGAGACTTCCCGTGCTCAGGGCGGACGGCAGATATCTGGGATTCATATCGAGGTCCCGGATACTTGCGGCATACAGGGACAAGCTGAAGGAATTCAGCGAGGAGTAGAGGACTTTCTTCCGGATTTTCTTTCCGTGTTCAACTGGGACAGGATGACTCCCGCGGATGCGACGGCTATTCCGAGCCACTGCAGGCCGCCGAGTATTTCAGTGCCCTGAATTATTCCGGCAACGGCGGTTACCACGGGGATGAGCGACTGGAGCACTGCGGACCTGGCGACCCCGAGGTTCTTGATTGACCCTACCCACAGTGTGAATGATAGGCAGGAACACAGGACTGCAAGAAAGAGGATGGGCTCCCATACACTCCAGCTCAGGTATAGCGCGGGGTCGAATCTGTTGAGCCCCTTGAGGAAGAAGACAGGGGTCAGGTATGCGCCTCCTATGAGGAACTGGTACATCGTGATTACCTGCGGCTTGTAGTCTCCGGCGAGCCATTTGGTGCAGGATGCCTGGCCGACTTCGGCGAACACCGCCACCGCAAGCAGGATTATGCCCAGTACGAAGTGTTTTCCGACTCCTCCGGAGGTGGCGGTCATAAGCAATATTCCGAATATGCAGATGACTGTTCCGACTATGTTGACGGCCCGCATCTTCTCCTTGAAGAAAAGGGTTCCCGCGGCAAGCGCGAAGATGGGGGTCGAGGCGACTATCATCGCGGCGTAGGTGGGTGATTCCGTGAGCGCTATCCCGTAGGTCTCGCAGATGAAGTAGATTAGGGGCTCGCAAAGCGCCAGGAGCAGGAATTTGTGGAGGTCCTTCTTGTGTATCCGCATATCCGCTCCGGCAATGAGGTTGAAGAGCAGGAGTATGGTTCCCGCAAACAGCACCCGTATGGACACGAAGTATTCTATGGGTATGCCCTGACCCAGCAGTTTCTCGCTCCAGATGTAGGAGAGCCCCCACAGTATGACCGCAGTCGCGGAGTACAGATATACGATGTGATTGTTGGCCTTGTCTTTCATCGGAGCGCAAAGATATGCATTTCCGCTGAAAATGTCGTAAATTTGTGCTGATGAAAGAACTGTATTTGAATCATATCGCTTCCCTGATGGAAGTGCGTCCCTGGCAGGTGGAAAACTGCGCCGTGATGTTCGCTGACGGAGATACCATTCCCTTCATCAGCCGTTACAGGAAGGAAAAGACAGGAGGAATGGATGACGCCGCCGTGGCGGAGGTCAAGCACTGGATTGACGTCTTTACGGAGATGGACAGGCGCAAGGAAACGGTCCTGGCGGCGATTCAGGCCGCCGGCAAGTTGGACGAGTCCCTTCGCCGCCGTGTTGAACTCTGCCTCAATGCCACGGAACTGGAGGACATCTATCTGCCTTTCAAACCCAAGAGACGGACAAGGGCCACCGTAGCCAAAGAGCTCGGTCTCGAGCCTTTGGCGGACGTCCTTTGGACAGCGGGCCCTGCCGATATACTGAGGGAGGCGGAAAAATTTGTCGGAGACGGGATAGACTGCGTCCAGACTGCCCTTTCGGGCGCGAGGGACATCGTGGCCGAGCGCCTCAGCGAGACCGCCGATATCAGGGAGAACCTGCGCGTGATGTTCCGCAAGCGCTGGATTCGCGCAAGCGTGACCAAGGCCGGCAAGGAGTCTGAGGAGGCTTCGAAATACCGCAGTTACTTCAATTTCAGCACGCCCCTCGAAAAGATTCCTTCCCACAACCTCCTGGCAATTCTGCGGGCTCAGAAGGAAGGCTTCCTGAACGTGGAAATCGATGCTGACCCGGAGCGCTGCTCGGGAAAGATTTTCTATGACTTCTGCCAGATGGCCGGACGCAGGCCCCAGGGGGAGAACGCGCGTCAGATTCACCTTGCCTGCGACGACGCCTTCAAGAGGCTTCTTGAACCTTCAGTGAGCAATGACGTCATCCGCGAGGCGAAGGAAAAGGCCGACATAGAGAGCATCAGGGTGTTCGGCGAGAACTTGCGGCAGCTGCTTCTGGGCGCTCCGGTAGGGCAGAAGAACACTATGGCGGTGGACCCCGGATTCAGGAACGGCTGCAAGATTGCCTGCCTGGACAGCAGGGGAGAACTGCTCTGCCATACCATAATATACCCTCATCCTCCGCAAAACGAGAAGGTCAAGTCCCTTGACGCAGTTCAGGAGATGCTTCAGAAGTACAGCATCCGGGCCGTGGCGGTGGGAAACGGCACGGCAAGCAGGGAGACCGTGGAATTCTTCAGGAAGGTCCGCCTGCCCCAGGGATGCTCCGTATGGACGGTGAGCGAGGACGGAGCGTCCATATATTCCGCTTCGCAGGTGGCCCGCGACGAGTTCCCGGACGAGGATGTGACGGTGCGTGGCGCGGTCAGCATAGGACGGCGGCTTATGGACCCGCTTGCCGAACTTGTGAAGATAGACCCGAAGAACCTTGGAGTGGGGCAGTACCAGCACGACGTGGACCAGACGCTCCTGAAGGAGAAACTCGACAATACTGTGGAAAGCTGCGTGAATTCCGTGGGCGTGAACCTGAATACGGCCAGCCCGTATCTCCTGTCATACGTTGCGGGAATAGGTCCGGCGCTGGCATCCAACATAGTGGAGTACAGGTCTTCCAACGGAGAGTTCGGCACAAGGGAAGAACTCAGGAAAGTCCCCCGGTTGGGAGAAAAGGCCTTCCGGCAGTGCGCGGGTTTCCTCAGGATAAAGGGAGGGAAGAATCCGCTGGACGATTCGGCGGTTCATCCCGAGGCATACGGCCTTGTTGACAGGATGGCCTCCGACCTCGGGGTGGGAATTGACCGGCTGGTGGGAAACGGAGAACTGTGCTCCGGCATAAAGGCGGAGAATTATGTGGACGAACGCTTCGGACTGCCTACAGTGAACGATATCCTGAAAGAACTTGCCAAGCCGGGACTCGACCCCAGGGAAAGCGCCAGTGAATTTTCATTCGCCGACGACGTGCGGGATATCGGGGACCTCCGTCCCGGAATGGAACTGCCGGGCATCGTGACCAACATTACCGCATTCGGTGCATTTGTGGACATAGGCCTGCACGAAAACGGGCTGATTCACGTGTCTCAGCTCGGCCCCAGGGGGACAGACCCTTCCGCCGTACTCCGACTCCATCAGCAGATAAGAGTCCGGGTGCTTGACACGGACCTTGAAAGAAAGAGGATTTCCCTTGCTCCTGCGGGACGCTAACTGAATTTTCTGAATCTGAGTTTGAGCACACCCCAGAAGGCCTCTCCGAATATTCCGGAGGACATTTTGGACGTGCCTTCCTTCCTGTTCACGAAGATGACGGGAACTTCCTTGATGTTCAGGCCTTTGCGGTAGGCGGTGTACTTCATCTCTATCTGGAAGCCGTAGCCCTTCATACGTATGGCGTCCAGGTCTATGCTCCGGAGCGCCTTCCTGCTGTAGCAGATGAACCCGGCGGTGCTGTCGAAGATGTGGAATCCAAGCACCGTGCGGACATAGACGGATGCGAAATAACTGATGAGTATGCGGCTGATGGGCCAGTTGACCACGCTCACTCCGTTGCAGTAGCGGGAGCCGATGGAGAGGTCTCCGCCCTGAACGCTGCAGGCTTCGAGCAGTCTGGGCAAATCCGCAGGCGAGTGGGAGAAGTCCGCATCCATTTCGAAGATGTAGTCGAAATCGCGTTCGAGCGCCCACTTGAATCCGGCAATATAGGCGGTGCCCAATCCCTGCTTTCCCTTCCTCTCCAGAAGGTTGAGCCTTTCCGGAAATTCCTCCTGCAGTTCCTTCACCCTGGCCGCGGTCCCGTCCGGCGAGCCGTCGTCTATGACGAGGATGTCGAAACCGCCTTCCAGCCCGAACACCGCTCGGATTATCTTGCCCACATTCTCGATTTCATTGTAGGTTGGAATGATTACCAGCTTTTTCATACGGCAAATATAAGGAAACTATCCATTATTTGTGTATATTTGTGAACTCTAAATTTATCTCCGATGAATAGCATAGACTGTTTCATTCCTTATGAAAGCGACGCTCAGGTGAAGTGTACCCTTGAAAACCTCAGGCGGCAGAAGGAAGTTGCATCCGTGGAACCGATAGACTCCACACTCTTCAGGAGCACAGCAACGCTTCGCAGGATTGCCTCCTTGGCCAAGGCGCCCTATACCCTGATATATACCAGGACCACGACTTTGAGTTTCGTCCTCTTCTCCGTGGAGAGGATGCTCGGGATAGCAAGGGATACCGGCGCCGCTATGGTTTATGCCGACCATTTCAACCGTGCCGCCGACGGAACCACCACCCAGGCCCCGGTCATCGACTACCAGGCGGGCTCGTTGCGTGACGACTTCGACTTCGGGGGAGTGCTCCTCTACCGGACGGATGCGTTGAAGGAGGCGGTCTCAAGGATGGATACTGACTACGAACAGGCCGGCCTGTATGACCTCCGGCTCAAGGTTTCACAGAAGGGAAGTCTGGTGCACGTGAACGAATTCCTCTATTATGAGACCGAACTCGACACCCGCAGGACAGGAGAGAAGATTTTCGACTATGTGGACCCCAGGAACCGTTCCGTCCAGATTGAGATGGAAAAGGCGGTGACCCGTCATCTGAAGGATGTCGGAGCTTATCTGGAGCCTGAATTCAAGTCCGTCGACCTGAATGAAGGAGAGTTCGAGTATGAGGCTTCCGTGGTCATCCCCTGCAAGAACCGCGTGCGTACCATAGGAGACGCCATCCGCTCCGCGCTTGACCAGAAGACGGATTTTCCCTACAACGTGATTGTGGTGGACGACAATTCCACGGACGGTACCGTGGATGTAATCAGGAGCTTTGCGGACAATCCGCGTCTGGTTTACATAGCGCAGGACACGAGCTATCACGCCATAGGGGGCAACTGGAATGCCGCCCTGCATCATCCCAAGTGCGGCCGCTTTGCCCTGCAGCTGGATTCCGACGACCTGTACTCTGACGACAACGTGGTCCGGAGATTCGTCGAGGCTTTCCGCGAGCAGAACTGCGCGATGGTGGTCGGTACCTATCAACTGACCGACTTCAATCTCCAGCCGCTTCCTCCCGGAAAGATTGACCACAGGGAATGGACACCGGACAACGGTCGGAACAACGCTCTGCGAATCAACGGACTTGGAGCGCCCCGCGGGTTCTGGACCCCTCTCGCCCGTGAAATCAATTTCCCTACCACGAAGTACGGCGAGGATTATGCCGTGGGCTTGAGAATAAGCCGCGAGTACCAGATAGGACGCATCTACGACGTGATGTACAACTGCCGCCGCTGGGAAGACAATTCCGACGCCAACTGCGACGTCGTGAAGATGAACGCCAACAATCTCTACAAGGACCGCATACGTACCTGGGAACTTGAAGCCCGTGTGAGGATGAACAGGAAGTGATTTTGTTCCGAAAATTTTATTTTGCGGTAATATTTGCTAAATTTGCAGGCGGGTTCCGCATTTGTAGGAACCGTAAGGGAGAGATGCTCGAGTGGCTGAAGAGGCACGTCTGGAAAGCGTGTGACCGTCCAAAGCGGTTCCAGGGTTCGAATCCCTGTCTCTCCGCTTCATAGGCGATGCTTTGGCATCGCCTTTTTCGCTTCGAGACAGGGATTCCTTTCTACCCCCGCCGCTTCGCGGACGCCCCCAGGGGCATGCCGCTTCCGCTGACGCTCCAGCGGGTGCCTCCGCTGCTTCAACTTTCTCCGAAAGTCTCGCTGACGCTCCGGCACGGCGCTGATGCGCCTTCGCCGCTTCGCGGCTCAAAAGACCCCTGTCTCTCCGAAATAGGGAAAGATGTGCCGGAAGTCTTTGAAAATGAAATCAAAATCGGTGAATCCGTATGAATTCAGAAGTAATTTTGTATATTCGCAACTCAAATGTTATTGAACTATGATTGAAGAGAAAGAACTTGGACCTTTAAGTTTTATTCCTATCGCCGCGCGCAAGCCCTGGGGCGGTTGTTCGTTGGCAAAGGGACTTGGAAAATGTTTCACGGAAATCTGCGATGACGGAAAGGAACATCCCATCCCGGAAAACGAACTGATAGGAGAAAGTTGGGAACTTGCAGATATGGGGGCACAGGACTCCGTCGTCTGTGACGGACCACTTGCCGGTGAGACCATCGGCGGAATAATGAAGGAATACGGTGAGAAAATTGTGGGGCCGGAAGTTATGCGCCGCTACGGTGCGCGCTTCCCTCTTCTCATCAAGTATCTTGACATCGAAGACAAACTTTCCATACAGGTTCATCCGGACGATGAATTCGCGGGAAAGAATTTCGGTTCCCTCGGAAAGGCCGAAATGTGGTATATCATAGATGCGAAGCCGGATGCCAGGATGTATCTGGGTTTCAACAGGGACCTGACACCCGAAGAATTCCGCGATGCCTGCAAAAGCGGCACGGCGGACAGGCTTCTCAATGTCATCCACCCCAAAAAGGGCGATGCGATTTTCATCAGGCCCGGCACTGTCCACGCCGCGGACGGAGGAATTGTGCTGTGCGAGATTCAGGAATCCTCCGACCTGACATTCCGCCTGTATGACTGGGGACGGGAACTGAATCCCGCCACTGCCCGCAAGATGCAGCTTGAAGAAGCGCTGGAACTCATAGACTTCAAGAAATACGACGGGTCCGGTTTCAGGGCCGCGGACGCTCCTTCCACGGAGAACTCCCGCAAATGCATACTCCGCTGTCCGCAGTTTACAATCAGTCATCTCACACTGTTCGACTCTATGAAAATCGGCGATGAAAGACCGGACGGCTTTGTGGTTTACAACTGCCTCAAGGGAAAGGTTTCGCTCAGATACGACGGACCTTCCGGAAAGACCGGATGCAAAATGGTCCAGGGGGACACCGTTCTGGTGCCCGCCTGCTGCACCGGGTACGAACTCATCCCTTCCGAAGAGGGGAGTGAACTGCTCGAAAGCTGCTCCGGAATATAGAATGAACGACAATACTCAAAACAATAACTGATTATGAAGAAACATATGATTCTGTTCGGCGCTCTCGCCGTTCTCGGATTGTTTGCCTCCTGTCAGAAGGAAACGGCTGTCGTTCCCGGACAGGAAGCGCAAACGCAGAATGTGATTAACATCAACACGATGGATTTGAAGGGGGATGCGGACCTTGAACCTCTGATGGCTCTCGGAGAGTCTGTCCTTGTCGGAGACAAGAAAAAGGCATCAAAACTTGAAATTATCGTACGTGATGTCCTTGTTGAACTTTTCCGTGACGTTGCCAATATGATTGGCGCGAACAGGCAGAATCCCGTCCATTCTGCAAATTACTTCGGAAACTGGAAATCTTTCGGACTGGCAGTGGACCGCATCAGGCAGCTTTCATACGATGCCGGCACTGCGGGAGAAAAGAATTTCCTGACAGTACAGCTGGGCAACGCCGGCGAACTCAAGGTCGGAAGCCTTGAGATAATGCCTGTCAGCAATTTCAAGCTCAACCTGAACGGAGATTTGTCCGACCTCAACTGGGCTGTGTCACAGACCATCACTCCCGACAGCGCTGACCCCGAAGGTTTCGACATCACCTCTTATGACAATGTCTTTGTGTCCAACGCGCTGGTGGTAAGGTTCTCCTACAAGCACAGCACTTATATGTTCGTCGTATATGCCGAGTCAAACAATCTGGATTCGCAGAATTTCACCGGCAACGGCGCCGGTTTCGGCTTGATATTCGGAAAATGCGGCGACTCTTCTGAAGCGCTGATTCGGAAGTACGGTGAAATGGTCACTATGTCCGAAGGGAACATAGTAAGCTTCGGCGAGTTCGACCTTGACGTCAACCCTTCACTGCTTCTTCAGTACGCAACCGCGGCTGACGCCCAGCTGTACCGCGCCATCTACAAGGGGTTCAGGCTGAACTGCAAGATTGACGACAGCAAGGTGTCGCTCGAACTGTCACAGAACCCCGGGCATATGTATGAAGGATGGTGGAGAGCCAATATGTCTTCCAATCAGCCCGAGGAGTTCAGGGAACTCTTCAGGGATTACATCCACGCAGTAAGCTTCGGATGCAACCAGTCGGAGTGCAGGGCTCTGTCCTCTTGCTTCTACGATGTGTTCCCTCCCGAGGAGTGTGACGACAACTTCGTCACTATGCTCGGCTATGACGCCCATCAGGAAATGAGAGAGAAGTTCGAATATCTGGCCCCTGAAACCAGGGCGACTTATTTTGTGAATCTGGCCCTGGAGCCCGAGGCCGCGAGCGGCCTTGTGTGGAAACCCGCATTCGGTACCAACCTCATCAGTGCCGAAGGAAGCAGCGAGTTTATGTCCTTCACCAGGTTCAACAACCTCGAACAGAGCGACAAGTATGCTTTCTGGACACGCCAGTGCAAGGAGGAAACTTACATTTCCCTGTGCCCGGGATGGATGGAGATAACGGGAGACTATATGGAGCAGATTGAGCTGCTGCGTTCAATGATGCCGGTTCTTGTGCAGCCCGGTGAATATGAGTCCAGGATGATTGACCAGATGATAGGTTCCGAGTTCGGAAGGCATATCGCAACCACCAATCCTTACGGAAACGGCGGGAACTTCTACACTTATGACCCCCGCGCCGGCTGGCTTGACGCTCCGTACACCATTATAATGAACCAGATGTATCCGGCATTCTTCCGTATTTGCGAAATCGCCGAAACAAAGAGTCTTCTTTATAACTGGGCTCGTCTTCTTAGAGTAATAGGCACTCAGCGCCTCAGCGACATCTATGGTCCCGTTCCTTTCGATTTTGTCGGAGAAGGTTTGTACGACGTGCAATTTGTTCCCGAGAAAGACCTTTATAACATTTTCTTCAAGGAACTGAGGGAAATCAGTGATATGTTTATGGTTTCTCTGGAGAAAAATGACCCTGCCATCAACTATCTGCGCTCGGCGGACCCTGTCTATGGCGGCGACCTTGTGAAGTGGATAAAGTTCATCAACACCCTACAGCTCCGTTATGTGGTCCGTATTACTGGAATTGACCCTTCTACAGCAAAATATTTATCATCCGAAATAATTGACAAAAGCAAGTTCGGATTCATAGAGAGTCCTGAGGAAACGGCCTGGTACCATCTGGATGCAGGCCAGGTGAATCCTTATTACAGCGCCGCCAATTCCTCCGACGGAGGCGATTTCCGAATCAGCGCTGACCTCGTTACCCATATGCTGACAGACCCCCGTATTCAGGCTTATGCCACCAAGGTGACGGAAGGCCCGGATGAAGGAGTATATATGGGCGTTCGCAACGGAGTCGAAAAGGACCTCCAAACCCAGGCCGGCCACAATCTGCTTTCAAACGTCAACATCGGAAAACACGACCCGCTGCTTATAATGTCTGCGTCTGAAAGTTTCTTCCTTCGTGCGGAATGTGCGTTGAGAGGCTGGATTGGCGGGGACGCAAAACAAATGTATGAGTATGGAATCAGGGCATCATTTGTCGAGAGGAATTTGCCTGAATCTGCCGCCAATGAATATCTGGCAGGTCAGACGAGTCCGACCGACTATAATTGCAAAAGCTATCCTGAAGAGAGTTGCAGTGTGGTAAACAAGGTTACACTTGGTGTGTTTGAGGGGCGTATTGAGCAGATTATGACCCAGAAGTGGATAGCCAATTTCCCCAACGGATGGGAAACCTGGGCTGACTTCCGCAGAGTAGGAATGCCTGCGCATTTCCCCGTGATTGACAACAAGAGCGAAAACAGCATAGGCGGTCCGGTCGATTCTATGACGGGTATGATGCGTCTGCCGTTCCCTCCTTCACTCTCTGTTGCCAACCGGGAGGCTTACGAACAGGCCTTGAGTTGCCTGAGCGCTCCGGATGCTTCTGGCTCTCGCCTTTGGTGGGCAGTAGGGAGATTTAATTGATTCCCACAAGTCCTTTTGAGACTGCCGCCGCCCCTGTCATCTCTTCCTGCATACAAGCAGGAGTCTTTCAGGACCGGCGGCAGTTTCGGCCAAGAGGCCGAAAATATGGATGTCTCCCCCTGAACGGGCGTCGAGCCTTTTTCGAAGTTCGTCGCTGCGGACAGGAAGATTCCGGGAACTGACTTCGCATCGGGGACAATCCCTCGAGATACGTCTCAATGACTCGTTGCAAAAGGGGAGGGTCTCGATGACGCTGAACCATCTGCCGGCATCTGCAAGTTCGGGGATGAACTCCCCTGAAAGGTAGAGTTGGGTTGAAACCGCCATCTTGACAAGGCTGAAACGCTCGGACAGCAGTTTGAACCCTCCGGATTTGGCGAGAGCCGCGCCCGGTTCGAAGAGCCATCCCCGCATATCTCCCTCTTGGGGAAAAGTGGCGCGCGCAGCGCTTTCCTCTTCCCTCGTGAATGAAAACCTGAAGCCCCCGTCCCGTACAGTTATGCGGACGGGGGTGTCGTTTTCAGCATCGAGCAGGAACAGGAGTTCCTTGCACTCTCCGTTCACGCCGATGCATCGGACCTCCCTGACAGCCCTGTGGCCCAGGGCTTCTTCAATCTCAATGACACAACGGTCTATGTCGGCCATGGGAGAGAGCTTGACAATGGCCAGAGCTCCGTCTTTCAATATGACCGGCAACAGTTCAAGTATGTTCGGGGTGCAGTCTTTTATCCTGAAGACCTTTTCTCCTCCGGAGGACCTTCTGGCCGGGTCCAGATATACAAGTCGGGGGCAATCGTATCTGAGGAAGAAAGCATCCAGAATGGCTCCTGCGTTTCCGGCGTTCACCTCGCAGTTGGAGATTTCTATTCCGTCCGCCCCGAGAATCCGGAAATTGCGTTCCGCCGCCTTGCTCAGGGCGCTGTCCTTCTCGTTGTGCAGCACGTGGGAGAAACTTCTGCTGAATGCCCAGCTGTCAACCCCTATGCCTCCTGTAAGGTCCGCCACCGCACAGTCCTCACTGCCCGGTCTTGCTTCCCGGAGCAATTCACGGGCGGCCTCTGCCTTAAGGAATGCGGCTTCGCTTGAAGAACACTGCTCCGTGCACAGAAGTGTCGGGAACTCAAGTCCGTCTATGCCCGCCCACTGCGGAACCTTGGCTGAAATCCTCCTTGACTTGTCCTGGGCAAGCTCGTTGAGTATGTCTGAAAAACTCATTGCAGCCCTTCGGATACAAAATCTGAATTGTGGAGATGGGCGGAGTCGAACCGCCGTCCAAACATCACACCGCGCAGCTTTCTACACGCTTATCCGGCCTTTGGTTGTCAGGAACGGAATGCCGGCAGGCGGGCTGAGCCGTTCCTTATCCTCTTGAACTTGACGGGGCTTGGAGGAGTATTCCCCGCGCATCCGGTCTGAATGATACCCCGGTTGCCGCAAATGACCGGCCTGAATCGCGGCGGGATATTCGTCAGTGTGTGCAACCTTGGCACTCCTGATTGATGCAGTGTCTTCTAAAGACTAGCAAGCGAATGAGTAGTTGTAATTGCCAACTGAATTTGGTTGAAGACTGTGATTAACGGGATAGTCTCCGACGCCCGGCGTGCTTACTGTTGGGAACAATGCTGTCAAAACCAGAACATCCCCTTATATTTTTTCCACCGGTTCCGGCGTTTTCAAATCTCCGTCATATGTGAATGATACGATGAGGTTGTAGCATTTGCATACTCCGCTGATATGATATTTGCCGTCGGCATCCTTGTTCATCTCCACTGCAACGTCAGTCACCAGGACAGCGGGAATCAGACTCCCCGAGTTGTCCGACTTCTCCGCCACGAAGCATCCCGGACGTTCGTTGGAAAGCTGCTCTCCCAGATTGATGGTGTAGGGGAGGTATTTCCCCTGTTCTGCGACGGTGTAGGTCTGCTCTGTGGGAATCCCCTCCGAACCGGCGGGTACGTTGAGACTCAACATCACCATCGTGCCCCGGTCCTTGAGCTGACAATGCTCTCCGAGCTCGCTGTTGGAAACGTAAAGTTCCACATTTGAGGCTCCGTCCGAACCGATTGGCCCGTTGTCAACCAGCACCGCGGATATTGCGGTGAAACTTGTGGACATCTGGGAACCCTGACCGTTGATGTCAACGCAGGAATTCACAGCCAGTACTGTTGCGGCCAGAACCGCTATTGCAAAAAACAGGCGTTTCATAATTCAGAATTTTATTTCCATTCATCTATGGAGATGCAAAGTTGGTACAAATTGTTAAAAAAAGAAAATAAATTTTGCATTGTAAGAAAATCGCCCTATATTTGCAGTCCGAAATGCTTAGGGAGCTTAGCTCAGTTGGTTTAGAGCGTCTGCCTTACAAGCAGAGGGTCGGGGGTTCGACTCCCTCAGCTCCCACTCGCTACAAAACATTGTAGTTAACCACTTTAAGCATCGTGTATTAGATATTTACACGATGCTTTTTTTCTGTTTGTTGGTTCCGTATTAAAAATGGTATAATTGACAAAAACGGTTGGTAAAATCGGGAAAACTATGTGTTTAGGCATAGATATTCTGGAGCCTGAAGAGGAAGTATTTGTCTGAAAAATTCGGCGGTAAAAGTCGGGGAATTCTGACCAGCCCCCACGCGGTATAATCCCAAACCCTGCGGTCCCCTGGCGAGACCGGGCGCGGAAGGGGCAGAGGGGTAGGGTGGCCGTAGCAGGTGCGGGCCCGGAACGAAGAAACAATGTCTGGGCGTGGGCAGGCGAGCCTGACGCGGGCACTATCGCCATCGTGCACGGGGGTTAGTACGGACCCGGAGGAGACGACCGGACGCGGGCAATGCCGGAAGAAGCAATGGCTGGGCGTGGCTGAACGGCTCTCGGCGGGAAGACGCTCGGATGGAACGGCAATCGGCTGAAAGCCTCTCGGCTGAACAAAAACGGCCATAATGTTCATCTCGAAGCAAAATTTGACGCTTGAATGAACAAATTCGCCATTTTTGTTCAGCCCGGTCAACTTTTTTCAGGGAAAAGAGGTCCTCTCCGTACTTGAGGCCGCTGACAGACCGTGAGCAACCGGCCCTTACAATTCCCTGACCCGGGATTCCTCCAGACCGGTAATCTCTACGATGTCCTGCACGGACATCCCCTTGGCCAGCATAG
>JAKSKF010000020.1 GCA_024401825.1 Bacteroidales bacterium
CTCTCTGGGAGGCTCTGTATCCAGACTATACTCTTCCGGGCATTTTCAGCGTAGGAGCAAACAAGAAGGTCAAGTTCTCCAAGGGCAACCTCTGCTATGTCGTTAATGGGGCGAAATGGAGAATGTACGAGCATCAGTACGATTTCTGTAATACAACTACGTATGCCGGACATCACTCCGATACGGTTTCTTTGTTCACCTGGGGATATGATGCCACAAAGTCCATTATCCCGGATGGTCAGACCGGAGACAATGTCAGCAGGATATCGGGTAATTTGACACAGACAGAGGATTGGGGTTGTAAGATAGGTGACGGCAACACCTGGCGTACGCTCTCCGACGTCGAGTGGGAGTATCTGATTGCTGATACCACCCGTATGGTCAACGACAAGCCTTGCTGGAGCAGTCCCGCGGGTGGAGTTACCATTGGAGGTAAAACCTATCATGGTTTGTTCCTGTACCCGGACGACTATGATGGTGATGTTGTCTCCAGCTCTATGTCCTGGGACGACATCAATGCAGCCGGCATAGTCTTCCTTCCCGCTGCGGGCTGGCGCATGAGCAACAGTATTACCGGCATCGACGACGAATTCGGCTCCTATTGGTCATCCACTGCAACCGATGATTACTTCGCGTTCGGCGAGTGCTTCTATTGCGGCGACACCCCCTACGGTTCAACAGACTGCCCCCGCGACGAGGGCAACAGTGTCCGTCTGGTTACCGTTGTCGAGCAGGGCAGCGGACAAGATGAGTATTAACGGTTAAGGTCTTCTGACATACTCATAAGCGCCCCGTACTCTCACGAGTCCGGGACGCTTTTCTTGTCACAATCTGACTGTAGGAATCAATTCCTCCCTTGCCGCCTTTCCGACGGACCCTGAATGAAAGCATATTATTTATTATCTTTGCAATGATATGACTGCATTGATTGCATCGGCCCCCATTCTTCTTGTCATCATACTGATGATTGGCTTCAACAAGCCGGCAAAGGCTGTTCTCCCCGTGGGGTGGCTGCTCGCCGCGGCCATTGCTCTGCTGTATTGGAAACAGGCGCCGTTGACAACCGCCGCCTGGATGGCAGACGGTTTCCTTGAAGCCACAGGCACTTTCACAATCATTTTCGGAGCCATCCTGATAATGAACACCCTGAAGCAGTCCGGGGCGATAGTCGCCATACAGCGGGGCTTCAACAACATCAATCCGGACAGGCGCATCCAGGCAATCATAATAGGTTTCGTATTCGGCGCGTTTCTGGAGGGTGCCGCCGGATTCGGGACTCCGGCAGCGTTGTGCGCGCCGCTGCTCATAGGCCTTGGATTTCCTCCCCTTTGCGCGGCGCTGATTACGCTCATTTACAATACGGCACCGGTAGCCTTCGGCGCCGCGGGCGTTCCTACAGAGACGGCGATAGCCCTCACTTCCCGGGCGGCCGAACTTGCCGGAATGGAAGCGGACACCTACTCCAACGGGGTAATACTGTACACAGCCGTCGGACATTCCGTATGCATACTTTTCCTGGTGTTTTTCGGGGTTTGGCTGATGTGCCGCCTGTTCGGTCCCGGACGCAGGGGAAAGGATGCCCTCCCCGCCCTTCCGTTCGCGATTTTCACGGCAGTCGTGTTCGACTTCTTCTATCTCGGCTCCGCTTTCTTCTTCGGCCCCGAATTCCCCTCGCTGGTGGGCTCAATCCTTACTCTGTCGGTTGTAGTCCCCGCCGCAAAGAAAGGCTTCCTGTGTCCTGAGCGTCCCTGGGATTTCTCTCCGCAGGAGCAGTGGGACGCCAACTGGCTTTCAAAAGTCCCGGTCAAGAGGGACTGCGACAACGGGATGAAGGCGTTCCTTGCCTGGATGCCGTATCTGCTGATATCCTTGATTCTGGTTGCCGCCCGTCTCGACTGGTTCTCCCTGAAGACCTTGCTTACCGGAGACCTGTTCACCGTCAGGATTCCCAACATACTCGGGCTGGAGGAAGTGTCCTGGAAATGGAACTGGGGCTGGTGCCCGGGAATACTTCCGTTCATTCTGGTGTGCGTCATCACATTTTTCATTCACCGTATGCCGGGAAGGAAAGTCTTGGAGGCGATAACCGACACTTTCAAGCAGACATACGGGGCGGCAATCGCGCTGTTCTTCGGAGTTTCGATGGTTTACATATACAGGAACACCGGAATGGATGCAGCCCTTACCGGCAATTCAATGCTCTATGAGATGGCCAGGGCGATGGCAGGCGTCACGCACAAGGCCTATCTTGCGGTTGCTCCGGCTGTGGGCGCGCTCGGCTCATTCATGTCCGGCTCGAACACCGTCTCAAACACTCTTTTTGCAAGTTTTCAGTTCCAGACTGCGCTTATCGTGGATTTAAGCCCCGTTCTTGTGGTGGCTTTGCAGAACATAGGCGGAGCCGCGGGAAATATGATATGCGTGAATAACGTGGTGGCCGTCTGCGCGACTACGGGGACTGCAGGGAACGAGGGGAGAATCATAAGGACCAATCTCCTTCCCTGCCTGTTCTATTGTATAATTGCAGTGGTGGTCCTTTCACTGATTTTTTACTGATATGAAGACACGGAGATTCACAATCGCGGCATCGGCGTTCCTGATGCTCTTTTCTCAAGTTGAAGCAGGCGCCTGGGGGCAGAAAGGTCACGACATTGTCTGTGAGATAGCCCAGAGGCATCTCAGCGCCAAGGCAAAAAAAGAAGTGGCCCGCATATTCGACGGCCGCTCCCTCGTTTACTGGGGCAATTGGATGGACAGCGCAAGCCGCACCCCGGAATTCGAATACACAAAATCCTGGCACTACAAGGACATAGACACATCTTACACTTACGAGACTATGCCCCCTGCAAAAGACGGAGACGTGGTGACAGCCATCCGGGCGCAGGTTGCGGCCCTGAAAAGCGGAACTCTGAACAAGGAGGCCCGGGCCCTGGCCCTGAAGATGCTGATTCACTTCGTGGGAGACCTTCACTGTCCTATGCACCTCGGACATCTCGACGACCTCGGAGGGAACCGCAGGCAGGTGCAGTTCTTCGGCAAGGGTTCCAACCTGCACAGCGTCTTTGACAGCGGCATAATCGAGAAAGCCCACAATTGGTCATACCGGGAATGGGCCGACCAGATTGACGTCCGCTGCAGGAGGAAAATCAAGGAAAGGACAAGCGGAGACATCGACGACTGGGGCAGTCAGACCTATCAGGTGGCAAGCTTCATCTACGGGCGCACACCCAAAGGCGCAGACCTCTCTTATGATTACGTGAGTGAGATGGCTCCCGAAATAGAAAGACAGCTCCTCGACGGAGGCCTGCGCCTTGCAGGAATTCTCAACGAAATTTTCAGGTAAGAATCGGTATCAGACCGTTCACTTCAGTTCCCTGAACTTTGTCGAAGTGATTTTCTTCGACTTTACGGTCACCGTTTCCTTGATTCGGTCAATGACCTTGCGGTCCTCGACCTGCTCAATCATACGGTCCAGCTGCTTGCGGTCGGAAAGAATGTTTCCTGCCGCCTCCTTTATCATTTCAGCGGGGACATTGCCCAGACCGTACATTGCATACTGGTAGGAAACGAATGCCTCGGCCGCTTCCTGAAGGTCCTTCTGTTCGACCTTGAGTTCGAATTTGCGCATAAGGTAGGAACGGACGAGCTGCCACTTGAAGTCCTGCGCAAAGCCGTCGAATTCCTTATCGACATCCTCCTTGGTGACCTTGCCTTCATTGGCGGCAAGAAGCCATCTCTTGAGGAAAGCCTCGGGAAGTGAAAGCTTGGCCTTGCCTACGAAGTAGTCCCTGATATCCTTGCCAAGTCTCCACTCCGCTTCCTGGACGTACTGAGAGTTGAGCCTTTCTTCGGCCTCTTTTTCTATCTGTTCGTCGGTCTTGGGCTCCTTGTTTTCCTTGTTTCCGGATTCTATCTTCCTGAGGGTCTCGACCATTTTCTTCTTGTCTTCGGCGGAAACGGTGACGCTGTAGTGCGGAATCTCATCCTCCTTCACGACCTCGAGCTTGACCTCGGGAGAGAGGGCCGCGTCAAAAACAAAGGTGAAGGCGTTGCCGTTCTTCCATTCTATCTCGGGCTGTTTCTCACTTGCCATAGGTTCGCCCAGAAGGTTGAGCTTGTTGGTCTTGACATACTCGTCGAGAGATTCAGAGACAAGCTGGTTCACAGACTCAACGAGAATCTGTTCGCCATAAATCTTCTGTATGAGCGACGTAGGGACCATTCCCTTGCGGAAGCCCTTGAAATCAGCATTCCGCTTGACGTCTGCGGTCTTCTTTCTGGAGATTTCCGCGTAATCCTCCCCTGCAATTTCCAAAGTGAGCTCCAGGTTGAGCTCGTCGATTTGTTTTTTGGTAATGTTCATATAGTCAACGTATTTGATTATTTCTCTTGGGCGCCGGATAGGCTATTCGCTCGTGATACATCTGTCCGAGGTAATTCTTGAGGACATTCTTCACTATTCCCAAATCCTTTATGCTTATGTCGGACTCGTCAATCTGGTCCTGTTTTCCCTTGACAATGTTCTCGACGAAATCGGAGAAAGCGGCCGACGAATACTCCTTGAGGGTGCGCGATGCGGCTTCTATGCTGTCGCAGAGCATCAGGATGACCTGTTCCGTGCTCACGGGCTTCCTTCCCGAATACTTGAAGGCCTGTATTTCAGCGGAGTCCCCTCCTTCATTGACAAACTTGTTGAAGAAATAGCTTACCGTGGAAGTTCCGTGGTGCGTGAGGATGAACTCGCGCACAATCGCCGGGATATGGTTGTGTTCGGCTATCTCAACGCCGTCAGTCACGTGACGGACAATGTCCTGGGCGCTCTGCATAGGGTCAATCCGGCTGTGGTACTTGGAATCCGTGTCCTTGTTGAGAAGGGATTCGTTCTCGATGAAGCACAGCGGGTTGTTCATCTTTCCTATGTCGTGGTAAAGCGCCCCCACCCTCAGCAGCAGAGGGTCCGCGCCTATGGCACGCGCCGAAGCGTCAACCATATTGGCAACCTGGAGAGAGTGCTGGAAGGTTCCGGGAGCCTTCTGCTCGAGTTCGCGCAGGAGCCTGTTCGATGTGTCCGCCAGTTCGGTAAGACGATAGTAAGACACAAGGTTGAAGAGCCTTTCGAACAGATATACCAGAGGATAGAATGCGACTGAAAGAAGGGCGGAGAAACAGATGAAGAGCAATGTCATAAAGGAGTTCCCCGTCGCAATGTCCAGGAGTCTCAGGCTCACATAGGTCGCGGCCATTGCCGCGAACACCAGAAGGGACATAAGGAACTGCCTCCAGCCGCGGCTCATCCTGTCGTAATAGTGGATGGAGACCACGCCGGCCACGAGGTAAAGTATGAAAAGTTCCAGGCCCGAATGCGAGAAAATCAACATCGGCAGCAGGGACTGGGCATAAATCACAAAGCTCACTCCCCTGTCGAAGAAGGCCTTGAGCCAGAGCGCCACAACGGAGAATGGAACAAGGAAAAGATATTGCTGAGCTCCTGTCCGGATGACTGTAAGCGCCGCAAGAGCCGATATTGCGTAAAGTGTAAGGACACAGAGATAGGTGTTGAGATTCTTCAGAAGGCGGGAATCGATGAAATACACCGACACGTGCAGCAGAAGCACCAGAAGGACCGCCATAAGCAGGTCTGCCAGCCACAGGAAGAAGCGCCCCCTGCTGTAGCCTACGCTGACATTGTACTCCGCCTTGTAGGAATCGAGTATCTGTGCTATGTCGGAAGTGACTATCTCCCCCTTGGAGACAATGGTCTGTCCGGCGTTTATGTAGCCCAGGGTGGGTGACAGGTCCTGATTCTCCTCCTCGGAAACAAGTTCCGTGGTCTGCTGGTCATAAATAAGGTTGGGCATAACCAGCCCGTAGGTGTCCGTACTCTTGAGCAGGGAATCCAGGGAGGGCTTGGAGCATACCTGCGCGACGTCCTTGAGGAGTCTGGACTTCGCGTCGCTGAGCTTGTATATTTCGGTGACAGGATACTTGAGGGCCCGCTTGTCTTTCTGTATGTACATCATCGAAATGCTGTCGCCCTTGGCCACGGGGTCGAGATGAGCGCCGTGATTGTTCAGTATTCCCTTCTCGTAGATGTTCGTCAGCGATGACGCGATGACGTTTCGGTAAGGTTCGAGTTCCCTCAGGTCCAGACGCTTCAAATCCTCGAGATTCCGGTCCACTATATCCTGGCTGAACCTATAATAAGGCACCTTGGACTGGTGGGCGTCATACTGTTCCCTCATCATCTGTTCCTCAGTCTTGAGGATGGGAAAATCATATTGTGAAACAAGTGTTTCATATTTCCACGCATTCCCCTTCTTGTACTGATAAGGGAAATTGCTGGTTCTGGGGAAGGACGCCAAAAGCACGGCCAGCAGAACTAGCATCGGGATGGATTTCTTGAATAACTCTGATTTTTTCATCTCATTTGAAGGGGCTGTTTGTCTCCCTGGCTATATAGGAGTATGTCAAGCGGTCGGTCAGGCCGGGAAAAAGACGATGCATCCAGATTGTGGCCTTTCCAAGTAAAGTCAACGCCACGTGGGTGCGACGCTTTTCAAGTGCTTGGGAAAGTTTCAGCGCGCACTGCTCGGCGCTCATAAGCTTGCCCTCGTCCAGAGGAGTCTCGCCCTGAGCGCTTCCGTCAGCCGTAAGGGCCGCGTTCCGGACATTGGACGCCGTGTATCCGGGAGCGAACACAAGTACGTTCAGTCCGTCTTTCAGATGTTCTACCCTGAGAGTGTCCAGAAAGCCTCTGATGGCATATTTCGAAGCGCTGTAACCCGTCCTCGCGGGAAGGGGGGAATAGCCGGCAATGGAAATGACTCCCACGACCTGGCCCTTGGTTTCAAGAAGATGGGGCAAGGCGTACTTGGTGCAGTTGACGGTACCCCAGAAGTTGACGTCCATCAACGAATGGAGGACTTTCAGGTCAAGGTCCCTGAACATAGCCCGCATAGACAGTCCGGCATTGTTGACAAGGATGTCTATTTTTCCGAAACGGTCGATGGCGGAGTCGATGAGAGCCTTGCAGTCAGACTCGTCCGTGACGTCCGTCCTGACGGCCAGCACCCTGTCCGGAGGAGCCACCGTGCGGGCAAGTTCCTCAAGTTTTTCAATCCTTCTTGCGGCCATCACCACACACGCGCCCAAAGCGCCGAACCTGCGGGCGCAGGCAAGCCCGATTCCGGAACTTGCGCCTGTCACCACTATCACTTTGCCTGTATAGAATCCCATCTGAGAAAAAGTCTTTGTCAGGCGTCGATGTTTGCGTAATGCGCGTTCTCCTCGATGAACTGGCGGCGGGGCGGGACGTCCTCACCCATAAGCATCGAGAAGGTCCTCTCAGCCTGCACTGCGTTTTCTATGGTAATCTGGCGGAGGCGTCTGCGCTCGGGGTCGAGGGTGGTCGCCCAAAGCTGTTCGTCGCTCATTTCACCGAGACCCTTGTAACGCTGGATGGTATAACCCTTGTCGGAACCCTTGCCGAATCGCAGGGCCGCTTCCTCCCTCTGGTCTTCTGTCCAGCAGTAAACCTCCTCCTTGCCCTTTGACACCTTGTACAGAGGCGGTGTGGCAAGATATACGTAACCGTTCTTGATGAGGTCGAACATATAGCGGAAGAAGAAGGTCAGGATAAGGCAGGCGATGTGGGAACCGTCCACATCGGCATCCGTCATAATGATTACCTTGTGGTAGCGGAGCTTGCTCAGGTCCATATGCTTCTCGCCGGTCTCATCCTCTTCGGCCACCCTTACTCCAAGCGCCGTGTAGATGTTCTGGATTTCCTGGCTGTCGAAAGCGCGTCCGTCCGTTGCCTTCTCCACATTGAGGATTTTGCCTCGAAGGGGAAGGATGGCCTGGGTCCTGCGGTCACGGCCCTGCTTTGCGGTGCCGCCCGCGGAATCTCCCTCCACCAGGAAGAGTTCGCACTTTTCAGGGTCCCTCTCCGAGCAGTCGGCCAGTTTTCCGGGCATTCCCACGCCTCCGAGAGGAGACTTGCGCTGAACCATCTCGCGCGCCTTGCGGGCTGCGCTTCTGGCGGTTGCGGCCAGCACTATCTTCTCTATTATCATCTTGGCTTCCTTGGGATGTTCCTCCAGATAGGTGTCAACCGCGGCTGCAGTAGCCTGGGACACGGCGGAAGTGACTTCAGTGTTTCCGAGTTTGGTCTTTGTCTGGCCTTCGAACTGGGGCTCGGCCACCTTGACTGAAACCACCGCGGTGAGGCCCTCCCTGAAATCCTCAGGCGCCAGAGGGTCCTTGAGCTTCGCAAAGAGGTTGTTCTTGTCGGCGTAGTTCTTCAGGGAACGGGACAGACCCATCTTGAAGCCCTGAAGATGCGTACCGCCTTCTATAGTGTTGATGTTGTTGACGTAGGAATAGATTTTCTCGGAATATCCGTTGTTGTACTGGAGAGCGATGTCGATTGGAATAATCTTGTCCGAACTTACGCACACGGGCTCCGGGATGAGATGCTGGGCGCCGGCGTCGAGGTACTCTATGAATTCCTGGAGGCCCTTCTCGGAGAAGAAGAGTTCCGAACGGTAAATCTGCCTGCCGGTAGCCTTGCTCTCGCCGGATTCGGGGTCCTTTACGAACTCGTCCACGAGGCGGCGCTCGTCGGTGAGCCTGATACGGATATTCTTGTTGAGGAAGGAAAGTTCACGCAGACGCGCGGCAAGCGTCTCATACTTGTATTCCGTAGTCTGGACGAAAATCTCCGGGTCCGGATGGAACGTGATTGTGGTTCCGGTGTCGTCGCAGCTGCCTGTCACCTGCACGTCGGACAGGGGTTTGCCCTTGGAATACTTCTGGACGAATATTTTCCCTTCGCGGTGAACCTCTGCTACCAGAGAGTCGGAGAGCGCGTTGACGCAGCTGACACCCACACCGTGCAGACCTCCGGAAACCTTGTAGGAGTTCTTGTTGAATTTTCCTCCGGCGTGGAGTACGGTGAGCACGACCTCAAGGGCGGAACGGTGTTCCTTCTCGTGCATTCCCGTGGGGATGCCTCGGCCGTTGTCCTTCACGCTGATGAAGTTTCCTTCAAGGATGCGCACGTCCACAGTGTCGCAGAAACCGGCCATCGCCTCGTCTATACAGTTGTCCACAACCTCATACACCAGATGGTGAAGACCGCGCTCGGAGATGTCTCCGATATACATCGAAGGACGTTTTCTGACTGCCTCCAGGCCTTCGAGGACCTGGATACTGGATGCGGAATACTGTTCTTCCGCCTTTCTCATCTCTTCTTGTTCAATCATTTCTATGTAATTTATATTGTAATCCGTTAAAAGTTCAACTTGATTCCTCCCGTGGCGTATATGCCGGGTTCGGCGTAAACGGGAATCCTGTAGATTTTCCGGTTCAGGAGGTTCTGTCCCTTCGCCCATACGGAGAATGCCCTTGTAAACTTGTACTCCGCATAAACGCCGAGGTCAATGTATGAAGGCAGTTCATACCTTTCGGCCGAAGCGACATCGGGAGCGGTCTTGAAACCTCCCACCCTTACGGTGGAGGCTTCGCAGTTGATTCCCGCGAAGATGCGCCTCTCCCAGTTGAAGGTGATTTCCGCCGAGCCGCTGAAGGAAGGAAGGTCGAAATACCTGAAATCCCCGTCTATGTCCGTTCTCCTGTAATGGACTCCGGCATTCGCGTCCACCCTCTCGCTGCGCCACACCAGGGCGGCGTCGGCGAAGATTAACTTGAAGGGAACGTCTGATATTCCACAGGACTCCGAGGGAACTGAATCCAGCGGAGCGCTCCGGAATATCGAGTAGCCGCCCTTGAGGTCATAGTGGAAACGGCTTGTAATCCTGCCTCGCAATCCACCCTGCAGCCTGAGAGTATTGTCAACTGCACCTGCGCGGGGAAGCGTGATGAAATGGTTGTGGGAGGCGGCGTCAAGGGCGCTGTAAACACTGCTGTTTCCGTCGGCGTCGGCATAGACGGTCAGGACTCCCTTGAACAGGTTCAGGACCGCGTGGACGTCCGGAGAGAATTTCAGGGGACGCGCCTCCGTCTGATACGGATTGTTCAGATACGCCAGCCTGACACCGGCGTTCAGGTCCAGGGGACCAAGTGACAGCCGGATATGGGGAAGGATGGCGAAGTTGTAGAGTTTCTGCTCAGGCGAACCCGAGGCCTCTATGTCGAGAGGGAACCTGAAGGACTTCCTGAGTTTGGGTTCTACAGTGAGGCGGGCGTCGAAGAAGGCTTCCCTTCCGCCGCCGGGCAGCCAGGCGTAGTGACCGCCCAAATCGGCCTTGAATTCCAGATATTTGGGATTGACGGTGCAGAATCCAAGACGGGCCGAGGCCGCATTCGTGTTTCCGATGCCGCCGACAGGTCCTGCGAAAAGTCCCTTGTAGGAAACTTCCGCCTTGAAATCCATCTTCCTGAGGGCCGCGTGCATATTCACGCCGAATTCCTCGGAAAAGTTCAGACAGTCGGATTCCAGGCCTTCATATTTTCCGTAATATCCGCGTCCGTCCTGGAAAATGCTCATCTGGAACTTCGGGGAGTTGCCGCCGACAGGCGAATACACGGCCTGGAGAACAGGGTGCAGTGTCCAACCGGCTCCCGCGTTCAGATAGAACTTCTTTCCGGAAAAGAATCTGTTGGAATCCCTCGGAGTGACGTAATCCGACACGAACTCGTAAGAACCCTTGTACGGATTTTCGAAAACGGAATAGTCGAAGTCCTTCCTGAACTGCCTGAGGCTGTCCGGACTGCTCATCGGGATGTCCTTTCTGTCCGCGGCGGAAAAAGACGCGGCAAAGTCATTGGAGACGTCCACGGTGGAATTGATGCTCTGGGCAAACGAACACAATCCGCTTGCCAGCAATATTGCGACTGTGAGATATCTTTTCATCATTGTTTTTCGAGTGAATCAAGACGGTTAAGTTTCTCGGCTACCATATTCGGGATTTCGTCCGTGACGCTCTCGGCCTCATATCCGTCCCGTATGCTCTCGTATGTCTGGCGGGCCTGCCTGTAGTTGCCCTGCTCGGCGAAGGAATCGCCCAAGGTCAGGAAAGCCCTTGCAAGCCAGTAGTTCTGAGCTCCGGCATTGGGAGAGAAGTCATAGACCTTCTTCTGGACGTCGCCGAACTTTCCCCTGTCGAAGCAGTCCTGGATAAGGATATAGTTGGCTTCCGCGCCTTCCGGAGTCGAAGCCTGCCTTGCCAGTTGGGTGAAGGCGGACATTGCGTCCTCCCTCTGGCTGGTGGCGAGCAGCGACTTTGCCGTGACATAGAGAGTGCGGGTGTCGCCGTCTGACAGAAGTTCGGCCGCATCTATCGCATCCTCATAGCGGCGCGCTCCGTAAGCAGAATCCATCATCCCCCTGTATGAGAGAATCCTGCGTTCTTCGGAGCCGGTGTCCGACGCCAGGGTGGAGTAGGCCTCGTATGCCGGGTCGAACCTTTCAAGTTCAAGGCACAGACCCGCGTAGGCCAGCAGGCTCGCCTCATAGTACACGGCATCCTTTCCGAAATCGGCGGCGCGCCTGTAGGCGTCGCAGGCTTCCATCTTCAACCCCTGCATCCTCAGGCTCTCTCCCAGAAGATACTGCGCCTCGTGCAGGTAGGTTCCGGAAGGATAAAGGCTGGCATATCGCTCGAGAGAAGTTCTGGCCTGAACGAAGTTTCCGGATGCGAAGTTCTGCTCGCCGGCGCTGAAGTACATTTTTTCCTTCTCTTCGGGGCCTGTTCCGGAGCCGATGCCGTTGGCCTCGACATATTCTATGTACTTTTCAGGCTGGCCGGCGGACTGATAGACGGATTCTATGGCAAGCAGCGCATCCCTTGCGATGTCGCTGCCGGGAAGGATTTCAACGACTTTCTTGTAGCAGGCAAGGCCCTCCTCAGTCTTGTCGAGCCTCATATTGGCCATACCCTCCCCCATCAGGCCCTTGGCAATGTCCGTCTTCGGAAGGGAGGCACGGGACAATTCGCGGAACACGTTCAGCGCCTTGCGGGGCTCCTTGAGTTCGAGCCAGGTCCTGCCGAGTTCATACATTGCATCCGCATACATAGGAGAAGACACCGGGAAACCCTGCACCGCAGAGAGCGTCTGCGCCTTCTTCTCCGGTTTTTTCAGAAGGGACCAGCACACGGCCAGCTGATAATAGGGATATACCGGTTTTTGGGAGCCGGCCTCATCTATGGCCTTCTGATATGAAACGGCGGCCGCCTCGTAATCCTTGCGGCCGAGGTCGCAGTCCGCGCGTCTTATTCGGGCATCCGTGCGTCCGGCGGGGTCGAGCGAGGAAAGGCTGCGGTCGAACCATTTGGCCGCGGTCTCGTAATCCGCCTTCCTGAAAGCGGAATAGGCAATGTTGTACGGGAGCATATTTCCTTCCGGCTCCCCGTAGAGGGCGGAGAGGTTGTAAAGCGATGAGAACAGCGAGAAGGCGGCGGAATAGTCCCCCGTGCGGTAACGGCATTCTGCAAGCCAGTAGTTCGAGAGCTGGCAGAAAGGGTCGTTGCGGTCCAGGCCGAGCGTGGCTGTCTCAAGGAAGGGAACAGCGTCGGAATATGCTCCGGCCCCCACGAGTTGGGCGGCTCTGAGGTAATTGGCCTTGAGGTAGTTCATATCCTGCTCCTCATCCGGATTGGCAATCTTTTCATAAGCGTCGATTGCGCCCGAATAATCCCCTCCCGCGAGACGGGTCAGCGCCATATACCCGTAAACCTGCTCCCCCTTGCGGCTGGTGGAATAATTCTTCAGATATTTTTCGAACCAGGAGCCGTCATTGTTCAGGTCGAACGCCAGTTTGGCGTGGTTGAAACTCGCATCCTCACGGATGCTCTCATCGAAGTCCAGGTCCGCGGCGCTCTTGAAAGCGGAGAGAGCGGAAACCTTGTCCCTTGTCTGGATATATGAATTTCCCAACTGATAGGCGGCAATCTGCCACAGGGAGTCCCTGTGATTGTTTATTCTGGTGAACTTTTCTATCGCCCCCTCGTAATCCTGAACCGCATACAGAACGCTGCCGGCATAGAACCAGTCGGAATCCTTCATATCCTCGTCGGGGCTGACTCCCTTTTCATAGTAGTCCCGCGCGCTTTCCTTGTCGCCGAGAACCAGATAGGATTCCGAGATTATCCTGGCGAGGTGTCCCCTGCATCCCTCAAGCACCCCGAGGTCATCGTCACCCAAGGAGGAGACCCCTTCAAGAAAAGAGTTGTATGTATCCACTCCCTCGTTGGTGACATAGGCGTAATCCTTCAGCATGAAACGGCTGTCGGTTATGTAGAACTGCGCAAGTTTCGACAGTTTGGCGCGATAGCCGTCGGGCACCACTTTCAGGAACCATTCTATGGCGGGAAGGAATTTTTCCTCCGTATAATCCATACATCCGAGCGCGTAGCGGGCAAGGGTGGTATAGTCGTCCACACCGTAGTTTTCGTGTTCTTCCAGGCACTCCCTCGCCTCGGGATAGTTCCTCAGGACAAAGTTGGAGTAGCCGGACTTGAACAGGAACTCCGCCTGAACCCCGCGGCCGAGGTTCCTGCGTCCCGCCAGGTTCAGTTCCTGAAGGGATTCGGCATACCTGGCTTCATCGAACAGGTTGCAGGCATACTGGAAATGCAGTTCCGGAAGAAGAAAACTTCCCGGATACTCCTCCGCATAGCATTTCAGGAGTTCCGGAAAGTCGGCGACGTTGAGCTTGCCCGCGCACAGGACGGCATAGCCTTCGGCGACGGGGCCCTTTCCGACGGCCTCGAATTCCGAACGGGCCCTGTCATACATACCGCGGTTGAAATGTTCGAGCGCGCTCCTGAAACGGGCGCCTCCCGGGGTGAGCGCCGCTCCCGCAAGAGCGAAAGCAACTAATAGTAAGGACGATATGACGACGAGCCTGCTTCTCATAAAAATATTATTTTTATATAACTTACAAATATAGCAAAAAATCGTGTTATCTTTGCAGAAATCCACAACAATTTATGGCTCAGAAGGACATAGACTCAGAAGTTCTGATTTCTTTCAAGGACGCCACAATCAACAACGGCGAGAACGACGTGCTTTACGACGTCAACCTTGAGGTCAGGTCGGGTGAACTCATATACATAACCGGCAAGGTGGGAGGAGGAAAAACCTCGCTCGCCAGGACCATAACGGCGGAGAACAGCCTGGACGAAGGCCAAGGCGAAGTCCTGGGCCACAACCTGAGAAAAATCCGTTCCAAGGAAATTCCTGTCCTCCGCAAGAAGATGGGGATAGTTTTCCAGGATTTCCAGCTCCTGATGGACCGCGACGTAAGGGAGAACCTTGAATTCGTCCTCCGGAGCACGGGATGGAAGGACGGCGCCGCGCGCGAGGAGCGCATAGGTGAAGTCCTCCGTCTGGTGGGGATGACGAGCAAGGCGCACAAGTTCCCGCACCAGCTTTCCGGCGGGCAGAAACAGCGCATCTGCATAGCGAGGGCGCTGCTGAATTCCCCCAAACTTATACTTGCGGACGAGCCCACGGCCAACCTCGACGCGGAGAACACCCAGAAGGTGATGCAGATAATAAGCGACATCAACTCCGGGGGAACCACCGTCATCATCATAACGCACAGGACATCGCTCATCAAGGACTATCCCGGGAGGGAGTTCGTGTGCGAAGACGAGAAATTCTGCGAAAAGACAAGGGAAGAAGAGGAGCAATGACCCTGAAGGAGAGATACGCCGCAGTAGTAGAGCATTTCAGCGCAAATATGCCGGACGCAAAGTCCGAACTGAACTTCGACTCCCCCTACCAGCTCCTGGTTGCAGTGATGCTCTCCGCCCAATGCACAGACAGGAGAGTCAACCTCACCACACCAGCCCTGTTCGCCAGGTATCCCGACATCCGGGCCCTTTCCCTGGCGGAGCCGGATGAAGTCCTTCCCTTCGTAAAGTCCATCTCATACCCCAATTCCAAGGCGGACCACCTGTGCCGGATGGCAAGGAAGGTGGCGAGCGATTTCAACGGGGAGATACCCTCAGAAAGGGACAAGCTCATGACCCTGCCCGGGGTCGGCAGGAAGACGGCCAACGTGGTGTGCTCCATAATATGGAACGCCCCGGTCATTGCAGTGGACACTCACGTGTTCAGAGTGTCGGGAAGGATAGGCCTGAGCAGAGGAAAAACGCCCGAGGCCGTCGAAAGGGACCTCGAGCGTCACATTCCTGAAGAACTGCGGCCTCTGGCGCATCACTGGCTCATACTGCACGGGAGATACGTCTGCCGCGCGCTGAACCCCGACTGCGCTCACTGCGCGCTGACGAACTGCTGCCTGAGTTTTGCCAGGCGCTCGTCCGCATCGTCCCCCCTGGCCCCGAAGTAGAACTTGATTTTGGGCTCCGTGCCGGATGGACGCACGCTGACGACGTCACCGTCCTCGTCGAAAAACTGGAGAACGTTTGAAGAAGGAAGACCCGTCTTCGCGGTATCCAGATAATCCACCACCTTCACCACGGGACTTCCGCACAAGCGAGCGGGCGGGTCGGACCTCAGGGAACTCATCATCTCCCTGATTCTGAGAGAGCCGTCCTCCCCCTTGAGGACAAGGGACGCGAGTCCTTCCTTGCGGTAGCCGTAACGGGCGTATATCTTCTGAAGCAGCTGGTAGAACGTGAGCCCCTGTTCAGCCGCCCAGCAGGCGCATTCCGCCACCATCGAGCAGGCAATCTGCGCGTCCTTGTCACGCACGAACTCACCCACGTTGAAGCCGTAACTTTCCTCACCGCCGCAGACGAAGGTGGTCTTGCCCTCGTTCCTGCGTACGACCTCGGCTATGTACTTGAAGCCGGTCAGGACATTGTAAACCTTCACTCCGAAGGACTCGGCTATTTCCCTGACAAGTTCCGTGGTCACGATAGTCTTTACCAGATACTGTTTTCCGTCAAGTTTTCCGAGTTCCTTCCATCGGCTGAGAATGTAGTATGTCAGCACGGAAGCCGTCTGGTTGCCGTTCAGCAGGACAAGTTCGCCGTCATCGTTCCTGACCGCGATTCCCATACGGTCCGCGTCGGGGTCGGTGGCAAGGACAATGTCCGCGCCCGTCTCACGTGCCCTGTCGAGCGCCATCTTAAGGGCAGTGGCCTCCTCGGGATTGGGAGAAACGACGGTGGGGAAATTTCCGTCCGGAACGTCCTGCTCCGGAACGTGGAAAACGTTCCTGAAGCCGAGGCGTTCAAGGCACCTGGGCACCAGATTCACGCCGCAACCGTGGAGAGGAGTGTAAACGAACTTGAGTTCCGGATGTTTTGCGCGCGCCTCGGGGCTGAGCATAAGGGAAAGGATGTCGTCGAGATACCGCCTGTCCATCTCCTCTCCCAGCACCTCGAAGGGAGCCTTGTCGGGAGAATCAAGAAGGCACTGGTCGATTGACCGGATTCGGGCCACTTCGGCCACGATATCGGTATCGACGGGAGAAGTCACCTGAGCGCCGTCGGAGCCGAACACCTTGTATCCGTTGTACTCCTTGGGGTTGTGGGACGCGGTAATCATCACGCCTGCGTCGGAGCCGGTGGTCCGAACCGCATAGCTGAGTTCAGGGGTGGGACGTATCCCCTCGAAGATGTAAACCTTTATTCCATTGGCGCAGAGCACGTCCCTCGTGACCTCGGCGAAGAGACGGCTGTTGTTGCGTGAGTCGTGACTGATGCAAGCCTTCAACTCCTTGCCCGGAGTCTTGTGGGAATTGAGGTAATTTGCAAGGCCCTGAGTGGCTACAGCCACGGTCTCGCGGTTCATAAGTCCTTGGGCTTCGCCCATTTCCGCGCGGATTCCGCCGGTTCCGAATTCAATTTTAGGCATATCTGAAACTTTTGTTTTCCTTATCGTACCGCAAATTTATAACAAATGGGCTAAAAAAAGAATCTGTCATCGAAATTGACCAGATAAACCTGTTTGACGGCCCTGGTGAGAGCAGTGTACAGCCATTTCGCGTCATCCACGGTCTGGGAGTCCATCCAGAACGGGCAGTCTATGAAGACGCAGTCCCACTGGCCTCCCTGGCTCTTGTGACAGGTCACCGCGTTCGCATACTTGAGCTGCAGCGCGTTGAAATACTTGTCCTCACGCACGGCATCCCAGATTTTCTTCTTCGAGCCGAGATGGGAATAATCTTCGGACACGCCCGCATACAGGGCGTTCTGCTGTTCACAGGTCAGGGCCGCCGAATCGCTTTCCAAAGTGTCGAGGCAGACCTTGGCATTGATTTCCACCGAGTTGTAGTCCGGGAAGCAGAGGGTGGCGTCGGCAAAGTGCAGGCCGTACCTGTCCTCGTAATTCCTTATCCTCACGAGTTTAGCAATGTCTCCGTTGGCTATGTAGTCCAGCCCGTCAGCCTCCTCCACGAACTGGTAGCAGTTCCTGACAATCATCAGCCTGTCGTCCCGCACCAGTTTCTCCTCCTTGAACTGCACCATCGAGCGTATTCCCATATTGTACCTGATTGCCTTCCTGTTGGAACGGCACAGGATTATGGTGTTGTCTTCCCCGTACTTCGAGTAGGCGTCGCCGATACATTCCACCAGTTCCCCTCCCCTGATTCTGCAGACATCGGGGAAGCCCTTGACCGAGAGCCTGATTCGAGCGTCCTGTGACGATGACCGCGCGCTGTCTATGACCTCCCTGAGGGCGGTGGCGTTGGCAAGTATTCCGGACTCCAGGGCCTGCCGCACGACGGTGGTCAGACGGGAGAACCGCACGCCTCCGAAGTTCTCCATATATTCCGGGCTGAGAGCCGGGCTGCTGTCCAGTCCGACGGGCGGAAGCTGGGCGCTGTCCCCTATCAGAATCAGTCTGCAATCATCTCCGGCACGGACAAAGTTCACAAGGTCCTCCAGCAGGTTTCCGGTCCCGAACAGCATTGTGGACTGCCGCTGCGCATCCTCGATTCCGATGAGGGAGACCTCATCCACCACGAAAAGCGTGTTCCTGGCCTTGTTGGGGGCCAGCTTGAACTGCCCGTAGCCGTCGGCGCCGACTGAACTCTGACGGTATATGTGCTTGTGGATTGTGGCAGCCGGACGGGATGAATACTGTTCCAGCACCTTGGCGGCACGGCCCGTGGGCGCCAGCAGCACCGAATGGATGCGATGCATTCTCAGGGAACGGATTACGGCGGACACGGCGGTAGTCTTGCCCGTGCCGGCAAAACCGTTCACCACAAGTATGTCAGAGTCGTCGCCGCAAATGAATTCCGCGATGTCCCGCAGGAGTCTGTCCTGACAGGAAGTGGGCTCCACGCCGAGTTCCCTGACAAAGTCGCCGTATAGGATTCCAGTCCTGTCCATCAGCCCCTGCGCCGTTCAAAGACCATCGCCACGACCGCAAGGACCGGATAGATTTCGACACGGCCCAGGAACATATCAAGAGTGAAGACCAGCTTCGCTCCGGCGGGCACGTCAGCAAAGTTTCCGAGCGAACCGAGTTCCTGTATTGCGGGGCCGACGTTGCTCAGGCAGGATATGGACGCGGCGAAGGCGTTGTGGTTGTTCATACCCAGAAGGAGGGTCAAAAGCACCGACAGGGCCAGGAGCACTGCGTAGAGGGCGATGTAGAGTATCTGGGGCGCCACCTCGCCGTCCTTGAGGAAGCGTCCTCCCAGTCGGAGTTCGCTGACGGCGGTGGGCTTGAGTATCCTGTTGACCTGAAGTCCGATGGATTTGCCGAGCACAAGCATACGGTCAGCCTTGACACCTCCCGTGGTCGAGCCCGCGCAGCCGCACATTATGGCCATAAAGAGCATCATCACGTTGGCAAGCATCGGCCAGGAAGAGTTGTCGCAGACAGCGAAGCCTGTGGTGGAAACCACGCTGGCTATCTGGAAAAGTGAATGCCAGAGGGCAGTCCCCCAGGTCGGCTCCACTCCCGACATCCTGATGATGAGCGAAGTCAGCAGGGACACCGACAGGAATGAAATCAGGAAGAAGCGCACCACGGGATTGCCCAGGGGCTTGAGGGAGCGTGTCGCAACTGAGATATACAGCAGGCCGAAATGCAATGATGCGAGCAGCATGAAGACAATGGTCACGAACTCTATGAGAGGCGAGCCGAAGGCTGCTATGGAAAGGCTCCTGGTGCTGAAGCCGCCGGTAGCGCAGACGCTCATCGCGTGATTCAGCGCATCGAAGGCCGGCATCCCCGCCAGAAGGTAGGAGACAAAGGCGAGAAGTCCTATTCCAAGATAGACGTATGCGAACACATACACCGTCTTGCCTGCGCGGATACGGTATGCCCCGCGTGAAACGGATGAGAGTTCCATATTGGTGAGCCTGAGGCGGACAGGGCTTCCGGGAGGAATTATCAGCAGGAGGAACACCACTACGCCCAATCCTCCGATGAAGTGGGTGGAACTGCGCCAGAACAGGAGGCTGTGTGGTATTTCCTCAATGAACGCGAGGGTCGTCGCCCCCGTGGTTGTGAAACCGGAAACGCTCTCGAACCAGGCGTTTTCCAGATTGAACGGGCCGCCCCACAGCGCGTAGGGCAACATTCCGAACACGAAGGACAGCAGCCAGGAAAGGACTATTATCACATAGCCTTCCTTGAGGGAGATTGTCGTTGTCTTGTGGACGAATATGAACGGGAATGCGCCCACGAGAGCCGTGAGCAGGAAACTGACAAGCAGAGGAGCAAAGGTACTGTCCTTTCCGTCCAGAATTGAGATTCCCAGGGAAATCAGCATAAACAGCGCGCTCACCAGCAACGCTATTCCCACGTATCTGCTTATGACTTTCCAGTTCATTTCCCGTTCTCTTTGGCCGCGTTCCTCAAGTCGCTGATTCGCTTGCGCAGAATCCAGTTGTCCTCGGCGAGTCCCGTTATGCCTTCGTTGAGCTCGTAGAGCTGGTCATCGCCCTCGAAGCGGTAATTGTACTTCTTGTTCGTCGCAGTGTATGCCTTCATCCCGGAAAGAATCTTGTCCAGGGGCCTGGCATAGTAGATAATGAGATAGAACATAAGCAGGAGAACCATAAGGATGGCCACCCCGACCGCCACGATTCCGGGAATTATGCTCCTGAAGAAATCACGGTCGAAGTTCCGGCTGACGTCATCCAGCATCCTGAAGGTCTCGGCATTGAGCAGGTCGATGTTGTCCTGGACCGTCTTGTATTTTGGCTGGAGTTCGCTGAAATACCAGGACCTGGTGTTGATGAAATCGGACTCAAGCACGTCCGGAAGGTCTTCAGCGGCCTTGTAGAAACGGAGGAAGGACTGTTTCAGGGAATCGGTGACGACCACTGTCCCGTGCGTGTTCAGACTCCTTGCCAGGGTGTCGCATCGGGCCTGGAAATTCTCTATGTCAAAGGGAGGCAGCGTCACCAGGGAGTCGACCCCGATTACCGTCAGGAGCTCCTGATTGTAGTCGAAGGCATCCTGGGAAAGCCTCCTTATTCTCGAAAAATCCTTCACGGCCTTGGAGGCCAGGTCGGTGGCGAAATTGTCCACCTTCATGAATTCCATTACGGAAATCATACAGGATACAAGCAGGACGGCGGCTATGGTCAGACAGCCGGCCGTCAGTTTGCCTTTCATACCCATTCTTGCCATAATACCACTGTTACATTATTCCCATAACCTTGCCGCGGGACAGGAGGCAGTCCCCTATGGCCGCGGCCTTTCTTCCCAGGGTCGACATAGTCACACGGGTGTCGCTTATGACCCTTGCCATCGAATACTTGTTGATGGCGGACTTTATGGGCAGCATCATATAGTCGCCTCCCGTTATCAGCTGCCCCCCTATGATGACAAGGCCGGGGTTGAATATGTTGATGAGGCCCGCTATGGAACGTCCGAGCACGTTGCCCATATGCTCAAGACTCTCTATCGTCAGCACGTCCTCCTGCTCTATTGCATTGAGGATTTGGGGAAGGGTGATGTCGCCGTTCTCCTTGTAAACCTTCTGCAGGGAGGAGCGCTTTCCGTTCTTGATGCCGTCTATTATCATACGGTGAAGGGCCTGCCCGGAGACTTCTGTTTCAAGACAGCCTATCTTGCCGCAGCGGCACATCCTGTTGTTGTCCAGAATAGGGAAATGCCCTATCTCGCCGGAGAATCCGGACTTGCCGAAATAAAGGCTGCCGTTCTGTACTATACCCATACCGAGACCCCAGCTGATGTTGAAGAACAGCATATTGGGGTCGGCGTGTTTTCCGAGGTTCATATACTCTCCGTAAGTCATCGCGCGGGAGTCGTTCTCTATGTTGACGGGGATGTTCAGTTCCTGCTGGAACAGCTCGGTCAGTGGAATTTCGCTCTTCACGAAATAACTCAGGCTGTAGCCCTTTTCAGGGTTCACCCTTCCGCTCAGGCTGATTCCCGCGCCCATAATCTTGGGCCAGGGGACGCCCGCCTTCGACACCTGCTCCTTAATCATACGGCAGAGAGTGCTGAAAGACTCGTGATTGTCCTCCAGCACGAACTCAATGTCCTGCATATAATGGATGAGCTCTCCGGTGAAGTCGGTCACGGCCAGGTGAAAATGCTGCCTGCCTATGTCCACACCTATGAAATATCCGGCCAGAGGATTCAGTCCGAAAACGCAGGGCCTCCTGCCTCCCTTGGTCCCCACCTTGCCGTAGGCCTGCAGGAAACCGTCGGAGACCATTTCCTGGACAAGTTTGGTTATGGTGGGAATGCTGGTGTTGAGCGATTTGCTGAAATCGGCGATGCTGGCCTTGTCTTTCTTTATGCAGATTCTGACTATCTCGCGCTTCAAGGAAAAAGTCTTGACTTGACTTTCTTTCAGAATTTGGGCAGGCATAAGGTTCAGGTTTTAGTATATGATTACAAAATTAAACAAAAATTTAAATAATTCAAGCCCCCGTTCAAGGAGTTTTAAATAATTTCAAAAGGGACGGCGGATTCAGGAACAGACACTGACGGCATCAGCAGAAATTTTATTATATTTGTCTGATTATACACAGATAAAACAATAATTCCATTATGAACTTTTTACGGAAAATTTTCCTGACTCTGCTTTTTGTACTGTTCGCATACACGGCGAACGCGCAGTTCCACTTCGGAGGCTCCTTCAGCATCAATTTCGGCAATGAGCACACGGCATTCTCGTCCGGAGCGACAAATGACAAGGAATTCGCCTACATTATCAGTCTGATGCCCAAGATGTACTGGAACCTCGGTGACAAGATGCAGGTCGGAGGCAGAATAGGATTCGCGTTCGGGCGCATCGCGTCAGGAACCGTATACGGCACGGACAAGACGGGCCTGGAGGGAGCCAAGGACAACTACAATTCCGTGAACAGGGCAATCGGATGGAGTCTGTCGCCTTTCTTCGGGTACAGGCTGCTGAACTGGAAGAAGGTAAGCGTATGGGCCGAAGCCAACGCATTCGTTGGACAATACTACAACACCGACAGGAAATCATCCAGCACGGAGTGGGGCAGGCAGACCGAGTACGGATTCCAGATACTTCCCGTAGTGAACATTGACCTTACTGAGAAGCTCGCCCTGCAGCTTCACATCGGATTCATATCCCTGGGATGGTACGGAACAAGGTCAGACTATATGGACAGAGTCGTAACGACAAGTACCTGGGACCTCCACAAGGGAGGATTCTCCGGCATTGCCCAGGGTCTCGCCGACTACGGCATAGGTCTGGTGAAGAAATTCTGACAGATATGACAGAGCGCAAAACCTTCAAGTCAGCCCTGACGTCCGTCCTGTCCACAGTGGCGGCGGCCGTCGTGATGATTGTATTCCAGACAATTTCCAACAATTCCGCAGAGGACAGGCTCGCCGGGAGACTCCTGTCCGAGATACCGGCCCAGCTGGACTCCGAGACAGAGAAAAGGCTGGCGACCATCCGGGAGTATGACGCCTCCTTCCAAAGGGACCTGGCGGCCATACGGACCCTGTTCGAGACCGGAGGAACGGACAAGGTCATCGAAAGGTTCAGGGCCGAAAGCGCCGGAACGGAAATCTACGTCACCGGCAGGGACGGCATCATAACAAACGGAACGCCGGAAGGCTGCACAGGAAAGAAACTGACGGAACTGGAGCCTCTTTCCCCCGACGAATACCGGCTCCTTGTCGAAGGGGACGGCGACACCTGCACCGCCATACGGAAATCCGGGGACGGGAGCGCATACAAGATATTCGCCACCGATTACGGCAGACAGCGGCTCGTGATGCCGGCTTCGCTGAAAGGCAACTACGCTTCAATCTATTCCCTTGACAACCTCAGCGGACTGTTCGGATTTGTCGATGAAAGAATGGTCATTGTCCCGATAGACAACACTGAGGGCAGTGTCATATCGCTCAAGATTGAGGAGGGTGACCTGAGCGGAAAGAGCATAGGAGAACTCGGCATCGACGAGTCCGCCATTCACACGCCAAGTTCAGGACACGCCGACGCATTCG
The DNA here is from genome assembly GCA_024401825.1 of Bacteroidales bacterium. GTDB lineage: Bacteria > Bacteroidota > Bacteroidia > Bacteroidales > UBA932 > Cryptobacteroides. The sequence goes on from JAKSKF010000020.1 coordinate 23,374, forward strand.
GTTTACGTTTCAGGTACAGGACGATACAGTACAAGTCCGAGGTATTGGGCGACCTTACCATACTGGCCGCCTGCAGCGACGAGGGGGCAGTACCCACAGGACCGTTGCTCATACTGCTCGTGACGATTCTGACAGTCACTTTCCTTCTTCAGCTGTACAGTCTGTACATAGACGAGGAACCCGGCAAGCTTCAAATCAGGGTGAGCGGCCTGCTCCGCTTCGGCAGGAAGAAGAGACTGTCGCTGGATGCCGAGAAAGCCAGGATACTGCTGCCGTTCTCCCTGGTATGCATAGTGATAGTGACCGCCGCGGGGTTCTACATAAACACCCTGAATATGGTGGGGAACCAAATCTGGACATCGAGATGGAACATAGCGGAAGTGTCCGGGAGTCTGAGCAGGATAGACAAGACGACAGTGGACAATCTGAATGCCCAGACCGAGGACGCCGACGTCTTCCTGAAGATAGCTGCGTCCGTACTGGAAGAACGCCAGGGCAGCCTGCTCGACTGCCGGGACGCGGCCAGACTCAAGACCGTCAGGGATGAGAGCGGCGCAGAAAGGACGGTGGAAATCTGCAACCCCTGGCTCGGGGAACTTGCCAGGGTCGAGCCTTCCGCCAGTTTCTCAGTGTTTGACAGCGAGGGGAAACTCCTCAGCACAAGCGGAACCCGCCGTAACCTGAGGCTGTCCCGGGACAATCCCGCAGACGCCTGCGTATTTGACGTAATCGACGGAGTCCGCCCCGTGTGCGAGTTCTTCAACGAGGAAAGTCTGATGATAGCCGCGCCTTTCACCCTTCGCAGGGGCTCGGATATGTCCGACGCAATCCTGGTTTACAGTCTGGACAAGCAGGTGCTGGAGAACAACTCTACCCTGCAATCAATCAGGAACACCTTCGACTCCGCCTCCGAGACAGGACAGAGTCTCTACATAATGACCACCGCCACTGAAGACCGCAGGACAATCTATGTGTCGGAAGCACTGAAACAGGACGTGAAGAGCATCCCGGCCGCCGCCTATACCGACGGCTACGCGGGGTTCCACAAGATGCACGGCCGCAGATATTTCCTGGCCACCAGACTGACAAGCGGCGCAAGGAACGACTATTACATAATGTCTTTCAGTCCCGTGAGCGAAGTCTATGCGGGAAGGGCGGCAAGCACAGCCACCACTTTTGCCGTCACCCTGCTGACGATGCTCGTCCTGCTGGCCATCCTGCTCGTGTACGGTCCGGAGAGAACGGAAAAGCTTGAGGCGCTCTCCCGTCAGGAACTGGAAGCCAGGCAGAACGCCCCGGACGCAGGGCTCGCAAAACCTGATATGGAGGCCGGAAGAAGGCCGAGCCCGTCCCAAAGGATACTGAAATCCATCAGGTTCATCTGGTTCATCCTCCTGTTCGCAATGACCCTGGTACTTGTCAGAGGGTCGGTCAGCGGTCCCGCGGACTCTCTCTCCGGATACCTCGTTTCCTTCGCCTGGCAGAGAGGAGTCAACATCTTCTCCATAACCACGATGCTCATAGTCATAATGAGTTTCTCCTTCCTGCTTTTCGTGCTGACCAAGCTTATGTCGGTGCTCGGCAGCGCCCTCAACGCCGGGACGGAGACCGTCTGCCAGCTTCTTGTCTCACTGCTGCGCTACACTGGCTACATTGTCGCCGCCTTCATAACCCTCTTTATGTTCGGCGTGGACACGACCGGAGTGCTGGCCTCCCTCGGTGCATTCTCGGTGATGGTAGGTATGGGAGCCAGGAGCCTCATAACCGACATCCTTGCCGGAATATCCATAATACTGGAGAAGGACTACCGGGTAGGTGACATTGTGGAAATCAACGGTTTTTGCGGGAAGGTCACGGAGATAGGAATACGTACCACGAAGGTGGAGGACATAGACGGAAACGTGAAGATTTTCTACAACAGCGCGGTCAACGGCGTGGTCAATATGACAAGCAAGCCGTCCGCGGTGAGACTCGACGTCAAGCTTGATCCGAGCCACGGCTTCCAGCAGGTAGAGGAGGAATTCAACCTGTTCTTCGACGACATAGAGAGCAAGTATCCCCAAATCAAGGGCAAGTGCCTGTATCTCGGAGTCCAGGAGTCTTCGCCCGGATTCAACCTGTTCCGGATAACCGTCCCTTGTGACGAGATTGACAGGGCTCCGTTGCGCCGCATCCTGATAAAGGATTTGAGCGAATTCTGCAAAATGAGGGGAATAAAGAAACTTTGAGACGGATGAGAAAGAGAGCGGTTATCCTTGCGGCATCGGTTGCCTTGTGCTCAGTTCCCGCCCACGCGCAGTGGAGCGGAGCATTGAAGGCCGACGGGGCCTGGAACCTCGGGAGGAACAACAGCGAGAACATAGATTTCGACCTGAAATATTCCGGAAGCAAGTTTTATGCGGGCGCCGGACTGACACTCGACCACAGCTTCCTGCCGTCCGTGCAGACCACGTCCATCCTCGACGTCAAGAAAGAGCAGAGCGAATACTACAAGGGCGAATGCAAAACCATAAACCCCAGGAACTACAAGGCCGGCGTGAACATTGATTTCGGATATTTCTTCAACCCCTCCGACGTCCTGTCAGCCACGGTCAGTTATGGATTCAGCGGTAAGGACGAGCATTCCTCCCTCGAGACGGAAAGATACAACGGACTGAGCAGGGAGGCCATTCAGGGGACGCAGATTGACACCGTCTCCGCAGGCAGCCACAACATTACCGGGAAAATCAACTATTCCCACAAGTTTGAAAACAGGCCCGACGCCAGGCTCGAAATCAGCGTGTCGGAGACGACAGGGATGAACGCGGACGCCAAACGGAGAATAACGTCGGGGGCATTCTATTCCAAACCCAGGAATTACGCCACTTTCAGTTGTCTGAATGACTTCGACACAAGATTGTCCGCATCGTACGACGACGTGTTCAGGTTCTCGGGAAGCCTGTTGAAACTGAAGGCCGGGTTGGACTACATCTCCAACCAGGACCTTGACGGGTACTCCGCAGAGACTATGGTCAACGGTCACTGGAGGGATTCCACGGATTACAGGCAGTCTTACTTCTACAATTCCCACTCCACGGAGCCCTATGTGAATCTGACCTGTTCCGTAGGCAGGTTCGACTTCTCCGTCAAGGAGAGGGTTCAGATATACTGGCACGCGATGCTGGACAAACTTGACGAAAGAAAGAGCCGGGAGGACATAGTCGGACTGTTCGACAAATTCGATTTCCAGAATCTTCTTGCCGCAAGCGTCACCTGGCGCATCGACGACAGGAACCGTCTGGCCCTGAACTACGGAAGGGCCATTTCACGTCCGGACTACAAGAAACTGTGCCCTACCCTTACCATAGGAAATTCCGAAGGAGAGTACTTCATAGGGAACTCCGAACTCAAGCCGGAAGTCACGGACAAGATAAATCTGGGGTACACATATACGAAGGGCATATTCGTCACAAGTCTCGACCTCAATTACCGTGACAGGAGAAACACCGCCGAGAAGGTCATCGACCTGGAGAAGTCCAAGGACATCACGGACCCCGTGGTCAAGACCGTGTACACCTGGATAAACAACAAGAGGCAGGATTCATTCGGGGCCAGGCTGGACCTGAAGATGAACGGAAGGGACGTCAAGGCTGAGATTTGGGCCGGATTCAACTACGACATCTACGGCAACGACAAAACCGTCAGCAAGGAAGACTTCAACTATGAACTGGGCACTTCGGTCAACGTGTTCCTGAACGAAACGACAAAACTATCCTCCAGTCTTGTATATATAAGCGCCAAACAGTCCGCCTACAACCTCAAGGGCGAAGACGTGGTGGCGGGCATCCGTTTTTCAAAGACCCTCATCAAAGGTCTTGACCTGTATGCCGAATTGAAGGACATAGTTGACAAGGACAGGTACGAGGAAACCTGGAATGCCGATTTCAACTATATCAAGGTATCTTCCACTTCACAGATGCGGAGGGCAGCGCTGCTCGGAATCAATTACACTTTCTAATTCTTTAAACAAATCAATATGAAAAAATCAATCATCGCATTCGCATCAGCCGCGCTGCTGGCTGCAGGATGCTGCAACGACAAAGTGGCGGACACAGTCATATTCGGCACCGTGTACACCTCAGACACTGAATCTCCCTCCGCCGAGGCAATCGCCGTCAAGGACGGCAGATTCATCTATGTAGGTGACAGGGAAGGCGCCGGGTCCTACATCAAGGAGGGCGTCACCGAAGTAATCGACCATACCGGGAAAGGAATGGTTATGCCCGGATGCTTCGAGGGACACGCGCACTATCTGATGGGCAATTCCCTGGGATGTATGGGCGGCCTTATGCTCGACCCCGTCACTGATGACGTCAAGTCATTCTTCGAGAAACTCAAGCTCGCGTACGCAGATGCCAAGCAAAAGGGCAAGTCCTGTATCTTCGGCTTCGGCTGGAATCATATCACCTTCGAAACCCAGGGGATGCCGACACTCGGGCAACTGGACGCCATCTGTCCAGACGTGGCCGTCTTCATCCACGATTCCGAGGGTCACAAGAGCCTTGCAAACTCCGTATGCCTTCGCAATGCGGGCATCATCGATGCGGAAGGCAATGTCCTCAAGGGGGAAATCAGGGGCGGAGAGATACGCAAGGACGCCTCCGGAAAACCTGACGGACTCCTTCTGGAGCAAGCAGTGGCATACGTGCGCAACAGGGGCGTCGACTTTGACGAGATTCTTACCGACGAGGTCGCCGAACAGGCCACGCTGCTGTCACAGCAGATGCTTCTGGCCAACGGATACGTATCATATATGGACGGCTGGTCCAACTGTTTCGGCAATTCGCGTTACTTTGACGTAGCGGAGAAACTTGATGCCGAGGGCAAGCTGCACATCCTTCTGGGAATGTCCTACGAATTCGACAGTTCCTGCGAGGATGTGGACGCAGAGCTGGAAAAGGCATTCGAATGCGGGAAATATACAAAAGGGCACATCAATGCCAATTATGTCAAGCTCTTCATTGACGGAACTGTCGAAGGCGGTACGGGCCTGACCATCGAGCCCTATCCCGACGGACACCCGGGCATTGCCAACTGGGAAGAAGACGAGGTGACCGACATCACCGGCAAGGCCAACGCGCAGGGGTTCACGATGCATATCCATACGATGGGCGACGCTGCCGTTCACCGCGCCGTGAACGCTTTTGTGGCTAAGGGTACCAAGGAGGCCAGAAACACTCTCGTACACGTGCGCAATATGCCCGAGGAAGACTTCGGCAGAGTTGCCGACAATGGCATCGTGGTCGTCAGCGGTATGCTCTGGCACGTCCTGACAGACGAGATGTGGGAACCGGTCAGAATGATTACTCCGCAAAGCGTGTCCTGGAAATCCTACCCTATGAAGTCCTATTTCGACAATTCCATCGTAATGACCTCACACTGTGACTTCCCCGCCACTTCCGGTTCTCCCTACGACCCGTTCGGAATTATGGAGATAGCCGTTACCGGCAGCACCCCTTATCCCGGAGAGCCCGACAGATACACAAGACCCTGGTGGCCGGAGGAACTCATCACCCGCGAGCAGGCGCTTCAGGCGCTCACAGTCAACGGTGCCTGGCAGATGCACTGCGAGGACGAGAGAGGTAGCATCAAGGTCGGGAAATATGCCGACTTCCTCCTTATCGACAAGGATGTGATGGAATGTCCTGTCAAGGATATCCACAACACGAAGGTGGTCTCCACCTGGTTCGAAGGAGAAAAAGTATATCAGGCTGAGTAGGCCGGATGAAGAGGCTCATTCTCATCATACTGTCGATATCCCTGTGCATATGTCCGTCATATGCCGGGGATATCAACGTCAAACAGGTCCGTGGCACTTCCCTTGAGAAGTTGGACGATGCCTACGACATCCTGCTCAAGATTTCTTCCCTGGCGGCGGTTGACGGCTCATTTGAAATAGCCGGGAAGGGCAGGGCCGTAATATTCGTGAACGGAAGGAGGCTGGAGCGTCACTCCGACCTTGCAATGGTTCCCGCAAAGGCAGTGGAAACAGTGGAGATTGTCAGCGAGCCCAGGCCCGAATACGGCAACCTGGACGGAGTGATACTCATAACTCTGGTAAAGGCAGAAGAAGATGAATTCAACCTGTCGGAGGTGGCCGAAATGACCGTGTCCGGCTTTACGGGAGGGTCCAACAACCTTGAAGTGTCCGGAATGAAGGGAAGGTTCCTGTATGAAGGAGGCCTCGTTGCGGCCTATGGCGGTTCCTCCGATTCCGAGTCAAGGACGACGGACGGGTATGCCCTCAAACCTGACAAGTCCGGGATACGGAAGGCCAATCGCAAGGCGGAGGATCTCACCAACGTCAGCCGGGCACTTTCCGTCGCCGCCAAGCCGGCCGTGATGTGTGGCATCAAGGACGGGCTCGAGGGGCTAAAGGGACAGATTCCCGGGCTCATCGACATCACGGTGCGCATCGAGAGACTCGCGAGCTCCAATGCGGACGCGATGCTGGA